>JBMLRK010000531.1:0-3491 GCA_049241065.1 Spirosomataceae bacterium
CACTTCATTTTACTCTTGCTCACACGTTTATCCCTTATTTGTAGATTCACAACAAAAAACCTACAATAATGAAAAAAATAATCTTCAAGGTCTATTTTTTCTGCGAAATTTAGAAAAAGCAACTTCTCCGTCTGTTGAACTGGACTATCTATTGTCAGCTTGCAATTGAATGAATGAAGAGACACACAGCGTTCTCTACTCCCTTAATGTAATGGACTTGTCAATGGGATGGGGGGGGGACAATCACGCAGATAGTCTAAATCGAAGGCTTTGGAAGTCCAATCCTTCTTGTAATCTCTTTATCTGAGCTACCCAGTTGTAACTATTGCACTCGATACATTAAC
Source organism: Spirosomataceae bacterium (assembly GCA_049241065.1). Taxonomy (GTDB): domain Bacteria; phylum Bacteroidota; class Bacteroidia; order Cytophagales; family Spirosomataceae; genus JALRIJ01. The sequence goes on from JBMLRK010000531.1 coordinate 345, forward strand.
CTTTTTCGAAGCTTTGGCGGATTCATGTATCGTGTAATACTGAACAATCATTAGTTTTTCCTTCCGACTCTACGCTGTATCTGCTAGGATATTCATTCTTTATAAAGTACTATTTTCAATTCGGCACTAACTGTTCTAATAATCCTATTTAGCTTAGGTGTAATTAATATAAACTAGGTTGCTTTTTTTTGTCTTTTTCCTAGATTTTAAACAAAATATTACCGTTTAATAACTTTGTATTCGTTTATCTGATAAAAAGATATATTTTCGTGAATATTCTAAAGTAGAATCAAATACGCTTTAATGTTTGGAATAAATATTAATAATTTCACAATTCATTTATCGTAGAATTCAAATAAAAGTATAATTTTGCAATCAAACAAAACTCTTTACTAATACTTAGTTAATCATTCACAAGTCGTTTCTTATCCCTAAAAACGTAAGCTAATAAAATCTCAAAAAATATGAATCGTAAGTGTAATCTTCTTGCCATTGCTTTAGGAATCTTAATGACCTCTTTCCTTTTTTCATGTGGGACAACACAACAAATGGTCTATTTTCAAGGCGATACTTCCAAGTATGTACCTTTGAAAGTCATTAAACCTCAGGTAGTTAGAATTCAACCAAACGATATTTTGAGTATTGCTGTTAGCAGTTTAAGTGAAGAATCGAACAAGATTTTTGAACTTCCTATTACAGCAGGTTTACGCTATACAAATTTCCCAGGCGGTAACTCTGGTGCGTCCCAAGGTATTCAACCACTTGGCTACGAAGTAGATTCTTTGGGTAACGTAGAAGCACCTTTAATTGGCCTTGTCAATTTATCGGGTCTTACTTCCGCAGAAGCCGCTGATAAAATCAAGAAGAAATTAAATGTGTTCTTAAAAGAACCTACAGTCAACGTTAGAATACTGAACCATCAGTTTACTATGTTGGGTGAAGTAAACAGACCTGGTACTTATAATTTATTGGATAATCGTACTTCCATTATTGCTGCTCTTGGTATTGCTGGTGATTTGACAACCTATGCACAGCGTACAAACGTTGTTCTGATTCGTGAGGAAAACGGTAAACGCCAAGAAGTACGTCTGAATTTGTTATCTCAAGACATTCTTAATTCGCCTTACTATTTTTTAAGAAATGGAGATATTATTTATGTAGAACCATCACGTGTAAAAGCGAATTACAATGACCGTACCTACCAAATGGTACCAATCTTAACCAGTGTAGTTTCAGCTGTAGTAGCGGTAGGCGTTTTATTAATTAACATCGCTCGCTAATCCTTATTGCAACCACATAGACACATAGAAGACATAGCTTTTTACAGTATCTTCCTTCTATATTTCCTTTGCTAGGTATTTGCAATTTTCTATAGCTATGTTACCTCTGTGTCTATGTGGTTGCATAGTAATAAACCAAAATTTTTCTATGTTACCTATGCATCTATGTGGTAGCAAAATTTATTGTCAATAACGGAGAAAAAATATGAATAACGATTTTAACAATTTTATAGCAGAGTCTGAAGAAGAAAGTATTGATTTTAGAGCAGTTGCTTGGCGTTATCTCAGACGCTGGTACTTATTCGTTATCTTCCTTTTGTTGGCTGCGGCAGTAGCTTTTCTTTATTTACGCTATACTCGCCCTATATACAAAGTATCATCTGTGATTTTAATTAAGGATGAGAAAAAAGGCATGAAAGCAGGAATGGAAATTCTTGAAGGACTTGATATTGGTGGGAACAAAATCGTCGAAAATGAAATAGAAGTATTAAAGTCTCGTACCTTGATGAAAAAAGTTGTGGAGGCTCTTCGCCTAAACGTCAACTATTATCGTGAAGCGAGTCCTGTTGATACAGACTTGTATGGACAATCGCCTATCTGGATTCAGCTAGAGCAAATGATTCAACCTGCCTACAAAAAGAAAGTTGTTATTCACATTTTAGGTAGAGATAAATTTCAGGTAGAAGCGGATGGAAAGGAACTAGGTACTTTTAGTTACGGGCAAGCGGTTAATAATAATTTCATCGGCCGTTTTAGAGTATTTTTAAATGAAAAACGCTTTGCTGGAGAAGACGAAATAAAAGTGTCTTTTGCAACCGTAGATAATGTGGTTGAGCAAAACCTTGGAAAATTAGATGTTTCTTTATTAAATCAAAAGAGTACGGTTTTAAGCTTGACTTACCAAGAGACTTCTCCTGAACGGGGAAAAGACATCCTTCGTAACCTTAATCAGCAATATACGTTAGCGGCTTTGGGCGATAAAAATACCGAGGCAACAAATACCCTACGTTTTATTGACGATCGCCTACGTTTATTGACGGGTGAACTTACCGACGTAGAGAAAGACGTAGAGGTTTATAAAAGCCAGGCGGGTTTTACCGACATCAGTTCTGAGTCTAACTTATTTTTGGAAAAAGTAAAAGAAACAGATACGAAGCTTAACGAGGTGGACATTAAAATCAAAATGTTGGAAGGAGTAGAGCGTTTTCTATCGGCTCCTAATGCCAATATGTCTGCGGTTAACTCCATGATTGAAGATCCAATTTTGATGTCTTTGACCGAAAAACTATCTGAACTAGAATTACAAAGAGAAAAATACGCTCGCACCGTTCAAGAAGGAAACCCGCTGTTAGAAACCGTACAGATGCAAATTACGAATACCAAACAAGCCATCCGTGAAAACGTCAATAACCAAAAGCGGAGCCTTGGTTTGGCTCGCCAGAGTTTGGCATCCCTAAACAGAGGTATCGAATCTTCTATTCGTAGCATTCCTCGTAAAGAGCGTGAGTTTGTATCCATCAAACGCCAACAAGGTATCAAAGAAAGTCTATACTTACTGTTATTACAGAAAAAGGAAGAAACAGCCATTTCTTATGCCTCTACCGTATCGGATAGCCGTTTGGTCGATGATGCTTTTGCAACCCCGCTTCCTGTAAAACCTAGCAAAGCTGTCATTTGGTTAATTGCCCTTTTAGCAGGTTTGGGTATTCCTGTGCTAATTATCAATATCTTGGCCTTAGTGAATGACCGAGTGGAATCTCGTGCGGAATTTGAAAGCAGATCTAAAGGCGTTCCTGTGTTAGGAGAAGTGGGGCATAAACCACAGAAATTAAAAGGACCGTTACTAGATATAAAATCAAATAATTTT
>JBMLRK010000532.1:0-11674 GCA_049241065.1 Spirosomataceae bacterium
GATTGGATTTGTTGATGGATAATGCAGGAAATTATCAGAATAAAACCAGAAGTGTATCTTTGGTTGGAGGGGCATACAAAAAACCCTCCAGATTACTATCAGGAGGGTTATAATCAAACAATTTGAATTAATCCATCTATTTACTTAATAAGTCTTCTAAACTGCTCAATGGTAAATCCCAAGCGTCGGAAACACCTTGATAAACTACTTTACCATGAACTACATTTAGACCCTTTTTCAATTCTTCATTTTCTTGACAAGCTTTTTTCCAACCCTTGTTGGCTAATGCCAAACAATACGGTAATGTAGCGTTTGTCAAGGCTAACGTTGAGGTATAAGGCACAGCCCCTGGCATATTGGCTACGCAATAATGCACAATACCATCAATTACAAACGTTGGTGCTTCGTGTGTGGTAGGCTTACAGGTTTCAATACAACCGCCCTGATCTACTGCCACATCGACTAATACCGTTCCTTCACGCATCTCCTTCAACATTTCACGGGTAATCAAGTGTGGTGCTTTTGCCCCAGGGATTAGTACCGCTCCAATAATTAAGTCGGCTGTTTTAATGGCTTCACGAATATTATATTCGTTCGACATTAGGGTTGTTACATTCGCAGGCATCACATCATCTAAATAACGGAGTCGTGCAAGACTAACGTCCATGATGGTAACGTTTGCTCCTAAACCAGCCGCCATTTTAGCTGCTTGTGTTCCTACGACTCCTCCACCTAATACCAAAACATTGCCTGGCTTCACTCCTGCTACTCCTCCTAACAATACGCCTCTTCCTCCCATTGGTTTCTCTAAGTACTTAGCCCCTTCTTGGATTGACATACGTCCTGCCACTTCTGACATTGGTACTAATAAAGGTAACGAGCGATCTGCTTTTTCAACCGTTTCATACGCCAAACAAACCGATTTACGCTCAATCATCGCCTTTGTAAGCGGTTCTGACGAGGCAAAATGGAAGTATGTAAACAATAATTGATTTTCTTTAATCAACGGATATTCCGACGCAATGGGTTCTTTCACCTTACAAATCATCTCAGCAATGGCATATACGGCTTCGATTGTTGGGAGAATTTCAGCTCCTGCTTGCTCGTAATCGGCATCGGCAAAACCACTGCCTAATCCTGCTGTTGACTGCACATAGACAGTATGTCCACTTTTTTTGAGAGCCAAAACTCCTGCGGGTGTAAGAGCAACACGGTTTTCGTTGTTCTTGATTTCTTTTGGAATACCAATAATCATGATTGAGGATGATTAGTACCTTGCATCTGTATTCGGCTTAATCGTTGAATTAAACCAAATACTAGAGCAAAGCGTCGTTTGAAGATGAAGTGTTTTGATGGATGCAAGTTACACATACAGAAAATACCCACGACAAAATCTGATAAATAAGAAAATACTGTATAATTTTACTATTAACACAGGAATAATTTCTGTTTACAATAATTTAATCTACCGAAAAAGTAAATTTTTCTCCATGAATTTAGACGCAACAGACTTACATATTCTTCGGTTACTGCAAGAGAATGCTCAATTGACCCTAAAAGACATATCTAAACAGATTAATTTGTCGATGACTCCCACGCACGACCGTATCAAAAGGCTCGAACAAGAAGGGATTATAGAAAAGTATGTGACCTTGTTAAACAAGAAAAAACTAGGTCGTCACCTGATTGTCTATTGTAACGTAACGCTTGATAAACAACAGAAGAATCATTTTAGCGAATTTGAAGCCGCCATTAATGCTTTTCCAGAAGTGATTGAATGCAATGTAGTCTCTGGTAATTTTGACTACCTCATTAAGGTCATTGTACGAGATATGGAAGCCTATAACGAGTTTTATCAGACCAAACTTGCTGATTTACAAAGTGTGGCTCATATCAACAGCTCCTTTGTCATGTCTGAAATCAAGAATAGCACCATCATTCCTTTGTAATTGAAAGGTATCCAGTTTACAAAAGCACCTAGAACCACCTATCAGTAAAATAGGACAACCTAATTTTGCAAACCTAGTTTAGTATAAGTACTCGTTGATAAATAGTCTATGATATTTTGTCTCAAGATATAGCATGGGCCATTAGATAATAGCGACTTATTGAAATCTTTGAACATTAAACGTTAAACTGATAACTACTTAGACTAGGAAAAACAGCGATTTAGGTAATCTTGAAGGAATATATTTAAGCTAATCTGTTGTATTTCAAAAAAATAGTTCCGAACTTTGCACCCCGATTGAGGCTCTTACGTGATTGGGCAGTCTAACAACCATAGGCGAGTAATTTACAGACCCTTGTTTTTCAGACCTTTAATATCACCGCTGAGTACCTAATTATGATGGGCAGCATCATAGCAATTTTAAGTTAAGTTGAAAGACCACTTATAATTGGCGAGCATTTTATTCAACCAATCAAATAAATCAAACAATGGATTTAATTAAATTTGTAGAAGCTGAGAACGCTGCACGCCGTGCAGAATTGCCCGAGTTCGCAGCAGGAGATACAGTCAATGTTTACGTAAAAATTCGTGAAGGTAACAAAGAACGTATTCAGGTATTCCAAGGAACAGTAATTCAACGTCGTAATGCAGGTGGTGGAGAAACTTTTACAGTACGTAAAATCTCTAACGGTGTAGGTGTAGAAAGAATTTTCCCTGTTTTATCTCCAAACATCGACAAAATCGAAGTATTACGTCGTGGTAAAGTTCGTCGTGCAAGATTATTCTATCTTCGTGGCAAACAAGGTAGAGCTGCGAAAGTTAAAGAAAGAGTTGTTAAGAAAGTTAAGAAATAATCTTTCCCTTCTTGGTAAGATACAGCAAAAAAGGTCGCTCATTCGAGTGACCTTTTTTGCATTTATACGTTTAGCTAGTAATTATTGTTATGAGGGAGATTAAACCTTATTACTCAACCCTAGTCCAAGCAGCATAAATAGCATTAACCTTCGTTACATAAATTCACAAGACCATGAAAAAAATATTGTTATCAGCCTTTATGTTTGTTGCAGTAGCAGCAGTTTCTCAAGCACAAACAACTACAGATGCTCCTGCTAATCCTAAAGTAGAGAAAGCAGAAAAGCGTGCGAAACGTAGAATGGACGAAATGAGTCCAGAAGATAGAGCGAAAGCCCAAGAGCATATCCAACAAATGAAGGACAAGTGGAATAACATGACTCCTGAAGAAAAAGAGGCTGCCAAAGAGAAATTCCAAGACCGTAGAGAGAAAGTTAAAGCGATGCCTCCTGAAGACCGTAAAGCTTTACGCTCGAAAATGAAAGAAAAAAGAGCTGCCAAAAAGCAAGACTAAACAAAATGGCGTTTCAGAAATAAAATTCTGAAACGCCTTTCTATTAAAACAAATACCCTCCTTTTTCAATAGCAGCATCCGCTATTCGACGACGAGCTTCTTTCAAATTCAGCGGTTCGATTTTCGTAAAACGCTTCAAGCTCATTAACATTACTCGTAATTCGTCTCCTTCCGCAAACGACATAATCGCCTCCCTACCTGCACTATCAAGTTTATTTACCGCTCCATGCAAATAAATCATGGCGGCATCTTGTTGCAAACTACATGCCTCAGCCCCACGGATCCCTATCAATTTTTCGACTCGTAACAAGGTTGATTCGGCGATGTAGGTCTCAATTAACATATCCGCCAAATTCATCATTAATTCTTGTTCCTTTTCAAAGGCTGTCATATATTTTTGAAGTGCCGCTCCTGCTATCATCAAGATTGCCTTCTTCATATTTTTAATGACCTTTTTCTCTTTCGCTAAAATACATTCTTCCTCCTCTACTCCAAAATCGGGAATTTCTAGAATCTCTTTGCCTACTGCCATCGCTGCGGGCATTAGGTTTAACTCCCCTTTTATCGCTCTTTTCACGATTGTACCAACGGAAAGTAAACGATTGATTTCGTTCGTTCCTTCAAAAATACGGTTGATTCGAGCATCACGATAAGCCCTATCCATCGGTGCTTCTGCCGAAAAGCCCATGCCTCCATAAATCTGAACACCTTCATCCACCACATAATCCAACATCTCCGAAGCATGAACTTTCATAATGGCACATTCAATGGCAAATTGTTCGACACCCTTCAATTTAGCCTGATTGGCATCCATTCCCGAGGCTACTAAATCAGCCACGGCATCGTCAATATTTTGTCCTGCCCGATAACAAGCCGATTCTGAGGCAAAAGTTCGAGCATTCATTTCCGCAATTTTATGCTTGATTGCTCCAAAACTACTAATTGACGTACCAAATTGCTTACGTTCATTGGCATAATTCACCGCTTGAGAAGTCACCTGTTTAGACGCTCCGATTACCGCTGATGCCAATTTAATACGACCAATATTGAGGATATTGAGTGCAATTTTCAACCCTCCTTCACGGATGTAGAGGACATTTTCGACGGGTACTTTACAATCGTTAAAAAAAATCTGGCGAGTAGAAGAACCCTTTAAACCCATCTTCTGCTCTTCGGCATTCATAGTCATACCACCAAAACTTTTCTCTACAATAAAAGCGGTATGTGCTTTGTCATTATCAATTTTGGCAAAAACAATAAACAAATCGGCAAAACCAGCATTGGTTATCCACATCTTTTGCCCATTAAGAACATAATATTGCCCATCTTCCGACAAAATTGCTTTGGTCTTCCCTGCATTCGCATCCGAACCTGCATCTGGTTCAGTGAGACAATAAGCCGCTTTATATGCTCCAGAAGCCAAAAGAGGTAAATACTTAGCCTTTTGCGAGTCCGTACCATAGTAGGCAATGGGTAGCGTACCAATACCCGTGTCTCCCGATATGGCAATCGACACCGAATGCCCTCCGCCCAATGCTTCCGCCACCAGTAACGAAGTTTTAGTATCCAAACCAAAGCCTCCATACTCGATAGGCGTTGCTGTAGCCAGTAAACCTAAGTCAGCCGCTTTATCCAAAATTGACACCATTACGCTATTGTCCTTCGCATAATCAATTTCATCTAAACGAGGTTGAACTTCTGTACGAATAAAGTCGGAACAGGTTTGAGCAATCATCAGCTCCTCTTCGCCAAACTCTTCGGGAATAAAAATATGAGCAGCTTCCGTTTCTTTTATCAAGAATTCTCCTCCTCTAATAGAAGCATTATTTTGAGTCATTTCTGTGACGATTTATTGAGCTTTTAGCCCCAACATAGTAATGGCATTTTCTTTCAAAATCAAAGGCTTTACCTCCTCTTTAAAACCCGCTTCTTCAAAATCCTTCATCCATCGTTCTGGCGTAATTAATGGAAAATCTGTTCCAAAAAGCATTCGATTTTTCAAGAGCGTATTGGCATATTGAATCAATTGCTTAGGAAAATATTTGGGCGACCAACCGCTCAAGTCGATATAGACATTCGGCTTGTGCATAGCAACTGACAAGGCTTCGTCTTGCCAAGGCCAACTCGGATGGGCAATGATAATCGGACAATCAGGAAAATCCTTCGCTACATCGTCGAGGTGCATCGGGTTAGAATACTCCAAACGCAAGCCTCCTCCGCCACGTACTCCTGAGCCAAAACCAGAATGCCCCGAATGGAAAAGCATAGGCAATTTATACTCTGCAATTACCTCATAAAGGTGATATGCCATTTTATCATACGGATAGAAGCCTTGCACAGTTGGATGAAATTTAAAGCCTTTTACGCCATAATTTTCAATTAAATTACGGGCTTCTCTAGCTCCCATACGCCCTTTATGGGGGTCGATACTGGCAAAAGCAATCATCACATCGTCGTTTTTGAGTGCTGCCTCCGCTACTTCAATGTTAGGAATTCTTTTTTTCCCTACCTCAAATTCAGCATCAATCGTAAACATGACCAACGCCATGTTATGATCACGGTAGTAATCGGCCGTTTCTTGAATCGTAGGACGCTTGTCTGATTTAAAATATTTGGCAAAAGCAATATCAAATTCGGGACGATAATCGTCGTGCGGTTGACAACATGACACTTCTGCGTGTGTGTGTACGTCGATAGCGATAACTTTTTGAATATCAATCATAGCGATGTTGAATGATGAGTTTTATATGAAAAGTTGAAAAACCTAAACCTACTCCATAAAGCCTGCGATAGCCTTATTACCTGTTTTTACCCAATAGCGTAATTCGTCGAATGCTTTGCCTGTTTGACTAGGCGTGAAATTGCAATGCCCTTGTCCGTTGGTATATTTTACGGTAAAATACGCTTCTTTCCCTTGTTGGCGAACCATGTTTTCAAAATTGACCACAGAGTATGTTGCTGGAATTAATTGGTCATAGATGGTATGTAATAAGACAACAGGCTTATTGATATTTCCAGTACGCTCATATTTTCCAAACACGATATTTGCATCTACGGTAGCAGGCAAACGTTCTGCTTTTTTGTTTACTTCCATGTTATCAGGAAAGCCACTGTATAGCGTATTGATATTGTCAAAAGGATTTCCTCCCGATTTTTTAGCAATGTCTCTCAACACGTTTTCATTAAAGAATAAAGACATGGGTAAGTCGTCCATTTTCAAATCAAAACGTTTGGCAAAAGCCAGAGCAAGTACGGAGTCTTTGGCAAAAATAGCCGCTTTAATTTCCTTCGCTCTCATTACAATTTTGCGTGGGTCTTGTGCTTGAAAAGGTTTGCTTGGATCAAATATCTCTTTCAACGAAGGAACAATACCAGGGAATAAGCCATTGAAAGTCGCATAAATATCAAACTCTTTACGGCATTGTAAGTAAGGACGACTCGCTAAGGGGCACATCGGTAAACCACCTACGTAATTGTTCCCAAAGTTTTCAATTGTTGCTAAAGTAATACCTCCTCCCATCGAATGCCCCACCATAAAAGTAGAGTCGGGTTGTCCGTATTGTTTTACGAAATGTGTTCGTAAGGCTTCCGTATCGTCCACTCCTTGCGGAAGGGCAAAGCCTTGAATGGCATAATCAGAAGCTGCTACGGCAAAACCTCTTTCCAAAAAGGGAGTCATTCGCTTTAGCCATTCTGGATTACGACTTTGCAAAGGTTTTGCTCCCATGAATTCATAGCCATGAGCGTACATGACCAATTTTCCTTTCCAATTTGGAGGAAAAACAATGCGATAAGCCGCCCCATTAATTGCTCCTGTATCTATTTTAGCGATACTTTGAGCAAACAAATTTGCTGAACACATCAACAAAAGAATCAATAGTTTTTTCATTTTATCTTCAATTTATTTCGTAAAAATATCTAGTTATGGGTTAACGGGCCCAAACCCGTTCAAAACAATAATTCACTATTAATCAGCTATTTAAACCCATTTAAAAGTATATTACTTACTCAACGGGTTAAAACCCGTTGACCCATTTCCCCTTTACAACACTTTCCAGACTTGGAGTAATACATAATCGGGCATTCGGATGCCTTTGCAGACAAAAATGGCATCGTTGAGCCAAGCATACTTGGTATTTCGAGGAGCTTCAAACTTGGGTGCAGCTCTAAAATAGTATTCATTCGCCCCAACGGTTTCTCCTTTCGCAAGGCGTTGAGTTACTTCGGCACTTGCTACACGCAGCCCTGTATTTCTAATAAAAATCACGACTCCGTCGTCCGTTTTAATCTGATAGAGTGCTTCTAATTCTGTTTTGCTTTTATCCGAAGAAATCACTTGCCAGTCTGCTCCCCCATTCAAGACTTCCCCTTTCATGGTTGGTCCTTCAAAAGTCCCCCCTGTAATTGGAATAATTCGTCTTGTTCCATGATTCGTTTCACCAACAACAAGCGGCTTATCAAGCGTTACTTTTAACGAACAGACAAATTCCAAAGCAGGAGCTTCGGGCGTTTGAGCAACCAAAGTAGCTGAAAATAAGAGTAAAAAAAGAAGCTTTTTCATACGTTAATTAATGATTAAAGAACAAGTTGTTATTGACAATTCTAAAAGTAAAAATACTAGTAAATAGTTAAACCAATATCAATCCATTGAAATCCGTCGGTATTGATTTGGCGTATAGGTTGTACTCTTTTTGAAGAGACGGCTAAAATCACTTGATTCGAGTTGTCCAATCTTAAAGGCAATTTCTCCTACGCTCAAATTTGTCTGTTTTAATAACACCTTGGCTTCCAAAATTCGCATCTCATTTAATAAATCGTGAGCTGTTTTTCCCGTAGTTGCTTTTACACATTTATGCAAATGATTCGGGGATATAGCTAAATATTCGGCAAACTCAGCTACTGTTTTTTTCTTATAAATGAACTCTGACAGGGCATTTTTATAGCGTTGTGTAATATTGGAAGACGCACTTTGATTAGCTTGCTCGGAGGTCAATGTCAAGTGCTTAACCTCTGATAACAAAGCAGTTAAATAAAGAGGCACTAAATCAAATCGTTCAGGAAGGCTCAAACAATATTCTTGTTCTAAAATATCCATCAACTGTTCAATCCGTTCGAACTCGTTTACCGTCACGACAGGTTCTGTTCGTAATTGAAAAAAAGGAAACTCTTTATCAATCTCTACTTTGAGTGGATGTTTCAAAAATATTTCAGGCTGAAAGTGACAGTAAAATCCTGTGGCATCTTCGCTAATACACTCTACTGAGGTAATTTGTTGAGAAGGCAGAAAAAAGAATTGTCCTGCCTTTATTTCATAACGACTCAGTCCTTTGGTACGGATAGCTAGCCCAGTTTTAAGGTAGAAAAAAACGTAAACCGAACGACGATGCGGAGCCAAAGGCAGTGACAAATGCGTTTTATACCGCTCCACACGCTCGATGTGAAAGCGACTATAAAAACCATACACCGTTGGTCTCCAACTTGGAATAAAAAAGTGTTCATCGAATTGAAAAGGACTAAGATTTAGTACTTTTTCAGATTTCTTTTTTATCATTTCCTCCATCATTCAGTTTGATTCCGTTTCTACTTTGTTCCCATTCGTATGGCTCCATCCAAACGAATGACCTCACCATTTAACATGGGGTTTTCGACGATATGTTTTACCAAGGAAGCATATTCTGTAGCTTTCCCAAAACGAGAAGGAAAAGGAATTTGCTTACTCAGCGATTCTTGTGCTTCGGCTGATAAATTGGCCAGTAATGGGGTTTCAAAAATCCCTGGGGCAATGGTCATTACCCGAATTCCCATGCGAGCAAACTCTCTAGCAATGGGCAAGGTCATGGATACAATACCGCCTTTTGATGCCGCATAAGCTGCTTGTCCTAGTTGACCGTCAAAAGCAGCCACCGAAGCGGTGTTAATTACGATGCCTCGTTCGCCATTTTCATCAGGGGAGTTATGTTGCATGACATTCGCTACCAAACGAATCACGTTAAACGTTCCGACTAAATTAATGCTCACTACCTTGTTGAAGAAGTCCAACGAATATGGGCCATTTTTACCTACGACCCGTTGAGCAGGCCCTACTCCCGCACAGTTGGCAACTCCGTGCAAACCGCCAAACGTTGCCAAACCTTTATCCACAGCATTTTGAATTTGCTCTTCGTTTGCCACATCGGCTTTTACGAAAAGGGAATTTTCTCCCAACTGTACAACCGCCTGTTGCCCTGCTTCTTCGTTTATATCGACAATTATGGTATTTGCTCCGTGTTCAATCAACAATTGAGCCGTTGCCAGTCCTAAACCAGAAGCACCTCCCGTGATTAAAAAAGTTTTACCTTGAATATTCATTTTATGAAATGATGAGTTTTGGTATTTTGAATAGTTGATTTATATTCAACCCTGACAGCGGCTTTTTAGCCCTGTCAGCGGTTGAATATAAATCTAGTTGTGCCTTAGTAACGGTTTAAAAAACATTAACGACTGCGAAACGAGTTAAAACTCGTTGACCCGTTGACCCTAGGTATACAATTGCTCTACTAAAGTCGCACGGTGTTTCAAAACTGCTCGCTGGTTCAACGAACCTTTATCGGTTATTTCTCCTAAATCAATTGAAGGAGGCTCAATCGCAACCACTGCTTTGGCAATTCGAGTAGCACTTCCTGTGGCTGATTCACCCAAGGTTTTTAATAATTGTTCTACAAATTCTTGAATACTTTCGTGTAAAAAAGCCTCCTCATTGTTTGTCTCAGGCGATAGATTTGCCTTCTTTTTACACGCTTCTGGATTCAGAAAGAGAATTGCCCCAATGTATTCACGGTCAAGCCCAGCAATCACAACATCTTGCACAATGGGCGAACCTGCTGCCAAGACTTTTGCTTTCAAGATTCCCACATTAACCCATGTGCCTGTGGATAATTTAAAATCTTCGGCAATTCTTCCATCAAAAACCAGACCTTTATCAGGGTTTTCTTCGTCCAAAAATCGAACCGCATCTCCTGTTCTGTAATACCCTTCTTCGTCGAAAGCCTTTTGCGTTGCTTCCTCATTTCTCCAATACCCTTTGGTCACGTTGGGAGCTTTGTAACGAATTTCTAACTTATCGCCATCGGGAACTAGTTTTACGTCCATTCCTGCAACAGGCACACCCAATAAACCCGAAAAAGAACCTTCCCAATTGGCAAAAAGAGCAGAAGGTCCCGATTCTGTACAACCTAAACCTGTGATAATAGGCACATTACGCCCAATCGTTTCCATGGCTAGTTCTTCTAAGCGATTCCATATCGGTTGAGCTAAACTAGCTCCTGCATAGAAAAACATGGTTAAGTTTTTGAAGAACGTTTCTCTTAAAACAGGTTCTTTTTCTAAATAAGACACCAACATTTCAAAGCCTTTAGGTACATTAAAATAAGCCGTTGGAGAAATTTCTCGGAGGTTTTGCACCGTTACTTCAATGCCTTTAGAAGTAGGTTTACCATCGTCGATATAAAAAGTACCTCCATTATAAAGCACTAAGCCAATATTATGATTTCCTCCGAAGGTATGATTCCACGGCAACCAATCCACAAAAACGGGTGGTGTACTTGCCATAAATGGAAAAGCTTGTGTGATTTGCTGTAAATTAACGCACCACATCCGATGGGTATTGATAACCCCTTTCGGTAAGCCTGTTGACCCAGAGGTAAACAAAATTTTGGCTATCGTTTCACCCGTAACTGCTTGGTGAGCAAGGGTTACTTCATCTGTTGGTTCAGCCGCTAACAAGGCATCAAAAGAATGGTCAAACGTTCCTTCTACCGTAATAATGATAGCCTCTGGATAAAGCGACTTAGTGAACGTTAACGCCTTTGCGTACTGACGAGCATCCTGAGCAAAAATGACTTTTGGAGTCATTAAGTCCAAACAATGTTTGAGCTTGCCAAAATCATCCGATACCAACGAATAGGGCGACGAAATGGGCGTGTAAGGAATGCCGATATGCAAAGCAGCCAAGGATAACAAGGCGTGTTCAAGGCTATTTTCTGAAAGAATGGCAATACTCTCCCCTTCTGCAAAGCCAATGTTCAACAATGCTTGAGCAATGGATTCTACTTGTTGTAAGGTTGTTCCATAAGAAAGCTCTTGCCAATTCCCCTGCATATCTCTTCTAGCAAGAAACGTTTTATCAGCCTGTTTGTCAGCCCAATAGCTTAATTTATCCGTTATTCGCTCAGGATATTCGGCTAACGCTTCTTTATTTTTAACATGGATACTTCCATTAGGCAATACGCTTTTTAGCGTAGCTGTTGGGCCAAATGTGCTGTTCGTGTGCATGGTTTCTGTCCTATTCATTGACCCACTTTCTTTGCTTTTCCTTCCAAAAA
>JBMLRK010000532.1:11774-13428 GCA_049241065.1 Spirosomataceae bacterium
TGTCCTTCGCCATAAATAATAGCACATTTAACTTCTGGAGAAGGGTTGGTAAAAATGGCTTCAATCGCCAAAACCAATTCGTCGTTCAGAGCGTTTCGTTTTTCGGGACGATTTAATTTAACCAATAAAAATTGGTCTTGAATACTTGTTTCAATTAAGTTTGACATAACTATTGTTGTTGTTTTTCGATGACCTCACGATAAGGTTTTAGGGCTAAAAATGTAAGAAGAAACGTAAATAAACCTCCTATGAGATAGAGCATTACGATAGAATAACGAATCATGGATTCATCCTTAAATACATAATCGGTAAACAAGGCTACAATCGTAGGCCCTAGTCCGATACCAATAAGATTTAGGAAGAATAAAAAGATAGAAGAAGCCAAGGCTCTTACCTGATTAGGCATAATTTCTTGGATGGCAGCCGTAACCGCTCCAAATGGGGCAGACAGTACAAAACTTGGTACAAAGACGGCTAATAAAGCCCATTCTGCTTTAGGTAACAAAGGTAACCCAGCCGATACCATACAAATAATACCTGCCCAAACGCCAATCCGTAAACGCCCGTCGGTTACTCCTTTTTTCACCAAACGGTCTGCATACCAACCTCCAAAAAGCACGCCCGATACCGAAGAACATACCAACACGCAGCCATAGAAAAAGCCCGCTCTGGGCGTTTCCCAGCCATAGGTTCGGCTCACAAAAGTCGGAATCCACGCATTGCAACCGTAGTTGACCAAGGCTGTAGCTGCCGAAGCAAAACACATTAATAGATACGCTTTGGGATATTTAAAAATAATTTGTACCGACTCACGGAGCGTTAATTTAACGTCTTCACCATCTTTTTGTAGGGTATTGGTTCTACTCGGTTCTTTGATGGTAAATAGTAGGAGAGCTACCAACAAACCTGGTAAACCCACGTATAAGAAAATTAATTGCCACGGGAAAATTTCTCCAAAAAACGGAACGGTCACCATGCCTTCTGTTGGCAATTTTGCAACGATACCTGCCCCAATTAGAATAGCTAAACCTGACCCTAGAAAAACCCCTAAAGAGAAAACACTCATTGCTGTTGCCAAGCGTTTTTTCGGGAATAAATCGGCAATCATCGAATAAGCGGAAGGTGATAACGTGGATTCTCCCACTCCTACGCCCATTCTTGCTAAAAAGAATTGTCCGTAATTGACAACCCCCGCACACAAACCAGTCATCATCGACCAAATAGAGATTCCGATAATAATGATATTTCTTCTATTTTTTCGGTCTGCCAAACGACCAATCATAGCTCCAAAAAGGGTATAAAATAAGGCAAAACTTAAACCCATGAGTAAACTCATTTGGGTATCGCTCAAATGTAAATCCCGCTTAATAGGCTTTACCAATAAGCTAAGGACTTGCCTATCTATGAAGGACGAAATATTGGCGAGCGTCAGAATAAAGACTGCATACCATGCCTTGTACATGTTATTTTTCATCAGGAAATTTAGCTAGGAGATTATCAAGGGTTTAAATAATAACAAATTTCAATGATTTTTTAGTACTAAACATAGGTAATTTAATCCTAAAAATAGGCAATATCAATCATTTGTTGTTTTTTAAAGAAAATATTTACCTTATTTACTACTCCTTGCTATTTTCTTGAAACACAAAAAGGG
>JBMLRK010000533.1:0-4194 GCA_049241065.1 Spirosomataceae bacterium
CATTTGAAGAGGTAAGTACTATTGAATCTTCTATCGTTGGAAGTTCTCCACCCTGACAGCGGTCAACGACCCTGTCAGGGTGGAATCCAAAGTTCTAATGAATTATCTTTTCTTCTGCCGTTATCAATGTTCCACAGATATTTTCGAGTTATTTATGGAGACATAACCAACAGCAGAAAATCATATTCCGTCCTTCACCGCTGACGGGGTCGTTGACCGCTGTCAGGGTGAAGGACGGAATACGATTAATTCATGGCATCAATCGTTGTTTTGATTCGATCCATGCGTTCTAGTTTTGTCAGTACTGTTGGTTCGCTGGCTCTTGAGGTACAATCCATAATACCGCAACGTTCGCAGGTTTCGTTTACTTTATTATGAATTAAACTTGGGTCGTTCAAGAAATTAACAATGCTTTTTAAGTTATCGTCAATGCCAAAACCGATACTGATACTGGCGTTGGTATCTTTTTGAGGAGGCGATGGTTTGGCAATAGAAATGACGAGATAACGACTATTGGTATTTTGATACTCCGATATTTGAGCCTTGCACAATAGGTTTCTTGACACCTCTGGCGTTTCTTTCTGAATTTTTTCTAAGTCCTTTAAAATCGTTAACGACACCCAACGACGACAATAATGTTCTCTCAACACATTGCCGTGCGGATTGTGCAAACGAGATAAGTGCATTTCTTTGGTTAAGACAAAAGTATCTTTATCTACTTCATTATTAAAGCGAATAAAAAATAGGTTATTTATCTTGAAATGACTGGTAATCAGGTTGGTTAAGCGTTGCATGAATACCTCCGTAGTGGCATTGAACAACTTCATAATGCTGATGAGCATATTGCCGTCCCACTTCGGATTAGCGAAGAAATAGGTCAAACGGTCAATCAGAATATCTTTGTTAATCAAAATTGCTCCTGCAAAATACGACGCTCTGAAATTATTTAATACTTCTTCAAAAGACTTCACTTCTAAAGCCGATGAAATGCAGATTCTTTTTTTGATTTTTAAGAACTGATAACCCAATTCACGGGCATAAGTGAAGGCTAATTGCTCTGGACTTAAATCGCTGTTAACAAATAGCTTATTGCTTTTTACGTTGTAAAATGAACGTACCGCAAATAAATCTGGGTGACTGTCTTTCGTGAAGGTTTCGATGCTATACCCAAACTCTTTAACGAGCAACTCGCCTAACAAACTGGCATTGGGAGAGGTAACATTGGCAATGCCATATACTTTTCTAAATTCTTGAGCAGCAGCTTCTATTTCGGGAAAATAGTTGTCGTACATTTCCTTGTAAGAACGCAAAACAGAAAAGTAAAACTTCTGTATATCAATATCGTAATGACGGCTAATTTGGGTAATTGTGCTAATAAATGCTGAAATTTTGGCAGGAGCTTCCGACATTAAGGAAATAAAATCGGCAGGGTCAACGCCAAAAATTTCTAGGGGTAATTGGGTTAAAATATTAGAATTCAAGAAATCAGAAATGGGTTCTAATTTCTTACTTAGTCTCAATGAAACGAGCGAATCATAATCAATCTCTAGTGCTTCAGACAAGGCCATGATTTTCTCAGTCTTGGGATATTTTTTCCCTTTTTCAATCTCGTTTAAATAAGAAATTGAGAGTCCTGATTTTTCGGAAACTTCACTTAGGGATAATTTTTTATCAAAACGAAGTTGTCTGATTTTTAAACCAAAAATCACTTTTACTTTGTCGCTATTTGCACTTATCTTCATCTTTCTAATTTCGGGGTATGCGGATAATTAAAGAAACCTAGGACAGGTTTTTCGTATCTACACAAAGATAGGAATAATCTTAAACAAGCATGAATAGCTTTGTAAAAACAAGCCTATAAATTCTTCTTTAATCAATAAAAAAGTTCTGAGGAAAGCATAATCCTCAGAACTGTTGGAAGGGGGAGGGTAATAAAGGGAGCTTTACTTTTGGATAGTTGAAGACGACTGCTTCTTAATGATTAATTTCTTCGAGGGTGTTGCGTTTACCGATGGTTGCATTGCAATCTTCGCAAATGGGCGTTTCCCATTCATTCAGGTTTTCAATGGTTGTATCCGCAATATTTTTTAGTGCTTCTTGGGTTAAAAAAGCCTGATGCCCCGTAACTATGACATTATCGAAGTTCATAAGATTTAACAATAATTCATCTTTTCCTTCTGACGAATAATGATTTTTGAAGAAAATCCCTTTTTCAAATTCATAAACATCCAGTCCTGCCGAACCTATTTGACCGCTCCGTAAACCATCCATCAGAGCGTGGGTATCAATGATAGGGCCACGGCTCGTGTTGATAATCATGACTCCTTTTTTCATTTTTGCAATGCTTGCCTCATTGATTAAATGCTTCGTTTGCGGAGTAAGTGGCAAATGTAAGGTAATGATGTCGGACTGAGCATACACTTCATCTAGCGTTGCGTAGGTGAAATGGTGCTGTTTGGCATGAGCTTTGTTTTCGACGATGTCGTAAACCAAAATACGACAACCAAATCCGTGAAGAATATCCGCTACCACAGAGCCAATTGTTCCCAAACCAATGATTCCGACGGTTTTGCCGTGCATATCAAAACCAATTAATGAAGAAAGTTCAAATTGGTAAGCGTGCGACTTTTTATCTGCCAAAATCAATTTGCGATTCAAGCCCAACATGAGTGTAACGGCGTGTTCAGCTACTGAATAGGGAGAGTACTCTGGTACGTTGGCAACGGACATTTCTAATTTTTTAGCAGCCTCCAAATTGATGTGGTCTGTACCAACCGATCGGGTGGTGATATAGTTAACGCCCATTCCTTTCAATTTTTGAAGGACAGGTTCGCTTGCATCATCGTTCGTAAATACAGCAACTGCCTCATTACCTGCCGCCATAGAAGCTGTTTCAAGATTGAGAGGTTTGTTCGTGAGGGTTAGCTCATGGCGGTTATGATTTGCGAGTAGTAAATAAGATTCTTCGAATCCTTTTACGCTGTACATGATCGTTTTCATAATAAGTTTTTCGTTTAATTGACACCCGAAATTACTTGCTTCTACGGGGCTAACGCATGACGATAACTGGTTTTAAAAGTGACTTTTATTAGTTTTGTTGAAAATGTTTAAGTTTTTGGTAATCAGTATTTTGTATGACAAAGGTCATATTTTTTGTGGGCTATCATTGGGATATTTATATCGTAAAATAAACAACAAAAGCCATGAATACGATTCTTGTTCCAACCGATTTTAGTGCTGTGGCGAAGAAAGCCACCGATTTTGCTGTGAGTTTAGCAAAAACCCTGGATTTAAAAATAAAACTTGTTCATGCCTATCAAATAGAAACGGCTTTCACGTATGAAGCAGCTTCTGTCATTCAGGGGCAAGTGGAGGTTGCTCGGGAAGAAAGCGAAAAACAATTAGCCGCTCTTGAAGCTCAGGTGAAAATAGAAGGAGTGGAGGTTGATACCTTTTCGGCATACGGCAACATTACGGATGTGATGTTCGAAATGGCTGATAACGAAGATGAGGAAGCTGTTTTTGTGGTGATGGGAACAAGAGGTCGTCATACAACGATGGAGCGTTTGATGGGGTCAAATGCCTATCATGTTGCTCAGAATTCGACTTGCCCAATTTTTGTGATTCCAGAACAAACGGAGTTGCATGAAATTAAGCAAATTGTATATGCAGCTGACTTTAAGAAAGACGAAGTGATGGTAGCAAGAAAAGTGATTGATTTAGCTCATATTTTGAAAGCAACTCCCGAATTACTGCACGTACATACCTTGTATGAACCTTATTTGAGTAATGACCGTGAGGTAACTAAGCACTTAGAGGAGGAATTTAAGGAAGAAGGATTGGCGACAAAACTCTATCTTGCCGAAGGAATTGAAGAGGGAATTGAACATTTTGTGAAGCAACACAAACCTGACTTATTAATTTTTGCGATGAAAGAACGTGGGTTTTTAGAACGAATGTTACACCACAGCGTAACAAAACATTTCATTCAGACCCTAACAATTCCCATGTTGATTTTGCCAGCGAAAGAAGTTTTTAATGCGTAATGGATAATGCGTAGTGCGTAATGATGAATGCGTAATTAGTAGCG
Organism: Spirosomataceae bacterium; assembly: GCA_049241065.1. Classification (GTDB taxonomy): domain Bacteria; phylum Bacteroidota; class Bacteroidia; order Cytophagales; family Spirosomataceae; genus JALRIJ01. The sequence continues at coordinate 4,091 of JBMLRK010000533.1, forward strand.
TACGAAGGATTGAGAAACGTTTGGTAAATTTAAATTTCGAGACCTAGGGCTTAGCCCTGAAAGGGCGATATATCTTAGCGATGGGTGTTAGCCCATCGTCAAAA
>JBMLRK010000534.1:0-8224 GCA_049241065.1 Spirosomataceae bacterium
GCTTTTTGTTGATTTACATATCCCACAACTTGCTCTTCTGACAAGCCCGTGAGCCTAGCTAAATCAGCCACAGAAAGTCCCAGTGAAAGACCTTTAGCTAAGACTTCGTATTTCTCCTCCATCTTTCCTTCTATTTTCCCTTCATCAAAAGCTGTATCAATTACTCCTTTCAAGTCTCGATAAGACTTCAGGCTATTTTCGTAATTTTGACGTTCAACCTTACTAAGTTTAGCTAATTCAGCTTTCTCAAAAGCTGCTTCAAATATTTTCTCTTCTTTGAAAATGGCGGGTATTTGTTGGATATCCTCTAAATTACTGATAAAAAACAACCATTTATCTAACCTCGTAACAAGCTCATTCTCTTTCTTTTTGAAATTAGGCATTTCTAAATAGACATATTTTAACTTATCGTAAAAAGTCCGATTATGTTGATTTTTTAGCTCTACAATATGAATCACTTCACTTTTCTCCAACTCGGTATCATAATCATCAAATCTAAAATCCAACAAACCTATACAATAGACTGCCTTTAATTTATAATTCCACTCTCCCTTCTCTGCTTGTTCTTGAATCGGAAAGGTAGAATAATAAATAGTTCTATCTTTAAAATAATTTTGTTTTGCCTTTTGTAATTCTACGATAAACTTTTCACCAGCTTTCGTCTCACAGTAAATATCATAAATGGCTTTTCGATCGGCTTGTGTTTGCCCTAAATGTTCCCCATTTTTAAATACTAAATCTACAATATCATTTTTTTCGGGCAATAAACTATTCAAGAAGTCTATCAGCAATTGCTTGCTTGCTTCTTCTCCAAAGAGCTTCTTAAAGCCAAAATCGGTAAATGGATTTACAAACCGTGCTTTCATCTAACTATTTTTTTGTTTTAAAAAAGGGCACCGAACTAATTACCAAATCATTATATACAAAAATAGACAATTCTTGCGAATCATCTATTTTCATTATCATTAAATAATTGTGTTTCCTTAAAGTTCAAACGTCTGTCCTTTCTCAGGTAATTCAACGTTTGGATAGCCTTCTTTTCCTAGTAACTCTTTGAAAACTTCCATACTCGATTCTTCACCGTGTACTAAGAATACCTTCTTCAAACGTTCTTTAGGTTGTTTTTTTACAAAAGAAAGTAAGTCATTTTGATCTCCATGTCCACTGAAAACGTCAATTTTTTCGACATTTGCTAACACAGGAAAATCTTTATCTTTAATCCTCAAGGTCTTCTGTCCGTTCATTAATCGCCAACCGAGTGTTCCTTCTGAGGCATAACCTACCAACAAAATTGTACAATACGTATTAGTAATATTAGCCGCTACGTGTTGCTCCACACGACCACCCGATACCATCCCTGATGCCGAAATAATAATACAAGGTTCAGTATAGTTCGAAATCGCCTTGCTTGCTTTTTCTGACTGCACGTATTGTAAGTTATCAAAGTCAAATAATGAATCGTTCTCTTCATTAAAAGCTCTTGCACTTGGATTTAGGTGTGACAGATATTTTTGATACACCTTCGTTGAAGCATAAGCCAATGGACTATCACTAAATACTTTGATGGGTTTTAAACCACGTTCAGAATATAAGCGATTCAATGTATAAAGTAACGCCTGTGTTCTACCTACCGAGAAAGCAGGAATAATCAAACGCCCTGGCATATCAATACATACTCGTTTGATAACACGCTCAAGGGCATCTTCTGGAGTTACATGGTCTTCATGTAACCTTGCTCCATACGTACTTTCGCATAACAGATAATCTACTGGAGGAATCGTACTAGCAGGATCAATGTGCAAAGGATAATCTTTACGTCCAATATCACCAGAGAAACAAATACTCTTCATTACTCCATTTTCCAGCACTTCCACAATTACATGAGCAGCACCCAATAAATGTCCCGCAGGAATAAATGTTACCCATGCAGTATCTGAAACTTTAAAGCGACGATTAAACTGAATCGTCACAAAGTTTTGCATGGTATCTTCTACGTCTTTTTGTAAGAATAAGTCACCACGAATGATGAGCCTATCCATTTTCTTTTTCTTCTTCTTGCTATCTCCTTCTGCCTGTTTTAGCTTTCTCAAATTTAAACTTGCCGCATCGTTTAGCAATAAATTACTCAACTCGTGTGTCGGAGCAGTACATAAAACCTGCCCTTCATACCCCTCACGATACAACATAGGTATATTCCCTGAATGATCTATATGTGCATGAGTAAGTAAAACAAGGTTAACTTGAGATGCTTCAAACGGGAAAAATGCTTTTGTCGTTACAGGAGCTTGTGCATAGTCAATCTCACGTTCCATATCTGCCCCACAATCAATCAAAATACGATATTCATCGTCTAATTCCAGCAAATACATACTTCCCGTAACCTGCCTCGCTGCTCCCCAAAATGTTAATTTCATTCCTAAATCATGGATTTTCAAGATATAATAGTAGAATTTGATACTATCATATCGTATATTTTTTAATAATTATATATTTTGTCTTCGTTAAACGAAGGATTTATCTTACGAAAAGGCAAACAATACACCTAATTTAATCGAAAATAGAACGCTATCTCGCAAAGATAAACTAAAAGATACTTAAAATAGTGCAAGTACTTTGGAAAATTAACCAAATCAATCAGGGTATTTTATCGAAGTGTATGTTGCTCAAACGAATGTTCAAGTGGGATTCATTATTCTAATTCCCTCCAAAATCTTGTGTCAGACGGGCAGACGGGCCAGAAGATGTGGAAAAAGGACGAGGTATAACTCTGCCTGCACAGGACAAATAACGAAAGCCTCGACTCAAAATATTATGACGATGTCCAGGGGAATTCATCCAAACTTTTAAGCACGCTTTTGCAAATTGCCTATAGGTTAACATGGGAATTGTCTTGTAGGTATCACAATCATAATAGCGATACTCATTAGTTTGTTTGCGTTCTACACAGTAGGATTTCTCTGGGTCTAGTATGAACCGTTCTTCGATATTTTCTCCCATAGACCGTATCTCACTGGCATACCGTTCGATTCGATTGACCATCGTTTGATGTTCAACGTCGTAAGGATTGTCATGAGCAAAAAACTTCAACCGAACCATCGCTTCGGTGTGCTGTACAGAGGCTTTGTACAAGCCACTATGAAAAATAAGTAAGGGCAAGCCTTGCTTTTGGCGTTCGAGATTGGTCTGATGAAAAAGTGCGGCATCCAATAAGCGATAGTCGGGATGTAACACATCAATGGGTTGGTTTACCTCTGAGAGTTCAAAAAAAGCCTCAGCAGAAAGTTCATAATGATTATGGGGAAGATTTACCAAACTTGTAAATAAGGTAATTAGCAAATATAATGTCTTCATGGGTCGTATTCTTAATCCTTTTATACAAAGAAGATAACGAAATAGACAGGTAATTATGTTTTTGAAATTAGGAACTTATTTTATAAAATAAGACCAAGTTGCTAATACGACTTAGCCTTTTTCATGGAAAAACCCGTGTGTTAAAATCAATAATATCGCTAATTTCTGACCAACTATTCCACTTAGAGGGTGAATTTATTCACTCGCTAAGTGAAATGGCTTCATTATGAACTATACTGCAACGGGTGCTTTAATCCCTGGGTATGGATTATAATTTTCTAGTTTAAAATCATCAAACGTAAAGGAGAAAATATCTTTTACGGCTGGATTAATCGTCATGGTTGGTAATGCTCTCGGTTCACGGGCTAACTGAGTAGCAACTTGCTCAAAATGATTTGAATAAATGTGGGTATCGCCACCTGTCCAAATAAAATCACCTAACTCAAAACCACAAACCTGAGCAACCATCATTGTCAATAAAGCATACGAAGCAATATTGAAGGGAACACCCAAAAAGACATCAGCACTACGTTGATAAAGTTGACATGATAATTTATTATCTGCCACATAAAACTGAAATAAGGCATGACAAGGCATCAAAGCCATCTCTGAAAGCTCACCGACATTCCATGCACTGATAATGATTCTACGAGAATCAGGGCTTTTTTTCAAGGTTTCAATCACCTCTTTCAATTGGTCAATCACTTGACCCGTTGGCGTTGCCCAACTTCTCCACTGTTTCCCATAAACAGGGCCTAAATCACCGTTTTCATCAGCCCATTCGTTCCAGATAGAAACGCCATTATCCGTTAAATACTGGATATTTGTTTCGCCTTTAATAAACCAAAGCAATTCGTGGACAATCGACTTTAAGTGTACCTTTTTAGTAGTCACCATCGGAAAGCCCTTTTGTAAATCAAATCGCATTTGATAACCAAAAACACTTTTTGTACCAGTCCCTGTACGATCCGTCTTTACGGTTCCATTGTCTAAAATATGTTGTAATAAATCGTGATATTGCTGCATGAGTACTAGTTAATGTTTAATGAGTAATGTTGAAATGAACATTCAACGATTTACTAAAGTCGATATAAAAAATAATCCTGCAAAATTACGAAAATCTTGCAGGATTTTGAGAATGATAACTCAGAAGCTATTTAAACTTTCTCGACACGAGTGAATAAATTCACCCGCTAAGTGGAATTGTTGGTCGAGAACTAGTTCTGTACTTGATTTTATTCGTAAATCAGAATAAAGACAACATTCTTGTTAAAAGCTTATTTCACTTCCTTCTTATCAGCTTTTGCTTTGTCTTTGCAACATGCCGATTTCTCTTTTTTCTCACATTTTGCTGAACTCTTGTCTTTGCAACAAGCATGACCTTTGTCTTTGTCCTGAGCAAATGTTAATGTAGCTACTAAAGCCACTAACGAAATTCCTAAAATTGCCTTTTTCATGGTATTGTTATTTTTTAATCTAATAAATGTTCCTAGAATAATGGATAATGAATGACGTTTCCGATAATCGCTAAATTATTATTCGCTAAATCATTCTATAATATAACGCTAATCCACAAATTCTATTTCGTAGGTATGCGTAATTTCAGCAGAATCTGAAAATTGAGCCGTTGCTGAACAGTATTTTTCCATCGACATTTCAATGGCTTTCTGAGCCTTAGATTCGCTGATGTTTCCTTTAAATTTGAAGTGTACATTAATTTTACGGAACGGAGTCATTTCTGTTCCTTCAATTTTCACACGCTCGCCCGAAACAGAAATTTTCAAATCGTCCACTCGTTGACGTTGTTTCTTCATAATCAAGATTACGTCAATGGCAGAGCAACCACCCAAACCCATCAACAACAACTCCATGGGTCTTGCTCCTGCATTAGCCCCACCAATATTTTCTGCGGCATCAATGTGTACTGGTACACCCGACATCCCCGATGCCTCAAAATGAAAAGCATCATCTACTCTTACTAATTCTACTTGCATGATTTCTTAGTTGGTATCTCAACAATCAAGCCCTGCCTGATGTCGCTAGTAATGTTCAATCGTTTATAGTACAAACAACGTAAGAAAATCTAAAAGTTCAAAATCTTAGTAGTTTTAATACGGGTAAATGGGTTTTAGCCCGTTTCAATCAAGATAGTAGTCCAAATGAGTTAAAACTCGTTTACCCGTTTGGATTAATATCTTGATTGAAATAAACAATTTTAGTCAAAAAACTAAGAAAAATCAATCAATAATTAAATTTTATAAAAAAATAATACTATTTTAGTTGATATATCAATAATATTTTTTTACTTTTGGATATGGAAAAACTGAACGATTCTTTTTTCTATACGCTAGAAAAAGCCGTAAAATTCTATCGACAATATGTTCAATCCCAAATAAAAAAAAAGGGATTTGATATTACCATAGACCAATGGTTAGTACTAAACACCATTATTGATTTTCCAGAAATTACACAAACAGAAATTGCAGAACGAGTCTTTAAGGATAAAGCGTCCATCACCAGAATCATTGAGTTATTGGTTCAGAATGGTTATATAAGTCGAAACGAACATCCGTATAACCGTCGAATGATTTTGCTATCTATTACCGAACATGGCATTCATACAGTTGAACAGTTGAAAGATTTCATTCAAACTTTTCGAGAAGACGCTCTAAAGGAAATCAGTGAAGCTCAATTACAACAAACACAGCATATTATGAAAACGATTACAGAAAACTGTAAATCGTCAGCTTAATGATAAAGTACCCTTTCGTTTATTATCCAAAAAACAATAAAATTATAAAAATGAAAATCAAAGGTCTCTTAGCGTTAGTTTTAATGAGCCAGTTTACCTTTGCCCAACAAGTGATTAAACTCTATGAGGGCAAAGCCAAAGGCTCAGAAAATTGGACATGGACGGAACAAACAAGTGATAACAACATGTTTAAAACACCTGTCGTTTACAATGTTTCTGAGCCTACTATTACAGCGTATTTACCACCGAAAGATAAAGCAAATGGAACGGCAGTAGTTATTGCCCCAGGCGGAGCTTTTCATACCCTAAGTATCAATAGCGAAGGAACAGATGTTGCAGCATGGTTGAATAGTAAAGGAATTGCAGCTTTTGTATTGAAGTATCGTCTTGCACACTGCGTGACGGACGACCCTGTGAAAGAAACGATAAGTAAAATGGGGAATTTTAAAGCCCTAGACGAAGAAAATGCGCCCATTGTTCCCTTAGCAATGACCGACGGTTTAACTGCCGTAAAGTACGTAAGAACACACGCAAAAGACTTGAATATTGACCCTCAAAAAATTGGGTTTATGGGCTTTTCGGCTGGAGGAACCGTTACGATGTCAGTGGTTTATAATGCTACGGACGAAAATCGTCCCAATTTTGTCGCTCCAATTTATGCTTACGAACCAGCGGTTATTGGCTCAACGATACCGACTGTAGCAACCCCTATTTTTGTGGTTGTGGCTGGAGATGACCAACTGGGTATGATGCCAATGAGTATCAATATTTACAAAAAATGGTTTGATGCCAAACAGGCAGCGGAACTTCATATTTTTGAAAAAGGCGGACATGGTTTTGGAATGCGTAAACAAAATCTTCCCGTCGATTCATGGTATGAACTTTATGGTAATTGGCTGAAACAACATGGGTTTATGAACTAATGAGTGCTTATCCAACTTAATATAAAACGCCCTCAAAGTAAGACAAACTTACCTTGGGGGCTTCTTTTTTTAGTGAGCTTATGCTCCGTAAGTCGCTTTAATAAATGCAGATAAATCGGTCGATTTACGTCCTAATAAGGTTTCTAACGTAGTCGAAGGCAAATCGAATTCGTTATTTTTGATACCTGCTGCAAAGGCTAAAGACATAAAAATAATGCCTTCTGGCAAGCCAAATTGTTTTAATAATCCTTCAAAATCGGCTGGTTCTGGGCTTATGTAAGCCACGTCTTTCCCTGCAACTATTGATAGTTCAGCAGCAACGTCCGCAAAACTATAAGCTGTCGAACCTGCTAAATCATACACCTTATTTTCATGTCCTTCGCTCGTAAGCGTAATTGCGGCTACTTCTGCCAAATCTGCACGAGTAGCAAATGCCACTTTCCCCTCTCCTGCTGGAAAATAAACGCCTGTTTCTAATACGTTAGCCCCTACAAACATTGGAATTACCTCGAAGTATAAACTATTTTGCAACAACGTATAAGTTAAACCACTTGCTTTGATATAATCTTCCGTTTCGTAGTGGCTTGCTAATAGAGGGTTCAACGCTGAATTTTCAATGCCTTGCATCGTAACGCCTGTGTAAAAAATATGTTTTACTCCTGCATTCTTGGCCGCATCAACTACGTTTTTATGTTGTCCAAAACGATCATTAAAATCATTAGAAGACACTAGCAAAACTTTGTCAATTCCTTGCAAAGCCGTTGCTAACGAGTCTGTATCGGTATAAGAACCCACACGAATCTGAACACCTTGTGCTTTTAAACCTGCTGCTTTCGCTTCGTCTCTCACCAATACGGCAATCTCACTCGCTGAAACTGTCTTCAATAAATTCCCTACTACTAACCCACCTAATTCTCCTGTTGCTCCTGTTACTAAAATCATGTCTTTAAAAATTTTATTGTTTATGTTTTTTTGTTGAGACAAAAGTAGTTTAACTTTGCTATATAAAACATATCAATATACAAAAGTATATCGGTATCAAAAAGTATAGCAATCTGATTATGAACAGAATAGAAAAAACAATAGCGGTATCTGATGTCAAAAAATGTCCTGTTTCGTATGTATTTGCAGTTCAAGACACTTTAAATGCTTTTCAAGGGAAGTGGAAAATGCCGATTATTGGCACTTTATTATTTGG
>JBMLRK010000535.1:0-8790 GCA_049241065.1 Spirosomataceae bacterium
GTTCAATGGAAAATCAAGGTCTTGAATTAGCCTTGAACTACAACCCAATTCATACGGATAAATTTGACTGGAATGTGTCATTCAATGCGACTTATAACGAAAACAAAATCACGAAATTAACCAACAATGCAGATCCAGCTTATCAAGGAGTATTAGTAGGTGGTATTTCTGGTGGTGTAGGTAGTACAATCCAAATCCACAGCGTTAACTATCCTGCTTATTCATTCTATGTAATGAAACAAGCGTATGATGAAAACGGAAAAGCGATTGAAGGCGTATATGTAGATACAAACGGTGACGGAATTTCTAACTTGAGCGATGCTTATCGTTACCAATCTCCAGCAGCGAAAGTATTCTTGGGCTTAAACTCACAAATGACTTACCAAGACTGGAACTTCGGTTTTGTAATGAGAGCTAACCTTGGTAACTACGTGTACAACAACTTAAAAGCGTCTAACAGTGCTTTGGTTAACCTTACAGGGGCAAACGGTTTCTTAGGTAATATTTCGTCAGACTATTTGACAACTGGTTTTGCTAAGAATCAATTCTTCTCAGATTACTACATTGAGAATGCTTCTTTCTTACGTATGGAAAACGTAACAGTAGGTTACAATTTCAAACAAGTATTCGGTAGCAAAATCAATATGCGTTTAAATGCAACGGCTCAAAACGTATTCACAGTAACTAAATACACAGGTTTAAACCCTGAAGTAGCTACAAGTGGAACGATTCCAAGTTCGGGAATTGATAACAACATTTATCCAAATCCACGCACTTACTCGTTAGCACTAAACATTGGTTTCTAAGAATAATGCTGAATTATAGATGTTGGATTTTGGATTTAATGCACAATAGAAATCTAAGTTCCAACTAATTTTACATGATTACTTATGAACTTGATTTTGAGAGGAATTCACCTGCTTTCGAGCAATCTTTTCACTCATAAACAGTTAACTCATAAGCTTCAATAATCAACATTTAAGATTTACTTTACTCAGATGAAAATTCGTAATTATAAAAATATAGCCATTCTCGGAGGACTAATGGCGAGTCTATTTACCAGCTCTTGCGTAAGTGACTTAGATAGAACTCCTTTTATTGAAGTAACCTCTGCAACGGTTTATAACGACCCTGCTGCTTACAAACAAGCGGCTGCGAAGTTATACTCAGGTCTTGCGGTAACAGGTCAACAAGGGCCTGACGGGAAACCCGATTTAGGCGGTATCGACGAAGGTTTCTCTAGTTACTTACGTCAATACTGGCAATTACAGGAATTACCAACCGACGAAGCCGTAATTGGCTGGGGTGATGCGGGTCTTCCAGACTTACACCTGATGCAATGGTCATCGAGTAATGCCTTCGTAAGAGGTCTTTACAACCGTGTATTCTACCAAATTGCAGCGTGTAATGAGTTTATCCGTGAAGCAAGCGATGCAAAATTGAGCAGCCGTGGTATCACTGGAGCAACTCTTACAGAAACAAAGCAGTTACGTGCAGAAGCTCGTTTCTTGCGTGCGTTAAGCTACTGGCATGCTTTAGATTTATTTGGTGGTAATGTGCCTTTCGTTACTGAAAACGATGCGATTGGATCTACGCTTCCAAAACAAACAAACGCAACTGCTTTATTTACTTATATCGAAAGCGAATTGAAAGCGATTGATGCGGATTTAGTAGATGCTCGCAAAAACGAATACGGTCGTGCAGACAAAGCTGCTGCTTGGATGTTGTTAGCTAAATTATATTTGAATGCGGAAGCGGCTGGACAAGCAGGTCGTTATGCAGATGCAGCTACGTATTCGAAAAAAGTTATCGACGCTGGTTATAGCTTAGAAGCAAAATATAGCAACTTGTTCAAAGCAGATAATAACTTATCAAAAGAAATTATCTTCTCGGTAAACTTCGACGGAGTTCATACAAAAAGCTGGGGTGGTATGACCTACTTAATTCATGCTCAAATTGGTGGCACAATGAATGCGGCTGATTTAGGCGTGGCAGGTGCTTGGGCAGGTTTACGTACTACGAAAAACTTAGTGAACTTATTTGCTGATGCTACTGGGAAAACAGATAGCCGTGCAATGTTCCATTCGGACGGACAGAAATTAGAAATTGAAGATATTGCTCAGTTTACATCGGGTTATGCTATCAAAAAATATTCAAACGTTTCTTCCACAGGCAAAGCAGGTGCTGACTTAACACACCCAGACACTGACTACCCAATGTTCCGTTTGGGCGATGCCTACTTGATTTATGCAGAAGCTGCTGCTCGTGGTGCTGGAGACCGTGCCTTGGCATTGCAATATGTAAACGCATTGCGTACTCGTTCGTATGGCTCAACAGCTGGAAATGTTGCTGCTTCGGCTTTAACAACCGATTTTATCTTGGACGAACGTGCTAGAGAATTATACTGGGAAGGAACTCGTCGTACTGACTTAATCCGTTTCGGGAAATATACTTCTGGTACATACGTATGGCCTTGGAAAGGTGGTACAAAAGATGGTAAAGCAGTAGCCGACTACTTGAAAATTTACCCAATTCCATCGACTGACCTAACAGCCAATCCGAACTTAAAGCAAAATGCGAACTATTAAGAAGTACACTAACCACTAGTACACATAGTTTATAAGGCTCATGTTTGAGGTTGTGTAAAAAGTAAAACAGTTATTAGCGACCGTCGCTCGGGTATAAACTCCAAGAAGACACTTCATTTTGTAAATATCGAATAACATTCAAACGAATATGATTCGATGTAAAATGCTTTAAACGTTGAACTCTATACTTTTTACACACCCCAAACCCAACAACAAAATTTGAACATGAAAAAGATATTTAACACATATTTACTCTTCATCGCTAGTCTTTTGGTGTTTTCTTCATGCCAAAAAGAAGAAGACAAAGCGATTTTGAACGTAGCTGGAGCAGTTCCTTCAGTTAAACTTTCAGCATCATCAGTTGTATTATCGAAAGATAATGCTGCAACCAATGCCTTGACTGTTTCGTGGGAAAAGCCAAATTATGGTTTTGATGCTCCTGCGACTTATACCATTCAGATTGATAAAAAAGGCGGTACGTTCGTTGCTCCAATTACCGTTTCGACTGACCAAAAGTTAACAAAAAGCTTTACAACGGCTGAGTTAAATGCAATTTTGTTGAAATTGGGCTTAGTACCAGCTACAACAGGAGGAATCGACATTCGTGTCATGTCTAACGTGGGTGATAATACTTCGGCTACGACCTTTCTTTCTAGCACAACTAGCCTAACAGCAACGCCCTATTTGGACAAAATTGATTTCAGTTCTCCATGGGGATTAGTAGGAGATGCTACTCCAAACGGTTGGAATGGCCCAGACGTACCGATGTACAAAACGGCTAAATCAAATGAGTTCGTTGCATACGCTACACTTAAAGCTGGTAAAATCAAATTTAGAAAAGATAACGATTGGGCGATTAACTATGGCGATAATGGAGCTGATGGTACAACCGAAATAAACGGATCGGACATCGTTATTGCTAAAGCGGGTTCATATAAAATCGTATTTAATTTATCTTCATTAACTTATTCTGCTGAAGAATATACTTGGGGACTTGTAGGGGATGCTTCGCCAAATGGATGGAATGGCCCAGATATTCCATTAGCCTATGACCCATCAACTGATACTTGGAAAACTACGGCATTCCTAAAAACAGGTGCGATTAAATTACGTTTAAACAACGCTTGGGCAGTAGAATATGGTGGTACAAATGGTACGCTGGTAAAAGCAGGAGCAAATATCAACGTTACGGAAGGAAATTATAACATTACGATCAATTTAAGCAAGGGTACTTATACCGTTGAGGCTTCAAAACCTTGGGGTGTTGTTGGAGATGCCACAGCAAATGGTTGGAATGGGCCAGATGTGAAATTCAGACCTGATTTCTTCACTGAAAACGTGTACGTAGTAGATAATATTACCTTAAAAGACGGAAGTATCAAAATCAGAAATAACGATGCTTGGACATTAGAATATGGCGATAACGGAGCTGACGGTGTCTTAGACGCAGGCGGTGCAAACATTGCTGTTAAAGCAGGTAATTACTCGATTAGTATGGATTTATCGAACAGTAAAAAACCTGTTTATACACTAACTAAAAAATAGAGGTTAGTATTCAATGCGTAATGGTTAATGTGTAATAATTAATGCATTGTGATGAATGCGTAATGGCTAATGGTTAGCAATTCGTAATGATAAAGTTTCAACGGCACATCATTACGAATTAACCATTTCTCATTACGCATTCATCATTTCTAAGTAATGGTAAAGAATAAATTGATAGTATTCTTTTGGCGTAGTGCCTGTTACCACTGAGTTGCACGGAGAACCACAAAGACACACAAAGAAAGAACTCTGTGAAACTCTGAGGCTCTTTGTGGAACTCCGTGGAAAAATAGTATCAATTTAATAATGCTTCATACTTAATTACGCATTAACCATTATTCATTAAAAATTACAAACTCATGAAAAAACTACTGCTCTTTCTTCTTTCGATTTCGTTTTATAGCACGATGGCACAAGGAAAAACGCCACCAGTTTGCTACGAAATATTTGTCCGTTCATTCGCTGACTCTAATGGCGACGGCATCGGTGACATCAATGGAATCACCTCCAAACTCGACTACCTTGCCTCACTTGGTGTAGATGCTCTTTGGCTTACACCTGTTTGCAAATCAGCATCCTACCACAAATATGATGTAGAGGACTATCGTCAAATTGACCCCGAATACGGTACATTAGCAGACTATAAAAAGTTAATTCAAGAGGCTCACAAACGTCATATCAAGATTATCAAAGACTTAGTAATCAATCACACTAGCAGCAAGCATCCTTGGTTTTTAGAAGCTCAAAAGGGAAAAGATAACCCTTACCGTGATTTCTATGTCTGGATGACTCCCCAAAAAATTGATTCCATGGGTATTGCCACTCGTGAAAAATCGGGGGACTCATGGGAAATCAATCCGTGGCATTTTGCAAAGCAAGGTGACACTGAAAAGTTTTATGCCTTATTCTGGAGTGGTATGCCTGACTTAAATTATGATAACCCAAAAGTTAGAGCCGAAATCTATTCAATGGCCAAATACTGGTTGAAAGAAGTAGGCGTTGATGGTTTCCGTTTGGATGCTGCCAAACATATTTATCCAGACTGGGAAGCAGCAAAGTCTCATGCTTTTTGGCAAGAATTCAGACAACAACTAACTACGGTAAACCCGAATGTTTATTTGGTAGGAGAAGTTTGGGCAAGTGCCGATAAAGTTGCTCCTTATTTCAAAGGTTTACCCGCAAATTTCCACATGGATGCCTGTGGAGCAATCCAAAAATTAGTGAATGACGAAAATGACAACCAACATTTTATTCAGAAATTAATGGATGACTACCGTAATTTTGGCACACAGAATGCCAACTTCATCGACGCAACCATCATCGACAATCATGACCAAACTCGTATTGGTAGTGTCGTAAAAGGCGACAAAACCAAAATGAAAATTGCAGCACAATTGTTGTTGACTTTACCAGGAGAGCCTTTCATTTATTATGGAGAAGAAATCGGGATGTTAGGCGAAAAACCTGACGAAAACCTAAGAGAGCCTTTCCTTTGGGATAGTCCACAAAAAGATGCTTTTAGAACTAAATGGATGAAAGCACGTTTCACAACAGACGCTACCGTTACTTCCTTAGCGGTTCAAGAAAAAGACCCAAGTTCTATTTTTAATACCTACAAAACATTCATTGCGTTACGTAAAAAATATGCGGCACTTGCTCAGGTAGAAAAGCCGAATTTGCAAGCAAGCACCATCAATCAAAAAGGTATTATTTCATTTATCCGTACACATAAGACAGGTGATTTATTAGTCATTCAAAATTTAACTAATCAGCCTCAAAAAGTTCTTTTGACGAAAGAAACACAAAAATTCAAAAAGCTGTTGTTCCATTCGGCATCACCCAAAGCGAGTCTTCAAGGCAACGCAATTCTTATTCCTGCGGCAGCTTTAGTCATTCTTAAATAACACAAAAACGCCTTGCAAACGAATTTGCAAGGCGTTTTTGTTGTTACTTCCTATACCCTAAAGCATATTCAATCGGTTCATCAATTCGTTTTTATTAGCTCGACTGATAGGAATAACCTTATTACCAATCACGAGTGTATTTTCCTCAATATCAACAATTTTGTTAAGGCTCACGATAAACGAACGGTGGACTCTCAAGAAGTTTCTCCCTAGTTTTTCATCTAAACTCTTCATCGTTGAGTGAACGATATAGGAATTTTTGGCCGTAAAGATTTTTACGTAATCACCCACGTTTTCGATAAATTGGATTTCATCATACGGCAAACGAATATAACGTCCTTCGTGCTTAATATAAATCTCATTATGCCCCGCTCCTGCTTCTTTCTCTGCCTGCTTACTAACAGCTATTTCAAGCACTTTTTCAACTGCCAGATTAAACCTAGGGCCAATAATTGGTTTTTTAAGATAATCTGTTACTTGATATTCATAAGCTTCAAAAGCATATTCTACCTTTGAGGTAGTCATAATTACAGAAGGCATAAAAGATAAACGAGCCAATAGGTCAAACCCGCTGAGTCCTGGCATTTCAACATCAAGTAATAACAAGTCAACTTCTTGTTCATTCAATAACAAGAGAGCATCCTCCGCATTTTCAAAAACACCGAGTAATTCTAATGCACTATGCTGATCGACGAGACGTTGTAAATTTTTTCTCGCCATTAACTCATCGTCAACGATGATACACTTTAATTTCATGCTGTAAGCAAGGTTTAGCTTTTCTATAAAATTAACTAAGAATCGCTCATGTTTTTAAGCTTTTCCAATTCTTTCCTCAAAATTGGCAACTTTTTATCTAATATAGAAGTAATTGCATCTAATTTGTCCTCCAATAGTTCAAACGTGGCTAATCCTGATTTGGCAAACTTTTCAAATTCAATCATTTTTGATTCTACGGGTGTTAAACCAACCATCCCAAATGTAGGTTTCAATTTGTGTGCCAATTTACCTACATCCTCAAAATTACGCTCCGTAATTAAGCTACCAATGGTGTAGAATTCAGGTAAAACATCATCTAAAAATGTTTCGAACATATCAATTTGATATTCCGTATCGTCTTCGTAAAGTTCTTCTAAACGAGCATGGTCTAAACCATCGTCTTCTATATCTTCCACGTTTTCAATTTCAACTACTGTTGCTTCTTTCTGTTTTGTATCCGATTTAGCATATTTCTTCAACATATTGACCAACTGGCTTGGGGCAAATGGCTTCGGCAAGAAATCATCCATTCCCACTTCCATTGCTCTCACTTTTTGATCTAACATTGCCGATGCCGTCAGAGCAACAATCGGCGTACCCGTATTAAAGTTATTAGTACTACGAATCGCAATCGTAGCCTCATAGCCATCCACGTGTGGCATTTGAATATCCATAAAAATCAAATCGAACTTTTCCTTTTGAGTGTACTCAATGGCCTCACGACCATCATTTGCCAGCTTAAAGGTTCGATCCCATTTTTTCAAAAGTGTCGAAATATACTTTTGATTCATCAAATTATCTTCTACAACAAGGATATAACCATTATCCATTTCATTTCCTTTTCCTTCTCTTGTTTCGTTAGAAGCAATAGGAATAAATTCTTTTGAACCCTTCTGGTACGTCAAAACAAAGATAAATTCACACCCTTTACCTTCGTCGCTCTCTAGCCAGATAGTTCCTCCTTGTATATCAATTAACTCCTTTGTAATAGCCAAACCTAAGCCCGTACCCTTGTGCTTATGTCCGTGTGAATTCACCTGCTTAAATTTCTGGAAAATCATTCCTTGCTTATCCTTCGGAATGCCAGTACCCGTATCTTTTACACTAAATCTAATGGTGAATTTATCTTCATCTTCACTAAGAACTTCCGTACTTAACGTAATACTCCCTTTTTCTGTAAACTTATCTGCATTGCCAACTAAGTTCTGTAGGATTTGATTTAAGAGCAGTTCATCTCCCACCACATTGTTCTGAATTTTTGGATCCAGATGTAAAATCATTTCAACAGGTCTTTTCGAAATTTTAAGTTCAAATACCCTGTGTGAAGTTCTGAGTAACCCAATTAAGTCAAATTCTTTCTTATGAACTTCAATTCTTCCTGCTTCAATTTTAGCCATATCCAATAAATCAGAAATAAGACTATGCAAGAAAGTAGAAGAGGTTTTAAGTATTTCTAAATACTCCGTTTGCTCTTCCGTCGGACGAGTATCAAACAATAAGTGGGTCATCCCGATAATCGCATTTAACGGCGTACGAATTTCATGACTCATATTAGCTAAAAATTGCTTTTCAGCATGACGAGCCTCTTCCGCAATCTGTTTTGCCTCACTTAGCTCCTGTTCCAGTTTTTTCCGATCTGTAATGTCATAATGCACCCCAATCGACCCTGTAGATACACCATTTTCATCCATAATGGCAGCCCCAGAAATCAACATCCAAATAGGGGAGCCATCTTTCTTCAGCATTTTTACCTCATACGAACTTGCCTCTCCTTTTTTCCGTTTTTCGTTGTTTTCATCAATCACGGCCACATTTTGGTCGGTTTTATCCAAAAACAAATCGGGAGCAGATTTTCCAACTAACTCATCTCTAGTATAGCCAACAGCCTTACAGAAACGATCATAGACCTTCACAATGACTTGATTTGTATCCACTTCCATCAATCCAAGTTCCATGTTATCCATGATTCCTCGGTATTTCTCTTCGCTTCTACGTAT
>JBMLRK010000535.1:8800-9165 GCA_049241065.1 Spirosomataceae bacterium
TATTTGTTCTTGAGCTCTATGTTTATCCGTTACATCGGTATATTTCCAAAGATGCCCTAAATAACTATCCTTTAGAAAAACAGGGATAAAATCTCGTTCCAACACACGTCCATCTACCATCCTCAGTTCTTCCTGAACGGTTGCAACTCTACTAGTCAATAGTTCGTCCACACGACTACTAAAACCATTAGGGTTTTCAAACAATACTTTGGCTTGATCGGCAAAAGTCATACAGTTCATCCCGACCATCTGTTCGGGAGTAAACGGAAGTCCAAACATATCACAGAAACGCTGATTCGTTAAGGCAATTTCTCGATTTTCATTTTCAACTAGTATGGCAGAATGTAAATTCGTGATTAAGGCAG
>JBMLRK010000536.1:0-6651 GCA_049241065.1 Spirosomataceae bacterium
CCCATACGCACTCAAAAAGTGGCCCTGCCATTGCCGTTGCTGACGTGAATGGGGATGGATTAGAAGACTTTTTTGTAGGGGCAGGAGCAGGTTCAAAAGGAGGATTGTTTATTCAAAAAAACAACGGTTCTTTTTCTCAAGAAACGATAGATAGTCCTAATTTAAGCGACAATATGGGTATCTTATTTTTCGATGCTGACCAAGACGGAGACCAAGATTTATACCTTGCCAGCGGAGGTGTATTGGACAAAGAAATAGCCCCTGTAGCATATCAACACCGCTTTTTTATCAACGATGGCAAAGGACATTTTACAAAAAGTAATGCCATTCCAAGTATTCAAACCAGTGCTTCTGCGGTAGTGGCTACGGATTTTGACCGTGACGGTGATTTGGATGTATTTGTTGGTGGACGAGTGAGTCCGAACGAATATCCGAAAGCTCCACGGAGTTATTTGCTCAGAAACGATAGCCGCTTGGGACTTCCCAAATTTACCGATGTTACCTTGTCGGTTGCTCCCTCACTTGCCCGAATCGGGATGGTTTCGTCGGCTCTTTGGACAGATTACAACAACGACGGCTGGCAAGATTTGATGTTGGTTGGCGAGTATATGCCCATTACGTTTATCCTTAATCAGCATGGAAAACTGAGCGAACAAGTAAGCATCGAACATTCTAAGGGTTGGTGGAACAGCATTGCCGCAGGTGATTTTGATAAAGATGGCGATACCGATTATGTGATTGGTAATTTAGGATTAAACAGTCAACAAAAAGCCAGTGTCGAAGAACCAACGTCGGTCTATGCCAAAGACTACGATAAAAATGGCGTGTTAGACCCGATTCTTTGCCATTATTTAGACGGTCAAGAACAAATATTTCATACCAGAGACGACCTAAACAAGCAAATGACGGCCATGCGAGCAAGGTTTAACGACTATACCACCTATGCGAGTACGCCTTTTAGAAAGTCATTTTTAGAGGAAGAATTAGCAGATGCTTTACATCTGGAAGCCCAACGCTTTGAGACAAGTTACCTTCAAAATGAGGGCAATGGGAAGTTTCAGTTTAAAGAATTGCCTTTAGCCATTCAGTTTGCTCCTGTGTTTGGAATGTTGGCTGAGGATGTGGATTTAGACGGTAATTTAGACTTGCTTACCGTTGGCAATTCCTTTGCCACAGAGGTCGGTCTTGGACGTTACGACGCTCAAGGAAGTTTGTTTTTGAAAGGAGATGGAAAAGGCAAATTTACCGCTCAACGTTCCTTTTTTGTACTGTCTGGAGATAACAAATCAATTACAAAGGTGCGTAGTCACACTAACCAAGCAACGCTGTTAGTAGGGACAAATTCGAGTCCTTTAAAGGTGTATAAACAACTCCAACCCACCGAGGAGGTCATCCAGCTTTTACCGACAGAAACGGCTGCGATTATTACGCTCAATAATGGGCAACGTTGGAAACAGGAGTACTATTACGGACAAGGATATTTGTCTCAACAGGGTAGAACCTTAACCGTTCCCAAACAAATGAAATCAATCGAACTAACAGATAGTAAAGGAAAACGTCGTCTGATAACCCAAGCGAATATTCATGAAAATTTATAAGCATAAACTGGTGTATCTGCTTGTCCTTGGTGGTTTCTTGATGATAAGTTTGTTGCTTTCTTGTAAGCAGCACGATACGCTATTTACTTCCTTGTCTGCTTCCGAAACAGGGGTAATGTTTGTCAATAAAGTAGAAGAAAATGACCAATATAACGTGCTTTCGTACATGAATATCTACACAGGAGCAGGAGTAGCGGCTGGCGATATTGATAACGATGGATTTGTCGATTTATATTTTAGTGGGAATCAAACCTCAGGAAAATTATATTTGAATCAGGCGACGGAGGCGAATCAAGAAATTACTTTTTTAGATATTACAGAGCAAGCAGGTGTTCAGACAAACCGTTGGTGTACAGGGGTTTCTATGGTTGATATTAACCAAGACGGTTGGTTGGATATTTACATCAACGTATCGGGTAATGCGAAGTTTGGCAACATGGCAAATCTTCTTTTTATCAATAACGGTATTTCTAAAAAAACGGGTACTGTCACCTTTACAGAAAGTGCAAAAGCCTACGGTTTGGCAGAAACTCGGCAAACGATGAATGCTTCCTTTTTTGATTATGATAACGACAACGACTTGGATGTTTTCTTAATTACCAATCCTGCCGACGAGATGATTACGGGTGTAAATACAGTCAAAGAACGGCTGGTAAATGGGGAGTCGGAGGGAACGGATATTTTGTACCGAAATAATGGAAATAACACTTTTACCGATGTGTCTAAACAAGCTGGAATCTTAATTGAAGGTTATAGTTTAGGGGCTTCCATTAGCGATGTTAATCAGGATGGATTCCAAGATATTTACGTATCGAATGACTTTCTGACAAATGATATTTTGTACATCAATAACGGCGACGGTACGTTTACCGATAAGATTTCAAGTTATTTAAAACATACCAGTTTTGCCTCGATGGGTAACGATATTGCCGATTTCAACAACGATGGACTAGCGGATATTTTTGTCTTGGATATGTTGCCAGAAGATAATTATCGTAAAAAAATGCTCATTCCTGCGGCGGGTTACGACAAGTTTAATCTCTTGCTAAAAAAGGGTTATACGCCACAATATACTCGCAATACGCTGCAATTGAATAACGGCATTGAAACGACGGCTAAAGGCAAGGAAACGTCTTTCTCGGATATTGCTTTTTTGGCAGGAGTTAGCAGTACCGACTGGAGTTGGAGTGCTTTGTTGGCAGATTATGACAACGATGGCGATAAAGATTTGATGGTTACCAATGGCTTTTACCGTGATTTGGGGGATTTAGATTACATCAATTATCAGTTTAAATCGGCTTCGCCCATGGGTACGGAAGAATCTAAACGGAAGGAAAAACTGCAAGCGATTCATTCCTTGGTAAAAGTGCCACTCAATAACTATTTGTATGAAAACAACGGAGATTTAACCTTTGCAAATCGCATAGAAGACTGGGGGTTCGACGATCCAAGTTTTTCTAACGGAGCGTGTTATGCAGATTTAGATAACGATGGTGATTTAGAATTGGTCATTAACGAGTTTAACGATGTTGCTCGAATTTACGAAAATAGAAGTAATACCCTACGTTCCAATAATTACCTAACAATCGACCTTGTGGGGCAGTCGCCCAACAGGCAAGCGATTGGCAGTAAAGTATGGGTTTATACCAAGGGGAAAATGCAATTTCAAGAGTTGAATCCCTATCGTGGTTACGAATCTACCGTAGAAACCCGCTTGCATTTTGGTATCGGTACAGCTCAACGGGTTGATAGTGTAGTGGTTATGTGGGCAAATCAACAGAAACAAGTGTTGGTAGCTCCTTCCATTAATCAAGGCATTAAGATTACTTATGCCCCAAATGCCTTGTTGAAAAAGACACAGAATGTAGCGAAAACCAAGCTTTTTGAAGAGGTTTCTGACCAATTATTTAAAGGAGAAGGACATCAAGAAAACGACTACGTTGATTTCAAAAGACAAGTGTTATTGCCACATCAATACTCCCAAAGTGGACCTTGTATTGCTGTGGGTGATGTCAATGGCGACGGACTAGAAGATTTTTATATGGGTGGTTCGGTAGGTTATTCGGGGCAGTTTTTCTGGCAAACTGCCAAGGGGAGTTTCGTTAAACATCCGCTCAACCAACATATTCAGTCAGAGGACACAGGGGCTTTGTTCTTCGATGCCGATAACGACAAAGACCTTGATTTGTACGTGGTGAGTGGCGGTTCTGAGTTTCCTCAAAATGCCAATCTGTATCAAGACAGGCTGTATTTCAATAATGGAAAAGGTGCTTTTACCCATCAACCCAATGCCTTGCCAGCTACCAAGAGTAGCGGTTCTTGTGTGCAAGCCAATGATTTTGACCACGATGGCGATTTGGATTTAGTGGTTGGGGGAAGAGTGAACCCCGATAATTTCCCTTTTCCGCCTCAGAGTTATTTGTTACGTAACGACAAAGGTATTTTTACCGACATTACTCCTCCTGTATTGTCTAATATCGGCATGGTGACGGCTATCCAATGGGCTGATTACGATGCAGATGGTTGGGACGACCTCGTTTTGGTGGGGGAATATATGCCGATTACGCTTCTGAAAAACACACAAGGAAAATTTAGCGTTCGGACAAAAATCGAATTGCCAAACTCAACAGGTTGGTGGAATTGTATCAAAGTCGCTGACATGGATAAGGATGGCGACCTTGATTTTGTAGCAGGTAATTTAGGTTTAAACAGTCGGTACAAAGCCAGTGTCAACGAACCGTTGATGCTTCATGCAAAAGACTACGATAAAAATGGCGTGGTTGATCCAATCTTGAGTTATTACATTCAGGGGAAAAACTACATTGCAACGACCAGAGACGAATTAGCTACGCAAATTCCGTCGATGAAACTGCGTTTTGATTCGTACAAAAAATTTGCAGAAGCCACCTTTGAGCAGTCATTTATGAAACAAGAACTCGAAGATTCCTTTGTTTTGTCCTGTACCAATTTGGCGAGTTCATACGTAGAAAATAAGGGTAAAGGCAATTTTATCCTTCATCCATTACCTATCGAAGCTCAATTTGCCCC
The DNA here is from genome assembly GCA_049241065.1 of Spirosomataceae bacterium. Classification (GTDB taxonomy): domain Bacteria; phylum Bacteroidota; class Bacteroidia; order Cytophagales; family Spirosomataceae; genus JALRIJ01. The sequence continues at coordinate 4,647 of JBMLRK010000536.1, forward strand.
CCTTAATGCGATGACCATCAAGGACTATAATCACGACCAAAAATTAGATGTGTTATTAGTTGGAAATGCTTATGATACCGAAACCTCAACAGGACGATACGATGCTTTAACAGGGCTTTTATTACTGGGAAATGGCAAGGGGAAATTTCTTGCTCAAAAGTCGGTCAACACAGGATTCAAAGCAACTAAAAACGGTAAATCACTCGTAGAAATTTCGTACAAAAAAACACAAAAAATGATGCTTGTAGGCAATAATTCAGACAACCTACAAGCTTTCTTTATCCACAAATAACTTTTATAAACCCTATATGTATGCTTAAACTAGCTCGATTATCCCTTTTACTTATTCTCCTATCTGGTGCTACCTTCTGCCTAAACGCTCAGAACGCAGTGACCATACCCATTGAAACAAAGACGAATGCCTTGGTATTACAAACCGATAAAGACAATCGTTTGGGTACGATTTATTTTGGTAAAAAAATGTTAGCAACCTCCGATAATGCAAAGATTAGCCAAGCATATCACTACAATGATCCTAACGCAGGTATTTACAATTCAGCCTATACCCCAAGCGGTTCTTGGAATTTGCTTGAACCTGCCATTCAAGTAACGCACGCAGATGGTACAACGTCATTGGAATTAAAATACGTGAGTCATCAAGTCCAAAAAATAGATGATAACGTAAGCCAAATAAGTATTCTCTTAAAAGACCCTGCATATCCTGTGGAGGTGACGCTTTGGTATAAGGTGTATGCTCAGGAAAATGTAATTGAGCAATGGACGGTAATCAAACACACTGAAAAGAAGAACATTACCCTTCAAAAATACGCTTCTGCCAACTTGTATTTTACGGCAGATAATTACATTTTACATCATTATCATGGAGCTTGGGGACGTGAAATGCACCCAGAAGAAACCCTCTTGACCGCAGGAATTAAAACCTTAGATTCTAAGTTAGGTACTCGTGCGAATCTCTTTCAGCCACCTACCTTCATGCTTTCGTTTGATAGACAAGCAACCGAAGAGGAGGGTAAAGTATTACTCGGAACATTGGCTTGGTCGGGTAATTTTAAACTTGATTTTGAAGTAGATTCATACCATAATTTGCGTATGATTGGCGGTATTAATCCACACGCTTCGGAATATTCGCTTGCTCCCAATCAGGAATTTAAAACGCCTTCGTTTATCTCTACTTTTTCAGAACACGGAAAAGGCGAAGCCAGCCGAAACATGCACAATTGGGCTAAAAAGTACCGTGTCCTAGACGGTGAAGGCGCTCGTTTGACCTTGTTAAATAACTGGGAAGCTACCTATTTTGATTTTGATGAACAAAAATTGTCAGGTCTTTTTAAAGGAGCAAAACAGTTGGGAGTCGATATGTTTTTGTTGGACGATGGTTGGTTTGCCAATAAGTATCCACGAAATGACGATTTTGCAGGTTTAGGAGACTGGCAAGAAAACCGTAAAAAATTACCCAACGGCCTTGGTTATTTGGTGAAAGAGGCATCAAAGGCAGGCGTTAAATTTGGTATTTGGGTTGAACCTGAAATGGTGAATCCGAAATCAGAATTATACGAAAAGCACCTCGATTGGATAATCCGTGAACCACAAAGACCAGAACATTATTTTAGAAATCAATTACCCTTAGATTTATCGAACCCAGAAGTACAAGATTTTGTGTACGGGGTATTGGATAATTTATTTACGAAAAATCCTGACCTTGCTTTTATCAAATGGGATTGCAATGCGGTGGTGTATAACGGACATTCGATGTTTTTACAAAAACAAGGCTTGCCACAAACGCACCTCTATGTTGAATATGTCCGTGGTTTGTATAAAGTCTTGGAACGTATTCGTGCCAAATACCCGAAAGTACCTATGATGTTATGCTCTGGTGGTGGTGGTCGAGTAGATTATGAAGCCCTAAAATACTTTACTGAATTTTGGTTGAGCGATAATACAGACCCGCTTGAACGAGTATTTATCCAATATGAATATTCGTATT
>JBMLRK010000537.1:0-18627 GCA_049241065.1 Spirosomataceae bacterium
GCCTTCAGACCACGCTGTACTTGAAAATATTCTACTAGGTCTATTTGACGAAGAAGATATTTCAGATGAAATTACCATCTTACAACCATTAAGAGATGCTACCGAACAAGAAGCAATAAAAGCCTTTGGAGGCTGGTATAAAGTATTTGAATATTGTCGTTCTAGCGATTTTAGAGGAGCATTTCAAGATGTTCAGTATCTTGTTATTCAAATTGACACGGATGTATCGGAAGAAATACATTACGATGTAAAACAAACGGACGAAGACGGAATAAAACTATCTCCTGAGAAATTGATAATGAAGGTGAAAGACAAGTTTTCTGCCATCATTACTAGTGCCTTTGGTGAAGCTTTCTTTCATTCAATTAAAGAAAGACTCCTCTTTGCTATTTCTGTAAATGAAATAGAATGTTGGTTATTACCGCTTTATTATACTGATAAAACAAAAATGGCGAGTAATAACTGCGACTATAAGCTACATCAAAAAGCTGGGGCATTTTCAAAAGAATACAGAGCGTATAGTCGTATCTCGAAAAACTATCAAAAAGCCAAAATTCTAAAGAAATCATATCCTGATAATCCTAGTTTTAGAATTTTTATAGAAGACATCTTATCTAAGGATATTACATTAGATTAAAAAGAAAAGCTCCCTTTCTGCATGATTTGATGCAGAAAGGGAGCTTTTCTTTTTATTTTCATCAAAGAAATTACATTGAAAGACAGCTATTTCTTCGTATTTTTCGTTTATCAATTAACTAAAGTTATTTTGTTGTAAACAGTTACTATTTTATGAAAAAGTTATTCATCATTCTCGCCTCTATATTCGGCTTATTACTTGTTAGTGCATTTGCCATTCCATTCTTTTTTAAAGATAAAATTCAAGCAAAAGTCAATGAACTCATTGCTCAAAAAGTCGATGCCAAAGTGTATTACAGTGATTTTGGGCTGTCCCTTTTTAAGAATTTCCCTACGCTAACACTTAGTTTAACCGACTTTGGGGTGGTTGGAAATAGCCCCTTTGCAGGTGATACCCTCGTGCAAGCAAAATCCTTTGACGTTTCGTTGGATATTAAAAGTGTGATTGCTGGTGGCGAAATCGCTGTGCATCATATCGGGTTGGATGCTCCCAAAATTATGGTAAAGGTGCTAAAAGATGGAGCAGCGAATTATGATATTTATAAAGCAGATACTACGGCAAGCACAACCGCTCCTTCTGAAAAATCAAACTTTAAGGTAGGTATCAATTCATGGGAAATCTCTGATGGTAGTATCATTTACAATGATTTAAAAGACGATACCTACGCAAGTTTTACAGGAATTAACCACGAAGGAAAAGGAGATATTTCGAGCGAAATTTATGATTTGATAACGATAACGAAGATTGACAAAGCCAATGTGAAATTCAAAGGAGCAGATTATCTACATGACAAGAAACTGGCAGCGGAGTTGGACATGAATATCAATCAGGCTTCTAAAAAATATACGTTTCGTAATAACAAACTCACGCTAAACGATTTTGTCTTGAATCTCGACGGCTTTGTTTCGATGCCAGATACTAACAATATCGTGATGAATTTGAAATATAATGCTCCCGAAAGTGAGTTTAAGCAGCTACTTTCGTTAGTACCAAATATTTATACCGAGAAATTTAAAGACTTAAAAGCAGAAGGAAAAGTTGCTTTCGACGGAACTGTAAATGGTACGTACAATAATCACTCGATACCTGCTTTTGGCTTTAATTTATTGGTCGAAAATGGGATGTTCCAATATCCCGACCTCCCTGCGGCTGTAACGGGAATTAGTATTGATTTTAAAGCAAGTAATACGACTAACAAATTAGCCAATACCGTTTTAGACATTCGTAAATTCAATCTTAATTTCGGACAAAATCCTGTAACGGCAAAAGCACTCATTCAAGGACTGAACCCTGCTAAAGTAAATGCAGATGTGGCTGCTAAATTAGATTTACAGCAATTAGCACAAATGTTTCCGATGGATGGCTTAGTCATGAAAGGACTTTATGCGATTAACTTAAAAGCCAACGGGATGTATGATTCTACTACGAAGCAGTTTCCGAAAGTAAATGCCCTTATGAGTTTGGCAAATGGCTATATCAAATCGGATAAATTCCCTGAACCCATCCAAAATTTGAATATCAAAGCGAGTTTAGTGAATACCAACGGAGCGTTGGCTTCTACGGCTTTGACGGTTTCTGATTTTAGAATGTTACTGCAAAATGAACCTTTCCAAGCAACGGGTATTATTCAAGATTTTGCGAACTACAACTGGGATATTAAGGCAAAAGGAAAAGTGGATTTGACCAAAATAACCAAGATTTATCCCCTAAAAGATATGACCTTGAAGGGGAAAATTGATGCAGATATTGTAACAAAAGGAAAAATGTCGGATGTAACGGCAAAACGCTACAGTAATTTGCCTACTTCGGGCAAAGCAAGTTTGCAAGGCTTTGAGTTTGTATCGAAAGAATATCCCCAAGGCGTAAAAATTAATCATGCAGATATGACTTTTACCCCACAAGCAATCAATGTATCGAATGCAAATGGTTATTTGGGAACGAGTGATTTTGTAGCAAATGGAACAATTTCAAACTACATCGGCTATGCCTTGAATAACGAAACGGTAAAAGGTAAAATGAATGTAACCTCCAAGAGATTTAATGTAAATGAATGGATGACGGATAGCCCTACTCCTGCCACTGGTGGAGCAGCACAGCCGATGCAAGTAGTAGAAATTCCAAAGAATATCGACTTTGAAATGAATTCGACGGTTGGCGAAGTTATTTATGATAAAATGCCCTTGACGAATTTAAAAGGAGCTTTAGTAGTGGGTAATGGAGCTGTTAAAATGAATAATGTTTCGTTCAATTCTTTGGGAGGTAGTTTCACGACAAATGGAACGTACAGCACAACAGACATTGCTCATCCAACCTTCAACTTTGCGATGAATTTAGAAAATATTGGTATTGCAGAAGCCTACAAAAACTTAACCGTGGTGAAATATTTGATGCCTATTGCTCAATACATGGTGGGTAACGTAACGTCTAAAATCAAAATTGATGGCGAATTAGGACAAGATATGATGCCTAAAATTCAATCACTCAATGCCGATGGTTTGATTAAATTATTGAAAGCCAGTATTCAGGAAAATCCTTTCATGGAAAAATTGGCATCAACTACCAAGTTGACCAAACTAAAGGATTTACAACTAAACGATGTCTTAATGCAGGTAGAAATTCAAGATGGACGCTTTGGTGTAAAACCTTTTGATATAAAATTAAATGATAATAGTAAAGTGACCGTGGGAGGGCATCACGGCATAGATGGTGGTATGGATTATGCTTTAGCCTTAGATGTACCAACAGGAAAAACAGGAGAAGCTTTTGGGGCAGTATTCACCAAATGGACTGGTAAGGCAATTCAAGGAACAGACCGTGTAAAAGTAGATTTAGCCGTAGGTGGTACGATGAAAAACCCTACGTTCTCATTTAAAGGGAGTAGTACTGCCGCAGGATTGAAAGATGCGGTAACTTCTGAAGCCAAAGCTCAAGTGGATGCTATCAAAGCAAAAGCAACGCAAGAAGTGGATAAGTTAAAAAAAGAAGCAGAAGCCCGTGTACAAGCAGAAAAAGACCGTTTAATCAACGAAGCAAATGCTAAAAAAGCAGAGCTTGAAAACCGTATTCAGCAAGAACGTGCAGCAATTGAAGCAAGAGCGAAGGCTGCTGCTGATAGCCTCAAAAAGGCCGCATCTGACCGTGCAAAGAAAATGGTAGAAGAGCAAAAGAATAAATTATTAGATGGTTTTTTTAAGAAAAAATAACGTTGAGACTTCTTAAATCTGACTAACTTATGGAGAAGATGAGGCATTGAGTTAAGCCTAATCTTCCACTTAGCGGGTGAATTCATTCACCCGTATAGAGAAAGTTTAATAACTAGAACAGTAAAATCAATGGTCTCATTCAAGGCAATTTTACAAAAATTTGATCAAAAAGGAGAAAAAACGGGCTGGACATATTTCGATATTCCAGCCCCAATTGCTCAAGAAATAAAGCCCAATACCCGAACTAGCTTTCGAGTAAAGGGTACACTCGACGCATTTCCGATTAAGCAAGTAGCTCTTGTGCCAATGGGAGAAGGTGATTTTATTCTAGCGGTAAATGCTACCATGAGAAAAGGTATTCGTAAACACGAAGGTGCGACTATCGAAGTATCGCTAGAAGAAGACACGAGTGAATTGGAAATTTCGAGTGACTTAATGACCTGTTTAGAAGAAGATGAAAACGCTCTTGATTTTTTCAATAGCCTCACCAAAGGACATCAAGTGTATTTTAGTAAATGGATAGAATCTGCTAAAACCATTGAAACTAAAACAAAACGGATTTCTATGGCTGTAATTGGCTTATCAATGGGCTTGGGCTACCCAGAAACGATACGTCATTTTAAAAATAAAAATCTATAAAAAAGGTCTTAATTATCGGACAAAAGAAGAAATAACAACATCGCACCGCCGCCACAGTTTGATTTCATTTTCCTTTCCTTCATCCAACAACAAGACCTTTACTAATTTTTAAGGGTACTTAGGCTATCAATAAAAAGTTTTTAAAAGGGACTTCATAAAGGACACAAACAAGAGTCAGGTTATTGCACCGCTGCCACAGTTTAATAAACGGTTCTTAATTTATATCCTAAATTCAGTCCCAAATCAATTTTTAAGGGTACTTAGGCAAATTGTAATAAAATATTGTTGATTTCAGAGAATAATACTTAACTCTGTAATTGCTTGTGCTTGTTGAAGTGTAATATCTATTTTTTGCAAATTTTAAATAGGTCAGTACAATTATTACACGTATTTGTAATAGATTTGTATTGTGCAAAGATATTACTTGATACCCTCCTTACTATTATCTAATACTCTTATCTGATAGTACATTCATATCAATTGTTAAAAGTATGAGATAATCCACTAATACATTATACCGATGAAACGTATTATTATTGATCCCATCGTTCAAGAAAGGAAAATTGAAGCGTATGTAGAACGAAAAATTTCGTTTACTACAGAATACGCCCAACTAAACATTTTTGATACCACTAAAATCGCTCATAATATATCCTACCAGTACCAACAACCTAGTATTTTAAGTATGGTAACTGGCTTAAAAGTCATTCATAAAAACGCCAAAGAATCCTATAATTTCATACCTGGCGAGACTCTTGTAATACCTAGTGAGCAAAAACTATACTTTGATTTTCCAGATGCGAGTATCGAAAAGCCAGTACAATGTTTAACCTTCGCTGTAGAACCTTCGAAAGTCAAAGAAAGTATTTCACAGTTTAATCAGTTCACAATTCTTGAAAAAGAAATACATAGTTGGAATGACGACAACGCCCCCATTCACCTAAACTATAATGACAAAGTACAGGGTTTAATAAAGGGATTAATTCAACTATTCACAGAGGAACACCCTTCAAAAGATTTATTTGCAGATCTAGCGATTAAAGATTTAATCGTTCGTTTATTACAATCGAATGCAAGAGCGATTTTGTTAGATTCTAATGACGGCTTACAAAAAGACAATCGTTTAGCATTTATCGTACAGTTTATTCGAGAAAAGTTAAATGAAAACTTAACCGTTGATATGCTTGCCGATAAAGCTTGTATGAGCAAATCTAACTTCTTTAAATGCTTTAAACACACCTTCGGCATCACGCCTTTGGAATGTATTCTATCAGAACGGATAAAAGTAGCGAAAGAACTGCTGTCGAATCATCATTATTCACTCGAAAAAATTGCCTACGAAACAGGTTTTGCCAGTGCTGCCTATTTTATCAGACAATTTAAACAGCATGAACAGATTACACCTGGCGAGTATCGGGCTATCTACTCAACTGTCGCAAAAGGTTAAAATAGGCCTAGTTGCTCGTTACTACCCAGCTTATCGCTATAATAATCATTGACATCCTTGTAGGCCGAAGGCAATTGTTTTCGGCTACAAGAGAGTCCTAAATGCGTGAAAATCTTCTCCAATTCTTCCGCTGCTCGGTGGCCAGCTTTATCGTTATCAAGGTAAAAAACAACATTAGCCCGCTTAAATAACTTCGCCCATTCTCGTTTGAACACATTGGCTGTTCCTAAACTCACCGCCACTTTTCCGTCTTGTACCAATCGCATACAGTCAAAAGCTCCTTCGGTAATATACACCGTTTCTCCCGTACGAATATGCTCCAAGGAATCTGCATTAAATAAGGTCAGCGGATGATTCGATAAAAACTGATACCGCCCATGATTTTCGGGAGGAGTACCAATCGTTCTTCCTTGCAAATACACAATTCGGTTATTCCGATAATAAGGAATTATAATTGGATGAGCATAAAAAATCAGGTTGTATTTATCGTTATACAAACCCGAAGCATGTAAATCTAAGGTCGAAAAACGTTGCTTCAAATACCACGTTGCTTCTTTATAATCTTTTACGGCAAAGAGGCGAAAATCATTAATGGTCTTTTCCGTAAGTCCACGTCCTTTCAAATAAGTCAGGGCTTGGCGAGACAATTCATTACTTGCTTGTTGCAAACAAAAGTCCCGAAACGCCTCATAAATCTGCGAATGCAATTCCTCCGTAGGTTGTTCTTTTCCTTGTAATTTCTTGACCTCTACAGGCTGTAAAAGCCCCCCTTTGGGAATAGATTTAACCGACGTTTGTCCTTTGGAATAAGCAACATAATTGGGGACATAAGTACGAGCCATTTCGTGAATTGCTTCGTTGATACTCATCTTTTTAATCTCCGAATACAAGGAAATCGAATTACCCGTTTTAGCACAGCCAAAGCAATAAAAACTATTCGTATGCGGATATAACACCAACGAAGCCGTATGTTCCTCATGGTAAGGACACACCATTCTATTGCGATTGACCTCCAATCCCAAATCCTGAGCCACCTCCAAGATAGAAACCTTTCCTATTTCCTCGATTAAATTCATAGTACATGACATTATTCAACCATAAAAATACAAAAAGCCCCCACAGAAAAAATCTATAGGGGCTTTTTATGTTGCAAAAACTACTATTGAGCGAATCTAACTTTTAAATCGTTCAATTTTGTTTTTACAGAAGTATCAATCTGACGGTCGTTTACACGAAGTACGTAACCCCCAATTAATTTCTCGTCAATTTTTTCAATTAAAACAACCGATCTACCTGTAGCATCTGCAACTACTTTTTTGAAAGACTCTTTTTGAGCATCCGTCAAGGTTGTAGCACTTGTTACATAAGCTTTCTGAATGCCTTTGGCATATTCGTATTGAGCCATGTAATCGTGAGCAATAAGAATTAAAATACTTTCACGGTTCTTTTTAGCAATAAGGTCAAAAATTGTCATTGTTACTTCGTTCACTTTATCCGCAAAAATGCCTTTCAAGGCAGCGTGTTTGCGACGGTGAGAAACAATCGGATTTTTAATTACTGCCACGAATTCGTCGTTTTCATCACATACTTGAGCGAATAGTTTCATATCCTCAAATACTTGTGATTCCACGCCTTTTTCTGTTGCTAGGCCTAATAAAGACTTCGCATATCTGTATGCAACGGTTTGCTGTGACATCTGTTGAATTCGGAATGTGGAATAGTCTTCAAAGCGAGTTGCTTTTTGCTAATCCTAATTTCAAATTAATTAAGTTTTGCGTCAGATAATAAATCTGATACTAATTTTTCTTGAGCCGAACGATCTGCCAATTGGTTGCGTAAGATTTTCTCAGCAATTTCCAATGACAAGTTTGCTGCATCTGCTTTCAATGCTGCAACAGCATTTGCTCTTTCTTGACCGAACGCTGCACGAGCTTTGTCCATTTCTTCTGTTGCTACTTTTTGAGCTTCGGCTTTCGCATCAGCAATTAAAGCTTCAGAAGCTTCTTTAGCTCTTTTGATTAACGCATCACGTTCTGCACGAGCTTCAGCGATTAACTTTTCATTACCCGCTTTCAATTCTGTCATTTCTTGACGAGTTTTTGCTGCCATTTCTAGTGCATCGTCAATAGATTGTTCACGTTCGTGTAATGAGTTTACGATTGGCTTCCAAGCAAATTTTGCTAAAACAAAAAACAAAATGCCGAATACTACTAACTGCCATACGATAAGACCCAAATCAGGAGTAAGTAATTCCATAATTCTTTATGTTTTTATAGCTAATGTTTCCAATAGCTTATCAGTATATTAATTTGTATTGGTAATACTTTTCAAAAGCATTCTCTTACCTGCCTAATGCTTGGTAAGAGAATGTTTAATGGCTTTTATTATCAATTTTCTGTTCAACGAAACTAATTTTCTGCTGTAGAAAAAGTGATAAACTTGGTTGCTAATGACTATTTGTTAGCTACCAAGAAGCAAATTACTGCTGCGAAAAGAGCAACCGCTTCAACGAATGCAGCTACAACTAACATCGCACCTTGGATTTTTCCAGAAGCTTCTGGTTGACGAGCGATAGATTCCATTGCACGGCTACCGATGTTACCGATACCTAAACCAGCACCGATTGCTACTAAACCAGCACCAACTGCTGCTAAACCTGTACCAACTGAAACTTCAGATAAGATTGACAAAAGTGACATAACTTTGTTGTTTATTTATTATTAAAATTGAAAAATACGAATTTGATTGTTGTCGGTTAGCGGTGTAACCGTTAATAGTTATCTAATAAACGGTTAACCATAATCGTGTTAATCGTCACTTTGAATCCATTAACTAAAAACAGATAGCTGTTAACCGATTTTTAATGGTGTCCTTCTTCTACTGCTGAACCAATGTAGCTTGATGCTAACATCGTAAAGATAAAGGCTTGTAAAAACGCAACCAATAATTCAATGATGTTCATGAATACTGAGAATAACGTTACTACTGGTACTACCGCCCATACTTTCAAGATGAAAATAAGACCTAAGAAACTTAGCATGATGATGTGTCCTGCTGTAATGTTAGCAAAAAGACGAATCATTAATGAGATTGGTTTGATAAACATCCCTAAAATCTCTACTGGTGTTAAGATTACCAATAACCATTTCGGAACACCTGGCATTGCGAAGATATGTCCCCAGTAAGTGCTTTTACCATTTAAGTTAGTCACGAAAAAGGTGATTACAGCCAATACTAACGTTACAGCAATGTTTCCTGTTACGTTTGCTCCACCTGGTAATAACCCTAAAATATTATTGAACCAGATAAAGAAGAATAAAGTCAATAAGTACGGAAGGAAACGTCTGTAGTGTTTTTCTCCGATGTTATTTTTAACCACTTCATCACGAATAAAAATAATGATTGGTTCAATTAGCGATTGGAATCCTTTTGGAGACTGTAAGCCTCTTTTTTTATAAGCACCTGCAACAGAAAGGAAAATAACGATTAACAACACGGCACTTATTAACAACGATGCAACGTTCTTCGTAATAGAGAAGTCTAATACGTGAGAGCCGTCAACTGCATGGATTTTACCATGTTCTAACTTCAACCCGTTGTATTCTACTGGATTACCGTGTTCGTCTTCTAAGTTACTAGAAGAAAATACTTCAATTCCTTTTTCCGTTTTAACAATACATGGAAGATAAACGGATACACCGTGAGCAAACTCCCATTTATGGTCGTCTCCGATGTGGTGCATAATCAAATGCCCCAAATCTAATTTCCCTTCTTCATGAGCTTCACCAGCTTCTGAATGAGAGGTAACGGCTTCCGTCGCATGTTCTGCGGTAGAATCGGCATGGTGTTCTTCTTGAGCAAAAACAGAGGTGGCTGCGAAGAATAGAAATGCCAAAATATTTGAAAAATATAATTTTTTCATCACAACTTTGGGAATGATTCGTATTATGGTTTTTATAATTACTCTAGTAATATTTTTATTTCTCAATTGATAATCAAGTACTTACACAAAAAAAAAGAATATCTATTATGAAATATGCTGCAAGTTACGATACAAATCGTATATTTCAAAACCTGTATAACATAAATAGAGTACAAAAAAGTTGGTAATGAATATATAGATATTTGGAGTATCTTGATAGATGAAATAACCAACAAATGCTAAACTCAAAAACATTCGAGAGACAATCGTGGTCAAATAAAATTGAACAAAGTACTTTCGATCATTATCGAAGCCTAACTGCATCAAAATATGACTTAAATAAGACGTTGCTCCATAAAATGCCCAGATATACCATTTTGTAGGATGAATATAGGAAGCCAAGCCAATTTCTGATGAAAACTGAAATACTAAGCCTGTTATAATTGACAAGATGATGATTCTTACCATTCCTTGTGGTTTTGTAATTTTCTGCAAAAGTACAGTAAAAGAAACACTTAACCCCATGATGAACAGAAAAAATATTCATCATGGGGTTAAGTGCTTTAAAATATGCCGATATGTTTAATCTTTATGTTAACCGATAAAATTAACAAGGCAAATCAAAAACTATACTAATTAAGCAATAAGTCAAAATTAAGGTTTTGCCCCAACGCTCTCTTTGTATTTCTGAAACCAATACTTAGCTGCTTTAGTATCTTTCAAAATGTATTTTGTACCAGACATATAGGCACTTCCTAAATACCATAGGGCATCTTGATTGCCACTATTAGCCGCCGCTTCCATCGTTTTTAGTGCTTGACTAGCATCACTAGCGGTTTGCGTACTATCTAGTTTGGCAAACATTCTTCTACCAATTTCGTATTGATTTCTAGCTTCGTCAGGTGCTAACTTAGGTTTCAATTCAGTCGTTTCACTTTCGGTACTTACTCCATCAGGCTTTTGCTCTGTTGCGACCGCAGTTGGTTTGTCAACAGGTTTCGTTTCGGTAACTTTAGGCTCCAAAATAAAATCAACGACCGCAGGCTCAACTTTTTTCTCAATTTCGAATCGAGAAGCTTTGTTCTCTTTCTTTTCTTTTTTAGCCAATAAGACTTCTTCTTTCTTAACTGATTTCTTGATAGCAAAACGACTTTTTTTAGTCTTGGTACTTCTGGCAAGTTTTATAGCCGCAACTTTGTGTTTGGTGGGGTGCGTTACCGTTACATGTTTAATTGCAAAACGTTTACGTGACACCACTTTTACAGGAATGACCTTTGTTAAGGGTGTTTTTGCAGCAATAATTTTTTTCTTCGCATAAAAGTTAATCTGCTGTCTAGAAATTTTGATTTTCTGCGTCAGTAAATTTCTTTTCGGAATTGTTTTTACGGGTAAGGGTTTGACAACGGGACGTACTGGAGCTTTTGCAACAACCTGCACTGCCTTCTTTTTTGGAACATTCTCTATCTTTTGAGGCTTCTTTACGGATTTCTGTGTTTGAGACTGAGCTGGTAAAACCACCCCTATCAGAAGCATAAAAAAGGACAAGATGAAAAATCTAATTTTTCCCATATTCTCAGTTTTATTAATGGTTAACACGAATATTCTTATTAAATTTTACTGAAATTACAATTTTGTAAAATAAAACACAATGATTTTAAACATATTTTATTAAAAATTGCAAAAATGATATTTTACTGTTAATTTAAAGAATCCAACAATCATGTTTCAAATTAACTCACTAATCTATGGAAGAATTATCATCGAGTATTAGCGAACTAGCCATGTCACTCAATAATGTTTGGGTGCTACTTTCAGCGTTTCTTGTTATGTTTATGCAAGCTGGCTTTGCTTTAGTAGAAGTAGGGTTTACTCAGTCCAAAAATGGAGTAAACATCATTATGAAAAACCTCGTTGACTTTCTGATTGGCTCAATTGTATTTTGGGCAGTCGGATATAGTCTAATGTTTGGGGAAGATATTAATGGTCTATTTGGTCAAGTAACCTTCTTGTACGGCCCCGATGAAGTCGATGGCTTACCTCAATTAACTAAGTTAATGTTTCAAACTGTTTTTGCGGCTACCTCTGCTACCATTGTTTCAGGAGCAATGGCCGAGAGAACCGTATTTTCAGCCTATTTAATTTATAGTTTCTTTATTTCCTTAGTTATCTATCCCATCTCAGGTCACTGGATTTGGGGAGGTGGTTGGCTATCTGAAATGGGCTTTATCGACTTTGCAGGGTCAACAGTAGTTCACTCTGTTGGTGGCTGGGTTTCTTTAGTTGGTGCAGCATTACTCGGTCCAAGAACTGGAAAATATATTAATGGAAAAGCTCAAGTTATTCCTCCTCAAAACCTTATTCTTGGTTCTTTAGGAGTATTTGTCCTTTGGTTAGGCTGGTTTGGCTTTAACCCTGGTTCTCAATTAGCGGCGGCTGGTACAGACAATGCTTTGGCAATTGCCCATATCGCAGTCAATACCAATTTAGCTGCTGCTGCTGGAGCCTTAGCAGCTATGTTTATTAGCTATTTAAGAAATAAAAAATGGTCATTAAGTCTTACCCTAAACGGTGCGTTGGCTGGTTTAGTTGGTGTTACGGCTGGTTGTGCAGTGGTATCATTAGAGGGAGCATTTATGATTGGGGTTATTTGTGGTATTACGCTGGTCTTTGCAATTGATTTTGTGGAGAAAGTATTGAAAATTGACGATCCTGTTGGAGCAATTTCTGTACACGGTATCAATGGTTCTCTTGGAACATTATTGGTAGGTGTATTTGCCGTTGATGGTGGTTCATTATATGGTGGAGGTTTACACCAACTATATGTACAAGCAATTGGTATGTTTGCAGTAATGGCTTGGGCAGGAGGCTCTTCATACCTTTTATTTAAGACCATGAAAGTATTGAATAACTTTAGAGTTTCTAAGGAAATCGAACTGGAAGGTTTGGATATTCACGAACACGGAGAAGTAGCTTATAACTAAGCACGCAACGATTTCCCATTTATTACCAATCCCAATCGGAGTTCCCTGCTCCATTGGGATTTTTTTGTGTTCACTCCTCAGACTGCAACAAAAGAGGTTAAAACTTGGAATTACCAGTTTCAGGTAGTTATTTTGTAACATCAAGTCAATTACACTCCTTTTGCGAAACACACTTCGCTCATATTAGTGGTTGATTTATAAAGAAGAAGGGAGAGAATAGGCTCTATGAACTTCTGGCAACCTACCCCGATCGTAAAGGCAAGGTGCTAATTCCTACCCAATTTCAGTTAACTGTCATCGGGAAATATAAACCAATTACGAAGCACTCATCCAGCCACCCTTTTTGCTGTACAGTATTCGTCAGGTTTACGGTTTTATCGTTTCATTCGCACTCGTGCGTACACTTACCTGTACATTATTATGCAAAAATTTATCAAAATCACAACGGGAAATTATCTCATTGTACATGGTTTCGACCAAGATAATAAAGAAATTATCGAAGAAGTATGTGTTGAAAAACCCATGTTAAAGGTAGTGGCTATCGACCGAATTCAGTCGATAAGTGAAAAATATGTGTTAGTAACCTCCGCTTTTGGGAGACTACTTTATTGGGAATATGAAGAAAGTTTTGAGGAGTTGACCCAACAATTTGAACGCTATAACCTTTTAGTTGTATAACATTGAATACGAAGATTTTTAAGTATAACCATCCCTTTCCTCTTGAAGCAGGCGGGATTTTGCCAGAAGTAGAACTGGCTTATCAAGTACTTGGTGAATTAAATGAAGACAAAAGTAATGTTGTTTGGATTTGTCATGCCTTTACGGGCAGTCAGGATGTAGCCGATTGGTGGCAGGGTCTTGTAGGACATGGAAAACTCTTCAGTCCAGATAAACATTACATTATTTGTGCCAATGTGTTAGGCTCTCATTATGGAAGTACTGGCCCATTGTCAATCAATCCTGCTACTGGAGAACCTTATTTTCATTCATTTCCTACCATTACGATTCGAGATATTGTTAATTCCTTCGACTTATTACGAGAGCATCTTGGAATTAGCTGTATCAAAACCTGTATTGGTGGCTCTTTAGGCGGACAACAGGCCGTTGAATGGGCTATTTCACAACCAGAGGTTATTGAAAACCTCATCTTAGTTGCCACAAATGCACAACATTCTCCTTGGGGAATTGCGTTTAATGAGTCGCAACGAATGGCCATTGAAATAGATCCAACTTGGAAGGAATCACATCCTAAAGCTGGTATCGAGGGAATGAAAGCAGCACGTGCTACGGCTCTTATTTCTTACCGAAATTATGAAACCTACGGCATTACCCAAGCTCGTCAAGACGAAAGCTTAGATAAACCATATCGTGCGGTTACGTACCAACGTTATCAGGGTGAAAAACTAGCGACTCGTTTCAACGCTTATTCGTACTTTGTACTTTCAAAGGTGATGGATTCTCAAGATGTTGGTCGAGGCAGAGGTGGAATCATCAAGGCATTAGGTCAAATCAAAGCGAAAACCTTAGTAATGGGTATAAAGTCCGATGCTTTGTTCCCAATTACAGAACAAGAGTTTTTAGGAAAACATATCCCTGGGGCTACTTTCCAAGCAATTGATTCGTTGTATGGACACGATGGCTTTTTGATAGAAAGCCAGTTAATGACCAAGGCAATCAAGATGTGGTTGAAATTCATCAAGTTTGATGTTAACCCTCCTATTTATGATTTTATTCGAAATTTAGAATTGAGTAATTAAGTACTCCGACATATTGAACCACATAGATACAGTAGAAAACATAGCTTTGTTAAAAATTACTTATGTTGACTATATTCATATATGATTCTTAAAATAAAAGCGTCTTTACACTTAATAAAAAAGCCCAGATTTCGGAAAGGAATCTGGGCTTTTTTAAGTATGAATCTGAGAATAGAGCCGTAATCTTATAAATTCACACTACGTTTCTTTCCTTTTGAATCAACAAGTTCAAGTCCTGAAATGGTTGAATTTACAAAAATACGATGACTTGATTGTGACAAAAATGAAGAACCATAAGGTATTTCAACCTTACGAATACGACCATTCTTTAATCGAATCGTTCCAGAAGTTTCATTGGCGGTTAACGCTACACTCGTAACAGGTTTATTCACCGCAAAAAACTTCAATTTATCTCTATTTTGAGAGGTCACTGTCAGTAGTTTTCCTTGTGCATCGTTCATTGTTACTAGGCCCTTGGTATCCCCAGTTGTTGCATAACCGCTTTTACTGATTGATAGGGTCGTAAAATACCCCTTCCCATTTCCCATCAAAACTGTTCCGTTGGAAGCGTCATAACGCCCAGCCGAAAGTTCTCCACCAAAATCATTTCCAGTTAATATTACATCCAAGTTACCGTCTTGGTTAATATCTTCTACGACCATCCCATATACGGGAGCGTACTGAGCTTGAATAGGAAGTTCTCGAATTTCAAACTCACCCTTTCCTTTGTTTTCGATATAGCTAGATTTCATCCAATTGGCTTTTAAGACCAACGCATCTTTTAATTCTTCTGGTTTAAAAACATCCGTGATGGTCGCTTTTGCATATTTAGCGTAGCTATCGAATCGTTGGCGAGTTTGAATAAATTGCTTCACCATATCATCCCTAGTATTGTACGGAAATTCTTTGCGAATGCCGTCTAAATCTTTAAAATAAACGGTCGGAATGGCATCAAACATTCCGTCACTATTAAAATCTTTGGCATACATCCCAACAGGCATTTTGTCTGAGGCACGCATCAGCGAGTTTAAGCCCAAGTTTCCAGCGATATAATCCATATCGCCATCGTTATCAAAATCCCCTGCTGTTAAGCTATTCCACCAACCCACTTTTTCAGCTAATGCAGGCTGTTTTAACGTCGTAAATTTCCCCTGATTATTTTTCAAAATCGTAATCGGCATCCATTCGCCTGCCAGCATCAAATCCACCCAACCATCGTTATCCACATCCGTCCAAAGAGCATCACAAGTAAGTCCAATATTTTTTAGTTGTGGAGCTACAGTGTTGGTAACATCTGTAAAAAGTACCTTTCCTGTATGACTATCATTTCTTAGAAGATAACTACTCACAGGTTTCGGATAAGAGAAAGGTTCTACTCTTCCACCAATAAATAAATCTAAATCACCGTCGTGGTCATAGTCAGTAGCTTTTACACACGAACCCGATTTCAAGAACCTTGGTATTGCCCCTTCATTTAACTGGAAATTACCTTTGCCATCATTCACATAAAAATGATCTTGAAAAGCAGGTTCATTAGGATTAAATTCAGCACCACCACTCACAATATATAAATCTAAATCCTTATCCATATCGGCATCAAAAAGTAATACACCCATATCTTCCGATACTTTGGCTGCACCATCTCCTCCCGATAATAAATCACGCACGACAAACTTCCCTGAACTATTTTGAAGTAAAAACTTTCCTTTATGAAGACTTGCTCCACCTACAAAAATATCGTCTAAACCATCGCCATTTACATCCCCTACGGCTAAAGCTGGACCATATTGAGATAATTTATGGGGTAATAACTTTTGAACATTAAAATCAATAATATCCTTTTCTTCATGCGTGAACGGAACATTTAATAAATCTGTCACGTCGGTTAATAAAGTAGTAGTTGCTGAAGAAACAGGCACAAGCCCCTCTTTCGCATTTTTTTCAGAAACAACTAGCACTTGATTTGTCAACACATTGCTGAGTAGTTGCGTTTTACCGCTTGGCCAAGTAACGATTACCTCATCTAGCTTACGAGTTTTCCCTAAGCCAAAATGAGCCACTGCTTCAATCGTTGACAAATAACCTCGATAGGGCGTATTTTCATAAAACTGTTGCTGACCTTTGTCGTATTTTATTGTCACCATTGCCCCTAAGCCATTCACATTTCCAGCTTGACCGTCAAACTTTATACGTAAATAATTACTATCATCAGGCTTTTGTTCTTTGGCATTGTTCTTAAAAACCGAAGCGGGATCATTAATGTTATTAACGACATAATCCAAATCCCCATCGTTGTCTAAATCCGCATAAACAGCACCATTAGAAAAGCTCGGTTGCGAAATACCCCATTTTTGCGAGACATCATCAAACTTCAAATCCCCTTTATTCTTATAAGCAAAGTTGTTGATTTTTACCGATGGAATAGAGTCCAGCATCATCATTTTCGTCATAAGATTGCTCATAGAAGCTCGATAAGCAATAAAATCCTGATCCGTAATATCTCTTGGAAAACCATTTGTAATGATAACATCCCGCAAACCATCGTTGTCAAAATCGGTAACTAAAGGAGTCCAACTCCAATCTGTTTCTGCAATACCAGCCAAAAGTCCAACTTCACTAAACATCGGTTGTCCCGTTTTAGGATTCACTCCGTTGTTAACCTGTAAGGTATTTCTTGGATATTGATAACTATATCCATATTTTTCGTTGTTCTGATAGGTTACATAATTGTTTGCAGGGGTCATCATTTTTTTACGATAATTCGTTTCTGGCATCATATCCAAAGCGATAATATCGACTAACCCATCGTTGTTTATATCCTCCACTTCATTCCCCATCGCCGAGTAAGAAGTATGTTTAAAATAATCTTTTGCTTTGTCCGTAAACGTACCATCGTGATTATTGATATAGAGTAAATCATTCGTCAAATAATCGTTCGTTACATAAATATCTTTCCAACCATCACGGTTAATATCAGTAATATTCACGCCTAATCCATAGCCCTCAATTTGGATTCCTGCCTGCTTCGACACATCCGTAAAGTGTGGATGATTTTTATCTTGCGTATCATTACGATATAGACGATCTGTTCTTTTTGAAGAACCATCTACAATTTTTTCATGGTACATATTCGGAAAACGAACATCATCCATCTCATTTACTACTAAATAAAGGTCTAAATCGCTATCGTTATCATAATCAAAAAAAGTGGCATTGGTCGTATGCGTCGTATCAGCAATCCCATATTCCTGAGCCATTTCTTTAAAAATAGGTCTATTTTGTTTGTCAACTCCTTGATTTACATACAGTAAATTTGCTCGTTGACTTGCTACTTTTTTAGCGGTTGCACAGACATAAATATCTAATTTATGGTCATTATTAATATCCACTACAGCCACACCTGTTGACCAACGTTGTTCGCCACCAACTTTAGCAACATCTGTTATATCTTCAAATTGAAAAGCCTTTCCATCAGTAGTTCCCTTATTTAAGTAAAGCTTATTACTGACTTGATTTCCTGTAAAATAAAGATCGGCAAAACCATCGTTATTGAAATCGCCCACAGCAACTCCCCCCCCATTATTGATGTATTCAAAAGTCAATACATTCATCGTATCGCTTTCTGTAATGGTATTAGCAAAAGTGATTCCTGTCTCTTCTGGAGTTAACTGAGTAAAAAGCGTTTGATCATTTCCACACGACCAAAGACCAGCCACCAAACCCAGAGAACAAACAATGTTAATCAGTTTTTTCATTTTATTGTTTTACTTTTTGAAGAAAAAAAGAGATGGTAAAAATACCATCTCTTTTGAACCATTATAACACAATTATCTAAAATTAATATCCAGGATTTTGTTTCAAGATGTCTTTACCTTGTCTATCAATTTGCGTAGCAGGAATTGGTAAATATTCAGACTTGCCAGCAGTGAATTTAGCACCACCTAAAGCAACTTTCAAGATACCACCTTCATACGTTAAGTAATTATTGATTTCAGTAGCAGCAACACCCCAACGAACTAAATCGAAGAAACGGTGACCTTC
>JBMLRK010000538.1:0-15303 GCA_049241065.1 Spirosomataceae bacterium
TAAAAAATGATACGCATACTGCCTTGTGTATCCATGGGTTTAAAACCAGGGTTTCCTCCGTTGCCAGGGTGTAATGAATCGTTCATACGAGGCAAAATAATTAACAGAGGAATCAATAAGGCTACTGCAAAAATATTGTAAATAGAAGAGATTCTTGCACGTTGTTGTTCGTCTTCAAAAGATCCTCTCAATACCGCATAAGCGAAATAAATTAATAGACCGATTGCTGCTCCGTTTAATTTTACGTCGTTTGTCCACCATGCTCCCCATGTATATCTTGCCCAAATACTTCCTGTTGCAATCCCAACTACACCAAACAAAATACCTGTGTAGGCATATTCTGATGATTTGTTGTCATACTCAACCAATGGATTACGAAGGTATTGAATCGAATTCCATACAGACATTGATAACAGGGCAAACATCCCAAACCACATAGGTACGTGGAAATACAAATTACGAGCTGTTTCGTGAAGGACAGGCTGACGGGGAATCGTTCCTAAAAATCCCATTACTATCACATACATCAATAGGATGACCGCCAAGAATTTATACCAGTTTTGTTTCATAAAAGTATTTTGCTAAAATGCAGTGGGCTTTATGTAATGAACCCTTAATAAACTAATCAATAATAAGTAGTGATTTTAAATTATGAATTTTAATAACCTAGCCATCAGCTTCTTATAAGGGACGTGGATGTTAGCTACTTTAACATGAGTACTTAACTAGCTGTGACTAATTGAGTAATAATCCAAAATTCAAAATTTATAATTTTACATTGTTATTTAACTTCTCCACAAATAAGGAAAAAGTAACACGCTTAGCACCAGTACGATAGCGTCAATAGCTAGTAAGGTTAGCACTTCATCCATACTACTACCACGTTCGAGTCCGTCCATGGCATTTTTGGAAATTTTTATCAACATAATGAGCATCGGAAGAATCACGGGGAAACTCAAAATAGCCATTAAAGTGGCACTGTTTTCTGCCTTAGAAGCAATTCCTGCAATCATGGTTAGGGTACTGGCAAAACCAATAGCTCCTAATACAATACTCACGACATATAAACCAATATCATCAACAGGATTGCCCATCACGATAGCATAAACCCCAAAACCAACCAGCCCCAAGACTAACATTAATAGGGCGTTGTAAATTATTTTTGATAAAATAATGGACACTGGATTTGCTAAAGTATAATAGTAAAGCAGTCGTCCATAACGTTCTTGCGTAAAACTTTTTGCAATGGCATTAACCGCTGTAAAAAGTAAAATAATCCAAAAGAGCGTATTCCACGTAATTTTATCAATATCGTTTGACTTTAATTTAAACGATAAATAACAAATGTAAACGGTACTGACAATGTAAAGAAGCATACCATTGATGGCATACCGCTGACGCAACTCTAGTTGTATCTCTTTGTTTATCAGTGCTTTAATTTCTTTCATGCTCTAGTATGTACGTTACGCATAATGCACAACGTTTTTGTGCTTTTCAAGGAAAATGAGTGCATTTTCTCCAAAACATATCTACTAAGTGGCGTAGTAGAATAAATTTTCTACAAAGTTACGACACAATTAAACGGCAAACTCAAAAAGCAAATAATATTTTGATTGATAAAACTCAGTCTGAAATATTTCATTAAGCAAGGAACTCTTTGTTAATTTGCACTTGTTTTGAATAAGTCTAAATAATCTATTGTAAACAGCGATTGCAACAATACTAAAAAAGTCTTTGTTTACTTATCAATACGACAAAACGAGAGCATGGAGCTACTCAATAAGAAATGAAAACGGTAGCGGATTTAAAAATAGGAGAAAAAGGAATTATTGTGAGTTTTAATGATGAAGTGTTATCGTTGAAATTACTCGAAATGGGATGTCTTCCCGGAACGCAAGTGGTGATGACACACATTGCCCCTTTTGGTGATCCCATTGCCGTAAAAGTATCTGGATATGTATTATCCATGAGGAAAGAAGAAGCCTCAACCATTGTTGTTGCTTAACCAGTAAATGTAAAAAAGCCTTGAAAAAAGCACCCAAAATAGCCCTAATTGGCAATCCCAATGCGGGAAAGTCTTCTTTATTCAATAGTCTAACGGGCTTACGTCAGAAAACTGGCAATTTCCCCGGGGTGACGATGGATAAATTGATAGGTAAGTGGAATTTAGAAACAGGCACTGATGCTGAAATTTTAGACTTACCTGGTATTTATAGTATCTATCCCAAATCAATGGATGAACAAGTGGTAATCAATATTTTGGCTAACCCCCAACATCCTGATTATCCTGATATGGCGTTGGTCGTAGCGGATGCTTCTAACCTAAAACGTAATTTGTTGCTATTTAGCCAAGTTCGTGATTTAGGAATTCCAACCGTCTTGGTCTTGAACATGATTGATGTCGCCGAAAGTACGGGTATCATCATTAACTCCGTAAAGCTGGCTCGTGAGCTCAATGTGGAGGTTGCAGAGGTGAATGCCAAAAGAGGAATTGGACTCAATGGACTTCGTTTGGCAGTAAATAAAACGTTAGAAAATAAATACAATTCAAACGATAGTCTTCCTTTTGAGTATGCTCCTGAATTGGTAGAGGAAATCAAAGAAAAATATGGCGATACCGACGACTATCATGCTTTGCTATGGTTATCAGAACATGACCGCTTAACACAGTTTGACGAGCAACAACGAGTAGGTTTTGATGCTCTGCAAGAGAAGTATGGTTGGAATACCAAGCATTTTCAGGCAAAAGAAACGATGGCTCGTTATGCCGTGTTAAACGAAATTGTGGATAGTTGTTTACATGAAATGCCTGTTGAAACGGAGGGAAATCAGACTTGGACAGAGCGACTGGATAAGGTGTTTTTACATCGTTTTTGGGGATATTTTATTTTCTTAGGTATCTTGTTCTTAATGTTCCAAGCGGTGTTTACATGGGCAAAATATCCACAAGATTTAATTGATAATGGGGTTGCTAGTTTAAACGAATACCTAAAAAACTCATTGCCTCCGAGTCAGTTAGTTAATTTACTGACAGATGGTTTAGTGGCTGGTATTGGTGGCGTAGTGGTGTTTGTACCTCAAATAGCCTTTCTGTTTTTGTTTATTTCCTTACTTGAGGAAACAGGGTATATGTCCAGGGTAATGTTTATCATGGACAAACTAATGCGTCGTTTTGGATTAAATGGAAAATCGGTTATTCCGCTGATTTCGGGGGTTGCCTGTGCCGTTCCTGCGATTATGAGTACTCGTAGTATTGAGTCTTGGAAAGACCGCCTGATTACCATCATGGTTACTCCTTTGATGTCGTGCTCGGCTCGTTTGCCAATTTATACGGTACTGATTGCTCTCGTTGTTCCAGAAAAAAGTACGTTATTTGGCCTATTTGGGCTACAGGGCTTGGTGTTATTATTGATGTACTTGCTAGGTTTTTTCATGGCTATCTTCTCTGCTTGGCTTATGAAAATCTTCCTTAAAACTGAAGAGCGTAGTTACTTCATTATGGAGTTGCCTTCTTACAAAGGGCCACGGTTCAAGCATATTATGATGACGCTCTTGAATTCGACAAAGGCATTTGTTTTTGAGGCAGGAAAAATCATCGTAGCCATTTCGATTGTTCTTTGGGTACTGGCGAGTTATGGCCCTGGTGATGCAATGGAACGAACAGCTCAGGAAGTGACCACGCAAAACCCAACATTGACAGGTAAAACGCTTGAAAATAAGATTGCATCGGAGCAATTAGAAAATTCGTACGCAGGACACTTTGGGAAATTCATTGAGCCAGCCATTCGCCCTTTAGGCTATGATTGGAAAATCGGAATTGCCTTAATTACTTCTTTTGCCGCAAGAGAGGTATTCGTGGGTACGATGTCCACTATTTATAGTTTGGGTGGCGAAGTTGACGATGAAAATTCAACGGTAATGAATCGGATGCGTGCCGAAATAAACCCAAAAACAGGAGAGCCTTTGTATAATCTAGCACTGGGATGTTCTCTCTTGATTTTTTATGCTTTTGCGATGCAGTGTATGAGTACTTTGGCAACAACTTATCGAGAAACAAAGTCTTGGAAATACCCTGCTATACAGTTAGTGTACATGACTGGCTTAGCTTATGTTGCGGCTTTTGTGGTATATCAACTTTTAAAATAAAAATGGTAGTATAAAATAATAGTGGCCTCGTTTTCATTCGGCAGAGAACGGGGCTATTTTTATGTTATCCGATTTTTTCGGCGATTAAAATTTTTTGAGAAGGGAAGGAGCGTTGATACAAAATGAAGATTTCGAAAACTGATAGCTAATTTTTATCGTTCGTAAATGAAATTGGGCTATTTATAAAAAAAAGTTGCCCAGACAGAAACCATCTGGGCAATCTTAGTAAATAGTTCTACACCTATTGAGAGCGAAGTTACCACGTTTTTATGAATATTTCAAGAACTAAAACATAAAATTATTATTTGGTCAATAATTCATGTAGAAACATAGGTTTTAAGATTAATCTAAGATGTAACGTATAGCTTATTTTTGTTCTCGTTAGCTTGTACCTTTACAAATGATTGTTAAACAAATACATAAGTAACTTTTATTACTATATTTTATCGTGAAAGATATTGAACATTTCTTATTTGAAAGTTTAGAAAAACGCAGGCAAAACTCCACTTTTAGGTCATTGAAAAAAGAAGACACTCTGATAGATTGCTCTTCCAATGATTACCTCGGATTTGCCCGTTCTTCACGCTTAAAGGAAGCAATTAATGATGAAATTGGGGTGCTTCAAGAAAGGCGACTTATAGGGGCTACTGGTTCTCGTTTATTGGCAGGGAATTCAGATTATGTAGAAACCCTAGAACAGTATATTGCTGATTTCCATAGAGCTGAACGGGGTTTAGTTTTCAACTCAGGATATGATGCTAACATAGGTGTTTTGGCATCTATTCCTCAAAAAGGAGATGCTATTATTACGGATGAACTTATTCATGCAAGTATGATTGATGGAGCAAGATTGAGCCTTGCTACTCGTTATAAATTCAAACATAACGATGTGCAAGATTTGGCTAAAAAACTCCATTTTGTAAAGTCTTCTACGGAGGTGAATCGTATCTTTGTGGCAGTTGAGTCTGTATATTCAATGGATGGAGATCAGGCGAATTTACAGGCAATGGTTGCAGTATGTAAAGAGTATGATGCCAATCTAATCGTCGATGAAGCACATGCAACTGGCGTTTTTGAAAAACAGGGGAGAGGACTTGTGAATTTATTAGGATTAGAAAATGATATTTTTGCAAGGGTCGTTACATTTGGAAAAGCTTTGGGTTGCCACGGAGCAATTGTCTTGGGGAGTAATCTACTGCGTTCTTATCTGATTAATTTTGCAAGAGCTTTTATTTACACAACCGCCGCTCCGACCCACACGCATATTAGTGTGAAATGTGCTTATGATTGGTTACAATCGTCCGACTTTTCGAATGAACGCTTGCATCAACTTATTCGTTTCTTTAAACAAGAACTCGCTACACTGGAAGGTTTAGTATTAATTGATAGTCACTCAGCTATTCAATGTATTGTTATTCCAGGAAATGAGCGATGTCGTATGTTTGCAAGTCGTTTGCAAACAGCAGGTTTAGATATTAGACCTATTCTTTCACCAACTGTTCCAAAAGGTAAGGAACGCTTGAGAATTTGTTTACACAGTTTCAATACCGAAGCAGAAATCATCCAAATAAAAGAGGTGTTACAGCATTCGTTAAAGATGGAATATTCTTTATAAATAAATAAAACATGGCATCAAATCAATTTATCATCGCAGGCATTGGTACCGAAATAGGTAAAACATTTATATCAAGTATTTTAGTAGAAGCACTTGAAGCTAATTATTGGAAACCCATTCAATCAGGAGGACTGGATTATACCGATACAGACACCGTTAAAGGATTAGTTACCAATCAGAAATCTGTATTTTATCCAGAAGCATATCGTTTAACTCAACCGCTTTCTCCCCATGCTGCCGCTGAAATAGATGGTGTTACGATTGAAGTAGAAGATTTTCAGTTGCCTCAGACAACAGCACCCTTAGTCGTGGAACTCGCTGGTGGCTTGATGGTACCTTTGAATAGCGACGTGCTAAATATCGACCTGATTGAAAAATTTAATTTGCCCGTAGTGTTAGTCACAAGAAACTACTTAGGGAGTATCAATCACACCCTGTTATCGGTACATTTGTTACAAAGCAGAGGAATTGCCATTAAAGGATTAATTTTTAATGGTTTATCAAACCCCGCTACCGAATCCTTTATTTTAAATCATACCAAGTTGCCTTTACTTGCAAAAGTGGAAGAGCATTCAGAAATAACCCCATCACTCGTAAGCCATTATGCCACAGTCTTCAAATCCATCTTTTGTAATTGATGAACATTTAGAATATCCTGTTGAACATATTACAAATCCTGTAGTAACAAGTTTGAGCCAGCGAGATTCGAAGGTGTTGTGGCATCCGTTTACACAACACTATACAGCTCCATTCTCTATCCCCATTGTTCGTGGAGAAGGAGTTTATCTTTATGATGAAAATGGAAAACGGTATATTGATGCCATTGCTTCATGGTGGGTCAATTTACATGGCCATTCACATCCTTACCTCGCTCAAAAAGTTGCAGAACAGTTTCTTAAACTGGAGCAGGTAATTTTTGCAGGGTTTACACACGAGCCTGCCGTACGTCTAGCCGAACGCTTATTAGAAGTATTACCAGAGAGCCACAGTCGTATTTTCTATTCTGATAAC
This sequence comes from Spirosomataceae bacterium, assembly GCA_049241065.1. Lineage (GTDB taxonomy): Bacteria > Bacteroidota > Bacteroidia > Cytophagales > Spirosomataceae > JALRIJ01. The sequence goes on from JBMLRK010000538.1 coordinate 6,773, forward strand.
GGTTCTACCTCGATTGAGGTTGCCTTGAAAATGGCTATTCAGTATTTTCATAATCAAGGGCAAACCAAGAAAACCAAGATTATTGCTCTTGAAAATGGGTATCATGGAGATACCTTCGGTACGATGTCTGTTGGTGCGAAATCTGGATTTAATGCCCCTTTTGATTCCTTCTTATATGAAACGATTTACCTAGCAGTACCTGCTGGTGATGGAGCCACTAAGGCATTGGAGCAGATGGAAGCGTTGATGCTGGAATCAGACCAAATTGCTGCCTTTATTTTTGAACCACTAATTCAGGGAGCAGGGGGGATGGTGATGTATGAACCTGAGGTGTTAGATAAATTGGTTAGTCTTGCGAAACAACACCAAGTGATAACCATTGCGGATGAAATTATGACTGGTTTTTATAGAACGGGTAAAATGTTTGCCACAGACTATATCGAAACTAAGCCTGATATTATCTGCTTATCAAAGGGACTTACTGGTGGAGCTATGGCTTTGGGTGCTACATCGTGTACAGAAAAAATTTACGAAGCATTTTTATCAGAAGATCGACGCAAAACGCTATTCCATAGCCATTCTTTTACGGCCAATCCTCTAGCTTGTACCGTTGCCTTGGCGAGTCTAGATTTATTGTTTGCTACCGAAACACAAGAAAGCATTGAACGCATTCATCTATCACACAAGCAGTTCATCAATCGTTTTGAGATAGCCAATCGTGACAAAATTGTAGATATTCGCTTGAAAGGAACTATTCTCGTGATAGAAATAAATACCTTGGGTGGTACTTCATATTTTAGCAATATAAGAGACTTAGCCTATAACTTCTTTCTTGAAAAAGGTATTTTGTTGAGGCCTTTAGGTAATGTTATTTACCTTTTACCTCCCTACTGCATTTCGAACGAAGATCTTAATTATATTTATGATAGTATTGACGATTTTTTTGCTACTTTGCGAGTCTAAATTAGGATCAAATCCTGATTTAGACTAATTCGATCATACCTTACAATCTTTATTTTTAACTTATGACTTCTGAAATACAAGTATATCTTCAGTTGGGTTTTCAGCATATTATTGCTACCAAAGGACTAGACCACATTCTTTTTGTGATTGCACTTTGTGCAATCTATAGACTGAAAGATTGGAAAACCGTAGCTTTTCTGGCTACAGCCTTTACAATTGGGCATTCAATCACCTTGGCGTTGGCGACTTTAAGCCTTATTGAATTTAATTCAACATTGGTAGAGCTGTTTATTCCGATTACTATTGTGATTACCTGTATGATAAACTTCGTTCACAAATTCCCCAAGTATAATTCAGAAGCACCTTCCAAATCTTACATTCGTTACCCTTTTGCCTTATTGTGTGGCATTGTTCATGGAATGGGTTTTTCAACCTACTTGAAAAGCTTATTACTGGGAGGTAGTAACATTTGGCAACCGCTTTTATCATTCAATATTGGGCTAGAAATTGGTCAGTTACTAATTGTGCTAATAACATTGATAATATCAACTATTATTTGTGATGGATTTAACGTCAAAAAGCAAGACTGGAATTTAGTGTTATCAGGGATTGTAGCAGGAATGGGCTTGATGCTGATAGAGTTACAACTTTTTTAATACTAAAACACAGATGTTTTGGATTTGGTTGATTCTAATGAATAATAGGATATAACAAAGAATATTTTTACCGTAAACTAATAATCCCAAAATCAATGAGTTACAAGTTTTGCAGAGTGGCAAAAAAGGTTAATATTTGTGCTAGTGTGAGGTGATAGAAATGGATTAAATAAAATACAAAAAAAAAGTCATTTTTACGTATTTTGGCACATTTTTTGCTAATGCACTAAGTTTTTAATGTATATAAATGAATAAGTAGTCCTTAACTTGTAATATTTCTGAATCTAAATAAAGTGAAAATAAATAAAATAGAAATTTGTTAGCCAAAAGTAGTTAGAAATTAGTTTAATAAATGCCGTAGCAGTATTGTTAGTTGCCTAAAAAACAATAAATTTCTACGTGTCGATTTCCGCCCTTGTTCGGCATAGTTCTGAATTACTTCAGTAACTGCATTTATAAAATACTTCTTCCGTTTTCTTGTCAAATAGAATACTTGATATTCTATGGTTTTGTTACAATAGATAACTACCAAACTCCTTATTTGTTTCTATTTCAGAGTTGATGGTTTGTTTATTCAACAATTACTCAACTGTTATGTATCAAAATAGTATATTTCCTGTCTAAAGAGGGAAATATACGCAACAATATTGTCTAAGTAATTTAAAATCCGCCTTAATCGCTAAAGTTTCAAAAAATGAAAAACTTTACAATCAAGCAGTTCTTTCTGTCAATTAGTGTACTTTTTACTAATTTTAGTATGCTTTATAGCGTATTTCTACGCTATTTATCTAGTTTCAAGAACCGTGCCAAAAAAAAGGAAATAGCTTTTTTTATGGTAATCGTCTCTATTTTCTTTCCAACACTGGTAAATGGGCAAGATAATCCATTAGCTCCTGCAAAGGGGTTCAATGTGATATCCAACTCTGGTGGAGCATCCTTGAATCAAGGAGATATAGATGGAGGTTTAGCCACTTTAGGGGGATTAACTCTTCGAGGAGCTTTTACGATGTCTGGTCATACCGCTGGGTCATACGTAGTATCGGGAGATGTTAATAGCACTTCCTTGATTGTGGAAGGCCCCGTTTCCTACACCTCAGGTAGTGGTATGAACGTAAACAGCCAAGGGTATATCAAGTTGAAAGATATGTCCACTTCAAAATATTGGCCATCGACTAGTCCAACTCGTGTTACCGTATCAACGGCTTCATCTCAAGATGCCAATCCACGCATAGAAATGTCTGCTACTCAAAGCTTAGCATCTATTAATCAAGATGCTTTTGATTTTGGTGGAGCATTTGCAAGTTTCTATAATTCCTCAGATACCTATAAAAATTGTACTTCAAATATTGGTGTTTCAACTACATCAATCTCATCTTATACCTTTAACTTAACATCAGGACGTTCAAATTTTTTCAAGGTTAACGGTTCTAATTTAGATGATTTCAATGAGATAAAGTTCAATATTGTTCCATCTGCTACTAATCCAGCTATCATTACGGTAGATTTACAGGGGGCAAGTACCTTTAACTGGCCTGTGCCTAATTTTCCTGGTGTACCAAATGCTGCGGGACAATACATCTTATTCAATTTTGTAAATGGAGCTTCGGGAGCAACTATCAATCTCAATGGTGGTAGTACTATTGTAGGTACTGTTTTTGCACCCTATTTCAATGTAAATAAAGTAGGGTCTGGTAATATTGAAGGTCAGGTTATTTGTAATGCTTATACTCACGAAGCTGGAGAGGTACATTATCAAGTTTTTAATACGACGGTTAACTGTTCTGCACATAGTTCTGTTACATGTGATTGTGCGGGCAACTTATTAATTAATCCTAGTTTCGAGTTAAATGATGATCGTGCTGGATATGATTCTTATTATAGAACGAAAGGATGGAGTTGGACTGGAGCTCCAGCAATAAGTGCGTTTTACACGAATACAGGTTATTCAGTTTGTGACTCGTATAACGCATTCTTATACGGAGGAAGTGGAGCAGCATGGGTATGGCAACAGGTCAACGGTGTTTCCGTTGGAACATCGTACTCGCTTTCTGCTTATGGAGGAACACATGAACCCCTTTATTATGATCATCGCATCCGCTTAGTTTTTTATAATAGTGCAGGAACTGCTTTGTTAACCAAAGAAGTTCAAGTGGATTGGGATGTGGATCTGGTTACCTCTGGGCCAGCACTAAAAGAGTATTCGCTTTCGGGAACTGCACCAGCTGGTACATCTTACCTTAGAGTAGAGGGATACTCTACTGGCGATTATCTAAAGTTAGATAATTTTTGTTTGACTGTCGATAATTCTTGTAACAATGTTACTTCGGGTGGGTCGATTGGTTCTAACCAAACTTTATGTAAAAATTCAGGGGCAACAGATCCTGCAGCGTTAACGAATGTTACGAGTCCATCAGGTGGAAATACAGGCGTTGGATTAGAATATCAATGGTACAGTTCTACGATACTTAGCAATGGAGCTTGTTCTACTAACATGACTGGTTCTATTTACAGTGCAATTTCTGGAGCGACTACCGCTACCTACGACCCAGGAGCGATAAGCCAAACAACTTGTTATATCAGAGCATCACGCAGAGTGAATTGTTCTGATTATGTTGGTTTATCGAACGCTGTAAAAGTAGTTGTTAAAAATAACTGTACAGTAACAGCTTGTGCAAACAACCTTGTTCAGAATGGAGGTTTTGAAACAGATAATGGTGCTGTGAATAGCACGACAAATACGAAATTTCCAGTTTCGTTTATGTCGTCGCCAGCATCTTATATAACACAAACTAATGGTGTTAATACAACCTCTTATTTAGGAACTCAGCCTCAGTACTGGACGATTGGTACGGATGTGAATGATTACCTAAATAAGAATGGAGCATATTATATAGATGCAAGCTCAACGGGTAATGCGTACTCTGGTGATCGTTTCATTTGGGGTAGAGTAAACCAGTGTTTAGTGTTCTCTTTACCAAATCAAAGTTTACTTCCTGTTTCTGAAGGTAAGAAATACCGTATTTGTGCTTATGTTGCGGCTTTCAATCCGACTTCGTCAGTACAAGGAGATGCTAAGTTTGTCTTTGAAACCTATTTTCGTAATGCAAATAATGGCGGTGCAGGTTTACTTGACGAACAATATAATTGGAAATCAGCTACTGCTGATGCCGATGGGAAGTGGGAAACACTTGGGTGGCAACAAGTGTGTCAAGATGTAACTGCACCAGCTGGGGCAACTGCACTAGGTTTTCAAATTACGGCTAGTGATAACGAAGGTGATGGCTTAGCAATTGATGATGTGTGTGTAACTGAGTTGCCAGGAACAACTCCTCCGACAATTACGAACATCAATAAATGTGGGGCTGGTGTATCTACCATCACATTAGGTGGATGTTCTGGTGGTACAATCAACTGGTATGATTCGATGAGTAATAAGACAGCCTTCATAACAGGAGCATCTTATACAACTCCAAGTTTGACGGTTTCTAAAACATATTATGTATCATGTACTGTTAGCGGATCTGAAAGTATGAAAGTTCCTGTTTCTGTTATCGTAAACGGTGCGGTTACAGGAGTGAGTGCTACACCTTCTGCTACTACTACGTGTGGTACGGCTGTTTCGATTAATGGAGCAGGTGCAATGACGAATCCGAACTTAGTTACCAATGGAAGCTTTACAGATGGGAATGTTGGATTTGGAACTGACTATGGTTTCCAAAACTGGACGAATGGAGGATATGGTGTAACAACGGATGCTTCTACTTATTATACATGGGCATCTGCTTGTAAAGATAGAACAGCTTCAGGAACGGGTAATATCTTCGTTGCAGATGGTGCTTTAGATGCAGCAGCTGCAGTGTGGTATCAGACAATTCCTGTGAAGGCAAACACTACTTATCGCTTATCTACTTACGCTTCTTCAATCGGTTCATCTTCGCCAGCAGTTTTGGCATTTTATGTGAATGGAGTGAAAGTTGGAACATCCACAACCTTATCGACTACTACTTGCCAGTGGCAGCAAATCACAACGACTTGGTCTTCTGGTTCTGCAACAAGTGCTTTGTTTGAGATCAGGAATGAAAATGCAGTTGTAGGAGGAAACGACTTTGCTTTAGATGACATTTCAGTTACTTATGAAAACCCTACACTGACCTATTCATGGACTGGGCCAAATAGTTTTACGGCAACAACTCAAAACGTTTCTGTAACAACTGCTGGAACGTACACACTTACGGTTTCTGCTCCAAGTGGCTGTACCGCAACTGCATCTACTACTATTGCTACTTGTCCTTGTCCGACATTATCAAATGCTTCGCCAAGTACAACGATTGCAATTTGTGCTGGAGCAACTATTCCTTCTTTATCGTTAACCAGTAACCTAGCAGTTTCTGGAACGATGATTGAATGGTGTGCATTTACTTCCGCACAAACGAATCCATATACATCTACCGCAACGATGTATTGTTTGCAACCAGAAGCAAATGTTATTAATGGTACAATTACAGCAACGAATTTGACAGGAATGCCAACCATTCCTGGTACTTATTATGTATATGCTTGTTTGAAGCCTGTGCCAACAGATCCTTCTTGTCGTCCATTTGTATCCTATATAGTAACAGTAACTGCTAATCCAGTACCTGTATCAGTAACAGGGGGAACAGTATGTGCAACAGGTTCCGCACAAAGCGTTCCATTATCTGCAACTTGTATCACAGGAGCAACGCCAACATGGTATTCTTCACAGACATCTACTACGGCATTAGCAACAGCGACAAGTTATAGCCCAAGTGTTTCGACAACCACTACCTATTATGTAGGGTGTAAATTAACAGCATCGCCAAACTGTGAAACAGCTACAGGTAGTAGAACCGCTGTCACAGCAACTGTAAATCCAACACCATCAGCACCAACGATTTCAGTGGCCTCTGGAAGTAGTTTAAATGTATGTTCTGGCAGTGCAACTACTTTGACAGCGAGTACTTGTACTATCGGCAGTATTTTATGGTCAACAGGAGCAACTACATCAAGTATTACGGTAAGCCCAACATCGAATACAACTTATAGTGCTACGTGTGTGGCATCTTCATGTCCAAGTGCTACTTCGAATACTTTGACGGTTACGGTGACAAATAATGTTACCAATGGAGGAACCATCGCAGGAAATCAAACAAACTGTGGGGCTTTCGATCCAGTAGCGTTTACGAATGTTACCTTACCAAGCGGAGGAAATGGAACGGTAGAGTATGTATGGATGAAAAGTACGACTGCATCTACGTTTACAACCGCTAATGCTTCAGAGTGGTTTGTAATTATTGGTTCAACAGGAGCGACGTATGATGCACCGACGGTTTCTACCACAACCTATTACATTCGTTGTTCAAGAACAGCAGGTTGTTCTGATTACGTAGGAGAATCGAATATTGTATCAGTAACGATAAACCCATCGCAGTCAGTAAGTGCAACGGGTACTACAAAATGTTTAGGAGAGACAATTCAGTTAAGTGCTACCAGTTCAACCGCTAGTTCATATAGCTGGTCAGGTCCTGGTACTTATACAGCTACATTACAAAACCCAATAGTAACAGGATTAACGGCAGGGACGTATAGCTATACTGTTACAGTTACTGGAACAGGCGGATGTACAGCAACAGCCAATGCAACGGTTATCATAAACCCAATTCCAGCTGCTCCAAGTGTAACGGGGGCAACTATCTGTGGAAGCGGTTCTGTTAATTTATCAGCAACTTGTTCGACAGGCCAGACTGCTCAGTGGTATTCATCTACTTCAAGTAATACTGTATTAACAAGTGGAAGTACTTATAGCCCTTCAGTAAGCTCAACAACTACTTATTATGTAGGTTGTAAAGACAATACAACTTTATGTGAAACAGCAGGAGCGAATAGAACCGCTGTTACAGCAACTGTGAATCCAACGCCAACAGCTCCAACGATTTCAGTGGCCTCTGGAAGTAGTTTAAATGTATGTTCTGGCAGTGCAACTACTTTGACAGCGAGTACTTGTACTATCGGCAGTATTTTATGGTCAACAGGAGCAACTACATCAAGTATTACGGTAAGCCCAACATCGAATACAACTTATAGTGCTACGTGTGTGGCATCTTCATGTCCAAGTGCTACTTCGAATACTTTGACGGTTACGGTGACAAATAATGTTACCAATGGAGGAACCATCGCAGGAAATCAAACAAACTGTGGGGCTTTCGATCCAGTAGCGTTTACGAATGTTACCTTACCAAGCGGAGGAAATGGAACGGTAGAGTATGTATGGATGAAAAGTACGACTGCATCTACGTTTACAACCGCTAATGCTTCAGAGTGGTTTGTAATTATTGGTTCAACAGGAGCGACGTATGATGCACCGACGGTTTCTACCACAACCTATTACATTCGTTGTTCAAGAACAGCAGGTTGTTCTGATTACGTAGGAGAATCGAATATTGTATCAGTAACGATAAACCCATCGCAGTCAGTAAGTGCAACGGGTACTACAAAATGTTTAGGAGAGACAATTCAGTTAAGTGCTACCAGTTCAACCGCTAGTTCATATAGCTGGTCAGGTCCTGGTACTTATACAGCTACATTACAAAACCCAATAGTAACAGGATTAACGGCAGGGACGTATAGCTATACTGTTACAGTTACTGGAACAGGCGGATGTACAGCAACAGCCAATGCAACGGTTATCATAAACCCAATTCCAGCTGCTCCAAGTGTAACGGGGGCAACTATCTGTGGAAGCGGTTCTGTTAATTTATCAGCAACTTGTTCGACAGGCCAGACTGCTCAGTGGTATTCATCTACTTCAAGTAATACTGTATTAACAAGTGGAAGTACTTATAGCCCTTCAGTAAGCTCAACAACTACTTATTATGTAGGTTGTAAAGACAATAC
>JBMLRK010000539.1:0-13797 GCA_049241065.1 Spirosomataceae bacterium
ATCCTCAAGTCAGGATAAACAAATGTCGTATTTCTGGTATATTGAGTAGTTATTTCTAACTATCATCAATAGTACTATGTCAGACAACATTCATAATTCCAGAAGGGATTTCCTTAAAAAAGGAGCTGCCGCTGCGATTGGCAGTTTCTTCATTGTTCCTCGTCATGTCTTGGGCAAAGGCTTTATTGCTCCAAGCGATAAGTTAAATATTGCAGCCATTGGTGCGGGTGGTAAAGGTCACTCCGATATTGTCAATGCCTATAATAATGGAGCATCGAATGTAGTGGCTCTATGCGATGTCGATTGGGCTCAAGCTAAAAAGTCATTTGAAAAATTCCCAGATGCAAAAAAGTTTCGAGATTTTAGGGTAATGCTCGACCAAATGAAGTCTGATATTGATGCGGTAACAATTTCAACGCCTGACCATTTTCATGCGTATGCCGCTATGGCCTGTATGCAAATGGGTAAGCATGTCTATGTACAAAAACCCTTAACCAATAACATTGCGGAGGCTAGAATGCTGACGAAAGCCGCTCGGAAGTACCAAGTGGTTACTCAAATGGGTAATCAGGGTTCGTCTAACCCTGCACAGCAAGTAGCTATCAAGTGGTTTGAAGAAGGGAAAATAGGAACAGTAAATACCGTAAATATCTGGACGAATCGCCCTGTGTGGCCACAAGGAATTCCTGTGCCTACGACGAAACTTCCATTAATTGAGTCCATGTCGCCAGCCGACTGGGACGTATGGGTTGGGCCAGCTCAGTGGGTTGACTATCACCCTTTGTATCATCCATTCAAATGGCGTGGATGGTGGAATTTTGGTACGGGAGCATTAGGGGACATTGGTTGTCATACGATTGACTCTGCCTTTAGAATTTTGGGCTTGGGCTATCCTTCCGAAGTGGAATGTAGTGTAGGTGCGGTATTTATCAAAGATTGGACTCCTGAGTATATTCCAGAAGGTTGTCCGCCTTCGTCGCATGTAGAGGTAAAATTTCCAGAAACAAAGAAAAATAAATCGGCTGTCAAAATGATTTGGATGGATGGAGGTATTCGCCCAATGCACCCAGATTTAATTCCAGCCAATACGCCAATTAGTAATGATGGCGGGGCTAATGGTATTATTTTGACAGGTACAAAAGGAATCATGACCATTGGAATGTATGGCAATGACCCCAAAATTTATTTGAATAATGGGGATGTGATTGAAGCACCTAAAAATAATTCTCCTGTAACGAAGCTACCAGAATATGGTCATCAAATTGATTGGACTGTTGCGTGTAAGGCTGGTTTTGGAAGTAAAGAACAAAAAGCACTTTCTTCTTCCTTTGATTATGCAGGGCCACTTACCGAAACCGTGTTGATGGGTAATTTAGCGATTCGTAGTTATATGCTTCGTAAAAAGAATGAGAAAGGTAATCTTGATTTTTATGGACGTAATAAATTACTATGGAATGGCAATGATATGAAAGTAACCAATTTCGATGACGCTAATCAATTTGTTGGACGGACTTATCGTGAGGGTTGGAAAATTGTAGATGCTTAATGTAAAGAATAGCCACAGAAGAAAACTAATTATTTCTATGAAAATTCCGTCTTTAAACTGATGTGTTAAAGACGGAATTTTTCATTTAGGGCATCTCGTAAAGTATTCATCCAACGCTTTTCGTTTTTCTGAATAAAACTAGCCTTCTTTTTAGTCGCTTCGTAATACGTTACCAATAGATTTTTAAGGTCATTTTTTACATAGCCCGTACTGATTAGCTTCACTTGAACATCTCGGTAGTCTTGTAAGTATAAGGCTAATTGACTAACATACTGCATATTACTTGCGATGCTTGATTTTCCATCTTTCTGGGTTTGTAAATAGCGTTTGAAAACAAGTAATTCCCACGCATCGTTACTTTTGATATAAAACTGCTCATTTAGATGCTCATTCTTGTAGCTATACAAGGATTTACTACCCTTTACAATGGCTTCTAAAAAAATAGTGTGAGTGGCTACATGTACTTCTTTGTCAGTTGTTAATTCTTCCTTTTTGTAAGGGCTTGTTTCTACTTGTATCGTGGCACTTTCATAGAAATTTCCATTGACACTAAACCCTTTGGCAGTCAGTGGGGTGAAGCTCGTTACAGAAGCCGTAGCCGTCTCTTTGAAGGCAATAATCACAGGACTGATTACTTTATTATTGGAGCCAATAAACCCTTTGATGGTATCGCCCTCTAAGGTAACAACATAACCAGCGTCGAAAGTTGATTGGCTATAAGAAGGTTGAAGAATACCAATAAATAAGCTAAAAAGGATGGCTAACAAGGGTTTGTGCATAGTACTAAAAATCGTTGTGTTTTGGTTTTGCAAATCTAAACGAATAAGTTCTTAATTACTTGTCTGGATTAGTGGAAAATCGCTCTTTCCCACTGATTTTTCTGGAATGGTTCATCAACTTTAACTTCGGTCATATCTATCGACATTTGAAAAATAGAGGTTAGTAGTTGGCTGATTATTAGAGAATTGATACTTGTTTTTGCTGTACCTAGCCAAATTGACCACTTTTTCGCTCAATTTGGCTAGGTATAATTTTATAGTTAGCCAAATTAGTGTATTTATCATTCGTTCATCTTCTATCTTATCCAAAAGATTAATTGTTTTTAAATTAGCGAAATTTCGCTAATTTTATTTCGGCTTTGTGCCGACAGGTAAAACCAATTAAATAACAAAATAAGATGAAGATGAAAACAACCGATCTCTGCGATGCTTATCCAGAGAAATTGGAGATTGCCCAGTCAATTTCCTTTAGGGATTATGGCGGTAACAAAACCTTTGCAGGACAAATTGTCACGGTTAAATGCTTTGAAACCAATCAGTTTGTTCGTAGAGCATTAGAACAAGACGGTACTGGAAAAGTATTGGTGGTAGATGGTGGAGCGTCTATCCGTTGTGCTTTACTAGGAGATAATTTAGGAGAGTTAGCCATTAAAAACCATTGGCAAGGAATTGTCGTGAATGGCTGTATTAGAGATTCGGCGGAATTGGCTCAGTTGGCTATTGGCGTAAAAGCCTTAGGAACGAGTTCTATCAAGAGTTTCAAGCGACAAGAAGGGGAAGACAACGTCGTGCTTTCTTTCGCAGGAATCAAATTTCATCCTACACAATATATTTACTGCGACACCGATGGGATTATTACGTCGGAAGAGTGGTTGAGTTTGTAATAATACAAAGTGCTTTAAAAGTCAAGATAATAAAAGCGATAAAGTTAAAACCCATCCAAACGCTCAACTTCGGTCATATCTACTGACATTTGAAAAGTAGAGGTTAGTAGTTGCTTGATTATTAGAGAATTGATACTTGTTTTTTTCTATACCTAGCCAAATTAATCATTTTTTGCTTAATTTGGCTAGGTATAATTTTATAGTTAGCCAAATTGCTATATTTTTGTAGTGATTTGGCTAACTATAAATAAGTATTTTATGAAAATCGCAGGCAGAGTCCCAGAAATACAACATCTTACAAAATTAATTGAAAAAGATTCGTCGTCTTTTTTGGCTGTCTATGGGCGAAGACGAATTGGCAAAACGTATCTCATCCGACAAGTTTACCAAAAACAATTGGTATTTGAATGCAGTGGACTTCATGAAAGTGACCTTGCTCAACAGTTAGAAAATTTCGGATTAACGCTGGCTCAAACTGCTCAAATAAAGCAACCATCCCTCCCTAAAACGTGGTTACAAGCCTTTTCGTTATTGACCGATTACCTCAAGTCTTTACCTACTGCGGATAAAAAAGTGATTTTTTTAGATGAAATTGCTTGGTTTGAAACGCCTCGGTCTGGTTTTTTGGCAGCATTAGATAATTTTTGGAATCAATTCTGTTCTAAACGAGATGATATAATTTTGGTCATTTGTGGCTCTGCTGCTTCTTGGATTATTGATAAAGTAATCAATAACCGAGGTGGACTTCATAACCGTATTACTGACCATATTCAACTAATGCCTTTTACTTTGAAAGAAACAAAAGAGTTTCTGGAAATGAATCGAGTACAATTGACTTTAAAGGATATTGCTCAATTGTATATGTGTGTAGGTGGTGTTCCGTATTATTTAAAGGATGTTCAAGTGGGGAGGAGTGTTCCTCAACTATTGGATGACTTATTTTTTACAGCACAGGCTAGTCTCAAAAACGAGTTTAGAAATTTATATGCAGCCTTGTTTAAAAATAGCGATTTGCACGTCAAAGTAGTAAAAGCATTAGCCTCCAAAAACAAGGGCTTAACCCGTAAAGAGATTATTGAGGAGTCTGGTATTGCAAGCGGAGGAACACTCTCTGTTTTGTTAGAAGAATTAATCGCTTGTGGTTTTATCAAAGTTATTTTCCCAATTAGCAATGCAAAGGATAATGCTTTATACCGTTTGGTCGATGAGTACTCAATTTTTTATTTTAAATTCTTAGAAAATAATCGAATTACTACCAGTTGGCTACAACTGACTAATAAGGCTAGTTTTAAGATATGGTCTGGCTATGCGTTTGAAAATCTGTGTTTTAAGCACGTTTACCAAATCAAGAAAGCCTTAGAAATCAGCGGTATTATTTCTAACGAATATTCATGGGTACAGCGAGGTGATAAGAATGAGAAGGGAACTCAAATTGATTTTATCATAGATCGAGATGATAATTGTATGAATTTACTAGAGCTGAAATACTATGATTCAACGTTTGAAGTGACCAAGGCATACGCTGAACAATTACGAGAAAAAGCGAGTGTTTTTAAAGCTAAAACCAAAACGAAAAAGAATATATTTATCACGCTCTTAACCTTGTTTGGGGCAAAAAAGAATGAGTATTATTTAAGCACCATAACGAACGAACTGACGGTAGAAGCTTTGTTTATTTGTTAATGCTTACTGTACACCGCCCCTCTGAGTACAGATTATGAATTTTCCTTTATTAACTATTTTCAACTATTTAGAGATTCCATACAACCTTTCCCAAATAACTACACACTTTGTTATTGAAATCAAAATCATAACGAATGACCGAAGCTGAATTAATAAAAGCCTGCCTACTAAACGACCGAATTGCTCAACGGACACTCTACGACCGTTATAAGCGAGCGATGTACACGCTTGCTTATCGGATAACGGGTGATTTTGATGAGGCAAACGATGTGCTGCAAGATGCTTTTGTTGATATTTTCCGAAAATTGGACACTTTTAAAGGTGAATCAACTATTGGGGCTTGGATTCGGGCAATCGTGGTACGAAAGGCCTATCATAAACTAAAGCGTCCGAAGATGTGGGAGGTGTTGGAAGAAATTCCTGATGTTTCAGTCATTGAAGGAGGTCATTCAATAGATGGCGAACTACTTGAAAAAGCTATTTTATTACTTCCAGAGGGGTTTAGGCTAGTTTTTAACCTTATCGAAGTAGAAGGATATGCTCACAAGGAAGTCGCAGAAATGTTAGGAATTTCGGAAGGAACTTCAAAGTCGCAACTTTTTCACGCTAAAAAACGATTGAAAGATTTATTAATCAACAAAGGCTATGTATAAATTACCAGAACACGAACCCTCGGACGAGCTTTGGAATAATATCGAAGCCAAACTGAATGAAGATGCTTGGCAAAAAGTACTTCAAGAATTACCTCAATATGACCCCCAAGCCGAGAATTGGGAGCAAATTGAAGTAAAAATCTCCCACAAAACTATTTCATTGCTTACTTGGAAATGGGCTGTAGTAGCGGCGATTTTCATCCTTACTATTGGCTTATGGTGGATGGGTGTGTTTGAAAATCAGTCAATTAGCTATTCAGAAGAAATAGTAAGCAAGCAATTGCTGTTGCAAGAATCCGATAATAGCGATGCCGACTATGAAAGGATTATGGCGTATTGTAAACAACAAATGTATGTTTGCGAAAACCCAGAATTTGCTGCTTTGAAATCGGAATTAACAACCTTACAAGAAGCGAGCATTGAGCTTAAAGCGGCTATTGGAAAGTATAATACTGAGCCTGCATTGATTGCTCAATTGGCTGAAATCGAACAACAGAAGTCGGAAATTGTAAGAAAAATGACATCTAAAATCTAAGAAAATGAAGAATAGAATTATTGATCAGCCTCCCAAAATCATCTTAATAGGGATGATGCTATTGTTATCGAGTAGAGCGTTTCCGCAGGAGGTACTTCAGGTAGTAACCAAGAGTATTGATAAAACATTTGCACCAACACAAAACCTAAAAGTTGATGCTGAAAAAGCGGATATTGAGCTGATGGTTTGGGAAGGCGATAAAATAAAGGTCAGTCTTGAACTTATCGCAAAGCATCCCGACCGAAAGACAGCTTTGAAAGATCTTGAAATGTTGAAGTATGTGGCCGATAAATTTGGAAACGAAGTGGTTTTGAGAAATTATTTGCAAATTCAACAGGAAAACAATAAAGTAGAGTCTAATCTGAAAGCCAAGTATGTAATTAAAATTCCTGAATTGATGGCTATAAATATCCATAATACTTTCGGAAAAATAACCATTACAGGTAAATACAAACACCTCCAACTCAAGACCGATTTTTGTAACACGGAACTCAAAAAAATTATAGGTAATCTGAAAGTAGAAACGCATTATGGCGAGGTCTTTTGTCAAAGTGTCAGCGGGGAAATTAGTATAAAGTCAGACAGAACAAATCTGAATATCAGTGATATAAGTGATGAGTGTGTCATTCGCAGTCAATATGGAAAAATGCAGATTCAACGAATTTTAAATTTGCAAAAATTGACTATTGATGCCCAGAAATCAGAGATTACGTTGGTAGGAGTTTCCCTGAAAAATCACGCCTTCCATTTAGTAAATGATTACGGGAAATTGAAGATTCCATCTGGATTTAGTTCCTCTACGAAAAATAATCATCAGGTGGCAATGTTGAATGAAAACCTTACCTCAAAAATTTATATTGTAAACTCATTTGGTACAACCTCAATCGAAAATTAGATATGAAAAAGTTCATCATATTGTTATTAGCACCTCTTTTTACGTATGCTCAAACGGATAGCGTGAAGATTAGTACAACAGAAGAAAAGGGTACACTTTTTAAAAACGAAATCGTAGATAATGCTGAGTATGTTTTGAAACGTCAGGAGCCTATCAATCATCTTTTTAAATTACAGGTTGGTTCTGTACCTACTTCCCTTTCGAGAGGAGGAACGATTGAATTTAATGTTACAGCTGGCTATGAACAAAAAATTACTAAGGCTCTTTCTATTAATACGTTAATAGATTTTTGGACAATGGATGAAGGTTCGAATAACTCAATATTTTCTGCTATTATTGAACCTCGATTATACCTCAATCAAAAGGTGTCTAATCTTTCGGGAACTTATATTGGAGTGAGGCTTCAGCAAAATTTAATGAGAGATAGTTACAGTTCTGGTTATGATACTGAATCATTCAATCAGCGGATTGGTATGTCTTGGGGTATTCAAAACCGCTTTCTCAAAACTGGATTGATTGATATTGGTATTATGGCAGGTTTGGAGCGAAGTACAGTCATAACGCCCATTTGGGAGGATATTAGAACAGAAAACTATGCTACTACAAGGTTTACAGGTAAATATAACGAAGCTCCCCAAACAGATTGGTTTATTCGCTCAGAGGCAAGAATCGGCTTTGGTTTAACCAGTTCTGGCAATAATTATAAAGCAACTTCCTGTGATATTTTTAGATGCTTTGAAGCCCAAAAGAGTTGGTTAAAAGTTGATTTTACCCGAATGTTCTATATTTCTGATAATAAAAAAGATATTAACTTAGGATTGGACTATGAATTCAAAATCGGACAAAGTGCATGGTCAATTAATCAAGCACTTAGGGTTAAGTTCAAGTCCTATAATGGTGTATTCACCATGTATAGCCCTGGTGAGTTATCAACTAGTTCATATAGCTTTAGCCCGTATTGGTCGGGAAGTTATTCGTTTGAACCTCGATATTATTACAACTTAAAAAAGCGAATTGCTTACGGGAAATCAGCCAATAACCTTTCTGCCAATTATGTCTCATTACTCAGTGGGTTTGACTTTTCTCAAGGTGGAGAGCGTAGGTTTGAAACGTCAAAAACACACACGGGATTAGTGTATGGTTTACAACGTAGATTAGTTAAAAATGGCTTTTTCGATATAAATGCAGGGATTGCTAAATCGTTGGATGGCACTTGGGTAGATAGTATTTTTTCACGGAAATCAGGGTTGTTTTTGTTGCTGAATTTCAAAATTGGATACGCTATTTGGTAGGAGTAGTTCCTTTATTTCAGTATTGGTTGGCACCTTTTTTGATAAAAAATCCCTCAAAAGTTTTGGACTACTTTTGAGGGATTTTTTATCAATGAATGATTTTTACTTCTTCACCGAAAACTTATACACCGTAGTCGTTGCGTACGTTTGTCCAGGGCGTAATACCGTAGTCGGGAATGCCTTTTGGTTTGGCGAATCTGGATAGTGTTGTGTTTCTAAACAGAATCCATAACGGTGTTTGTAGATAGCTCCACCTTTTCCTGTGATTGTTCCGTCCAAGAAGTTTCCTGTATAAAACTGAATCGCTGGCTCGGTTGTCAATACTTCCATTACTCTACCGCTGGTTGGTTCTGTTACAATAGCCGCTGTTTTAAGTGTTTTGCTTGAATCGCTCAATACCCAACAGTGGTCATAACCCAAACCGTATTTGATTTGTACGTCTGTAGTATCGTTGATTCTTGAACCAACTACTGCCGATTTTGTAAAATCAAATGGCGTTCCTGCTACTGCTTTCAATTCACCTGTTGGAATTAATCCTTTGTTCACTGGTAAGAATTTGTCTGCATTTAATACCACTTCGTGTCCTAATATATCGCCTTTTCCTGCACCTGCTAAGTTGAAATAAGCATGGTTTGTCAAGTTGATAACCGTAGCTTTGTCGGTTGTTGCTTTGTAGTCGATTTTAAGGGAATTGTCTTTCGTTAAGGTGTAAAGCACCTCAACAGACAAGTTGCCTGGATAACCTTCTTCCCCGTCTTTAGCCGTGTAAGTCAATTTCAAGGCTGGTTCTGCTCCGTCGATAGGCGTTGCTTTCCACATTACTTTGTCGAAACCTTTCAACCCTCCATGTAGAGCGTTTGGCGTGTTGTTGATTGCTAAGGTATAAGCTTTGCCATCTAGGGTGAATTTCCCTTGAGCAATACGGTTGCCATAACGACCAATTAATGCTCCGAAGTATGGAACGCCTTTGGTATAGCCCGAAAGTGAGTCACAACCCAAAGTGATGTCTTCGTACTTACCATCTTTGTCTGGGGCAGTCCAAGAAACGACTGTTCCGCCAAAGTCAGAAATGGTTACGGTCATTCCTGCTTCGTTTGCAAGTGTGTAAAGTGTAGCTTCGGTTGAATCATTCAATTTTCCGAAAGAAGCCGTTGCAATTTTGCCAGCTTCTGCCGTAGAACCTGATTCTTTCTTTTTGTCACAAGCGACAAAAAGGGTGGTCGCCAATAGACCCGCTACTAAAAAGTGTCTTTTTTTCATTGTTGTTTGGTATAAATTGTTGTTTTTGGAATACAGTTTTTAAAGATGATGGATTTTGAATGTTGGATTTTGAATTAGGGCTGTACAAAAGCAATCCAACATTTAACATTCAAAATTCAACATCATTCATTACTCAGCTTTTTCAACTCTTTTTTACTCACTTTAAAAATTGTTCCGTGTCTTGTTCCTTTTGGGAAAGAGATACTGTCTGAAATATCCGTCCATGTTTTAAGGTCGGATGATTTTATGGCTCCCATTTTATGGCGAGTATATTGGTCATAATAGACAATCCATTCGTTTCCGATTTTTATGGCTGTTGGCCCTTCTACCCAGTTGGTACTGATAGGGGCGGAGGCAGCCGAAAATGGCTCGTTTAAACTTTTGCTATAAGCAATTTTGATGTTTTTCTGAACAGGAAATTTTGTTTCATCTTTCAAGAACATAACGTACTGGCCTTTGTCCTTTACGATGGTTGCATCAATGACATTAAAGTCGGGGTCATAAAATAACTTAGTTGGACTAAAGGTTTTAAAATCTTTGGTCGAAACGCTATACATACGGTGGTTGTATTTGCCATCGCCTTTTCCTTCTTCTTTGCTTACAAATCTATCAGGAATCGTTGTTGCCCAGAAAATAACATATTCCTGTGTTTTTTCGTCGTATTGTAATTCAGGAGCCCAGCAATTCATTGCAGTTGGTTCGTGAGCCATTACAGGAATAAACTGCTGTTCTGACCAGTGGATTAAATCTTTAGAACGAGCATAACCAATGCCTTTATCTTGCCAAGAAACCGTCCAAACCATGTGATAATAGCCATCTTTTCCTTTCAAGATATTTGGATCACGCATGAGTTTATCTTTACTAACGGTTGGTTTCAAGAAAGAACTGTCATTTTTTAAAGCCGTAAAATGTAGTCCGTCCGTACTCGATGCCAAATGTAAGCCATCTAGTCCGTTACCTTTAAAGTAGCAGAATAAGTAGGCCTCTTTTTGTGCCAACGATGCGAGTGAAATTAGGCTGAATAAGCTTATTACAAGTATTTTTTTCATGAATTGTATTATTCTCAATGTTAGATTTTGAACTACTAGTGTACGAAGGATTGAAAAATAGCATTCTCTGCCAAATTTTGTAAAATCCTTTTTTGATGATGGGCTAACACCCATCGCTAAGATATATCGCCCTTTCAGGGCTAAAATGTACTGTCTTAGCCCTGAAAGGGCGATATACCTAAGCCTAGGGTGAAGCCCTAGGTCTCGAAATTTAAATTTCCCAAACGTTTCTTAATCCTTCGTACACTACTAATGTTAGATTTTGAATGGTAAATGTTTGATTTATAGGGAATGATTGCTTGTAAGCGATTAACCATTCGTATGTTTCATCCAAAATCCAACATCCAAAATTCAACATCACTACTACGTTATTTTTTAAGTTCGATTCCTTTATGCGTTGGGATTACCTGCTGAATACTACCGTCGGCATTGAAGGTCATTTTATCAATACAAAGTTCTCGGTTATATCCTGCGGCTCTTCCCATGTTGATACCGTCAGGAAAAGAGAAACGGTGATAAACGATATACCATTCGTCTTTCCCCGGAATTTGGAGAATTGAGTTATGTCCTGTTCCATAAATGCCTTGGCTTGGGTCTTTAGCAATCACCAAGTTATTTTGGGGAATTTCAATAGGGCCAAGTGGCGATTTAGAAGTACCATATCGTACTCGATAGTTTTCACTGCGAGTATCATCTTCCGACCAAAGGAAGTAATACAAGCCTTTGCGGTAAAAAACATACGTTCCCTCTCTGAAGGTCTTGTCAGGCGTGATAACCTTGAGGGTATTTTCTTTAATGGATACCATGTCGTCGTTTAACTCTGCACCTGCCATAAACCCATTACCCCAGTATAAGTAATTTTTTCCCGTTTTAGGGTCAGCAAAAACATCTTGGTCGATAATTTGTCCCCCTTTAATGCCGTTAGGTTTGGTGTCGATAAGCGGTTTTCCTAAGTCCACAAAAGGCCCTGTTGGGTTATCCGATACGGCAACACCGATTTTTTGAGCGGCAGTAAAGTAATAGAAGTACTTGTACTTTCCTTTAATTTTCTTTTCGATGATGGCAGGAGCCCACGCATTGCGTGTACCCCAAGCAACGTCTTTAGGTAAGTCAAGAATGACTCCTTCATCTTTCCAATCCTTGAGATTTTCAGACGAAAATGTTTTGAAATATGTCCCTGACCAATCAGTAAAACCGTCGCTAGTAGGGTAGATATAATACTTTTTCGTTTTGTTAGAATATAGAATATCAGGGTCTGCGTAATAGCCTTCCAAGACAGGGTTATTATTCAGTTCTGGAAAACCTGCGGGTTTGCCCCATTTGCTGAATAAGGTTTTTAGTTCGCTACGAGTGATAGGCAAAATTGTACCATGACGAGGGTGAAAATTCATTTTTACCACACTGTCAATAACCGTAAATTTTTGTAAGTCCTTGCTTTGTGAAAATTGAAATCCATGAGCCTTGAATAAATCATAGATAAGCGTGTAGTTATCTGAATGATTTACTTTAAAAATACTCGAACCCTCTACGTCTTCTTTCGTCGGTTGAATATAGCGTTCGTCTTCTTGCCAATTACCAGAAGTTAGTGATTTAGTTGTGGCAACTTTTAAGCCAGCACCGTCTTTGTTTCCTGTTTTACGGAACAAATAGTAAAGGCTATCTTTCTGAATAATGTCGCCATCAATACAGAAATCTCCCGATTTAGGAATAAACAAAGGCTTAGGTTCTCCTTCTAAATCCGTAAAGTCGGCATTGGCATAAGCGTAGTAAATGACATCGTTTTGGTTGCCATACTTCATCGACCAGTAAACCAAATACTTTCCTGCGGCTGCATCGTAAATCGTTTGTGGAGCCCATACACGCTTTAGGTCTTCTTGATTTTTATATTTTTGTTGAATATTGATAACCTTAGATGTCCAGTTAATTAGGTCAGTTGATTTGAGTAAAACCATTGCACGGTTAGAATCCCAGCCTTTTGACGAAACCATATCTGTTGCAACCATGTAGTAAGTTTTACCATCTTGTCCACGTAAAATGTGCGGATCACGTACACCACCCGAAGAGCTAATTACTTTCGAATCAATCACCGCATTGTTGTTATTTAAAGCAAGGTAATTATAGCCATCGGCACTAACGGCAAAGCGAATGGCTTCTTCTGCGATTTTGTTTCCTGTAAAGTAAACGAACAGATACGCCACTTTATCCTTTTCAGCTACCTTGGGGGGAGCTTGAGCCTTTATATTCAGCGTTGTAATACACAGAATCAGAAAAATAGCGAGTGTTTTAGAAAAACTCATGAACATAGTACGATTGGTTATTGATTCCATTGCACCACAAAGGAACCGTATGGATGGGTAAGCTACGTTTTCGTTAAACTTCGAGTTTTTGATGGTAGTGAGATGGTTCTATTTCTGTTGAAGGAATAACATTCGGTTATTGTACTGCTGAACCGCTGGATTCTTAAAAACTCAAGGGTTCAGCAGGAGGATATGTCTAGCAACCTTGTCCATAATACGCATTCACACCATGCTTACGCTCGTAGTGTTTCAGACGCAAGGTATCCTTAATTCTTGGCGTATTTGGATTGATTTGTAGGGTTAAATAAGCCATACGAGCCACTTCTTCCAATACTGCGGCATTATAAACTGATTTTTCAGCCGTTTTTCCCCAAGTGAAAGGGCCATGATTTTGTAATAAAACCATTTCCATTTCTTTGTGCGAAAGTCCTTTTTCTTCAAATACGCCAAAGATTTGATTACCCGTTTCGTATTCGTAGTCACCTTCAATCATGGCATCCGAAAGGGCAGGAGCGCAAGGGATGTCACGGTGTGTGTGGTCTGCATGGGTTGTTCCAAAAATTGGAATATCCATCCCTGCTTGAGCCCAAGCCACAGCGTGTGTACTGTGTGTGTGGGTGATACCGCCAATATCGCTCCATGTTTTGTACAATAAAGCGTGTGTTTTTGTATCGGAAGATGGACGCATTGTTCCTTCTACCACTTTCGCATCAAAGTCCATGATGACGATGTCTTCTGCCTTTAAAAATTCGTAAGGCACACCACTTGGTTTGATAGCGAATACCCCTTTTTCTCTGTCCACAGCACTCACGTTTCCGAAAGTGAATAATACTAAATTAAGTTTTGGAAGCATCATATTGGCTTCAAAACATTCTTCTTTAAGCGATTTGTACATGATTTTATTTTTTGAATTTTTAAGTACAA
>JBMLRK010000540.1:0-6208 GCA_049241065.1 Spirosomataceae bacterium
AACAGGAAGACTTTTGGAAAAATGGTTTCTTGCTCATTTTTTAGGAAGAAAAGCGTGGTTTATTCAATCCGAAAAACATTATTATCACTTTCATTCAACCTATTACCAACATCTTAGAAAACTAGGAATTGAGTACGACACCTTGGATTACTCCCAAGCAATGCCGTTTTTACTCATGTTACCCAACAGTCTCATTTAATAATTCACCTCCATCAAAAATAAGCCTTCGGCAGGTACAGCTCGTCCTGCCTTTGTTCTATTCTTGGAAAGAATAATGGTTTCTAACCCTTCGATAGACAATCGCCCTGCTCCTACTTCCAATAATGTTCCTACAATAGCACGTACCATCCCTCTCAAAAAGCGATTTGCTTTGATATGAAAAACCCATAAATCTTCCGAACGCTGTTCCCAACGAGCCTCCTCAATCGTGCAATTATAGGTAAACACATCCGTTTTTACTTTACTAAAACACTCATAATCAATATGGTTAAAAAATAAAGCACAGGCTTCATTCATTCGTTCCATATCTAAAGGCATTTCAAATTGATACGTAACGCCTGTCAAAAAAGGATTTTTTTTACGGGCAATGCGGTATTCATATTTACGAGAAGTAGCCTCAAAACGAGCGTGATAGTCGTCCGCAACCAGATAAATTTGCTTGATAGAAATATCCGCAGGCGTAATTTTATTGAGGCGATAAACCAAATGTTGACAGTCTGGAATGGCTTCTTCCAAATCAATATGAGCCGTTTGATGTTCGGCATGAACTCCCGCATCCGTGCGACTACTTCCTGCAATTTCCACGGGTTTTCGTAATAATAGCGATAGGGCTTTATCTATTTCCTCTTGTACAGATGGAGCATTGGGTTGTTTTTGCCAACCGCAATAATTAGTTCCTCGATAGGCACATTCTAAAAAGTAACGCATAAGGTAATATTTCGTTAAACGTCTCCAAACGTTTATATAAAAAGCCGAAGATAGGCAAGTAATAATGTAAAATCATGAATGTTGATTTTCTGATTTAACAAACTAGTTATTAAGCCTTTTCAAAAATCAACTAATTTAACATCATTAATAATTACCTATCTTCGGCTTATAAATTTCTTCCAAAATTAACAGCCTGATATTAAACTCCTAGTAAGGTTTTGGCTTCGGTCACGTCCATGATTTTTTCGGAATCAATCGCCATTTTTCCTTTACTTACCACACCCAAAAATTTCGCAGGAATGTGCTGTGCCGATAAAGCTTCCTCAAAATCTAGCTGATTATCCGATTTGACAGAAACTACTACTCGTTCAGAAGACTCCCCAAACAAAAAGGCATCTTTGCGGAAAGAAGGATCTGTTTTTATCGAAAACCCAAGTGTATTGAAAATAGAAGCACGAACTAAGGCAACAAATAAACCTCCCTCTCCTACTGAATTAGCAGAAGCGATTAATTCTTGATTAATCAAATCCATGACAGTACTCGCAAGTTTACCTGATTCGACTGGAGCTTTTGCTGTTCCGATTCCTCGATAAGAGTGGAGATATAACGAAGACAAAATATCATTTTTGGATTGACCAATTAAGTAAATCAAATCCCCCACGGAGTCGAAACCCAAGGAATTAAAAGACTCAGAGACAGACAAATGAGTCAGTATATGTTTAGCTACCTCTCCGATTTCGTCCACCTCGATTACATCCTGTACTGTATCTAGCTGAAAAGTATGCACATCTTGCTGTTCCACTTATTTCTGATTTAATTGACTATCTGATTTATTCTCTCAGAATAGCAAAAGCTACTCCGTTTTTAGCAATACAAAGGTAAAAGATTTAATGCTTATTCAGAAATGAAGTAATCCCTAACTAGTCACGAATTCTCATTTAATCGTAAGGTTTTTTATTGTAAAACCCCCAGCATCTTGCAAAGTTGAACTAAGGCCGTTGTATCTCTAGCATCTATTTTCCGAATCATATTCTTACGGTGATTATCCACTGTATTAGAACTGATAAAAAGCTTTTCAGCTATTTCTTTAGACTCGTCTCCTTTTAACAAACATTTCAACACGTCCACTTCTCTCCCCGAAAACAAGTCCCCTTTTTTGAGTTGTCTTTCTTCCATCGACAAGCTAAAAACTTCTGCACTATTACAATTATCTTTAAAGCTAATACGCATTCTAGGCGTTACCGTTTTCTTCGTTAAATGCCCTATATCCTCCAAACTGAATAAACAAAGAGTTGGTAAACCATTTTCGTCATGAGCCACACTTCTTACCTTCAAGAGTGTCAAAAACGCTACCCCATTCTGTCTAACATGATTCACTCCGTACAAATAAGATAAAAAATTAGGGCGTAATGCCGGTGCCACGGCCTTGGTTGATTCAATCAAGAACTTAATAAAAGTGGGAACAACCTCATAATTATTAACATCATCTACCATGGATTCAAAATACGCCTGTATGCCTACACTTAGAAAATACTCAGCGGAAATCCCTACCGCAAATTCGGTATTGACAATATATTTAAAGGCTAAATTATGTACATCTAAAAGTCCAACAACGCCTTTAGACAACATGGCCTGTTGTGCAGGATCTTTTAGTAATTGAATGTATTTTGCTATCGTCTCTTCAGGAGCAGCACTCGGATAATTCAAAAGTACTTTTTTCGAATTATCAATATTTGCTTCCATATAGCGGCTGGAATAGTTCATAAGTATTAGTAAGATGTTAAAACCTTTATAAATTCAGTATTGAAATCATTTTGAAAGAAAAAATAATAGTAGAGAGTAAGAAGAGAAATAGAAGGAATTTCATGAATGGCCGTGTTCTGGCACTAAATGACGATACAAGTTTACAAGTATTTTGAAATTATCCTAAAATATTTAATAAAACTCCTGATTTTAGTTGTCATTTTATGTATTTAGCCAAAATGGCTATTGTAAAATAGCGATACAAGACTGTATATTTGGTTAACAAAAAACAATTAAATGTTTAACTATTGAGTAGCATTATATTCCTTACTTTAATTTGATACGTTGACTTGCGTTATGCACTACATTAGTAATCCGATCTCCCTAAGGGTTATATTTTCAGAAAGAATAGTCGTAAAGACTGTTCTTTTTGAAGTGTAGTTTTAGGAATTCGTACATAAAACTACGAAATTTCCGCTATATATTACTTGTTATTGTGGAATAAATCCGCCAATTTATCCACATTAACAGCATAAGATGAGCATAACGTTTAAGTAATAAATTTGCCGTAAATCCATTTTAGAATTTATTCAATCCCGTAAGGTATAGTTGCCTATTCTTCTACCTTGAGATGAGTTCATTATCATTTTTCTGACATTACACACACCACAATTACTTTCTACTTTTATTTTTTTTCTATTCGCTGGATGTTCCAATATCGGTACTTATTAGTACTTTTGCGAAGTAATTCTAAGTTCAGTCCTGATAGATAAGGATTTATCTCTTCAGAGACCATAAATTAACTCTTCTGTTTTTAAAAAACACCGAGTATTACCTAGAAGTTAATTCCCAACCTTAACATATTCCGACACAAATGAAATTCGTTGTATCTTCATCAGTCTTATTGAAACAACTCTCTGGTATTAACGGGGTTATTGCTAATAATCCAATCATCCCTATCTTAGAGAATTTCTTAATTCAACTCGACCAAAACTTGTTGACAGTTACCGCATCCGACTTGCAAACTGTTATGATTACTACGCTTGAAGTAGAATCGTCTAACACAGGGGCAATTGCAGTACCAGCACGTTTACTACTTGATACATTACGTGGTCTTCCTGATCAGCCAATCACATTTAACGTCGATAATGATACGTTTGGGACAGAAATCATTACTGAAAACGGACGTTATAAATTATCAGGAGAAAATCCTGTCGATTTCCCTAAAGTACCACAGGTAACCAAAAGTCTATCCGTACAACTTTCTGCTGACATTTTAGGAGCGGCTATCGCCAATACGATTTTTGCGGTTTCTAACGATGACCTTCGTCCTGCAATGACGGGGGTATATGTTCAACTTTCGAGCGAATACACCAATTTTGTAGCTACAGACGGACACCGTTTAATCCGTTATAGAAGAAGTGACGTAACTTCAGATTCAACTTCAACGATGATTATCCCTCGTAAAGCCTTGAATTTATTGAAATCTTCGTTGCCGTCGGATGATACAACAGTAACCGCAGATTTTAGCCAAGCAAACGCATTTTTCAGTTTCAATAACATCAAAATGGTTTGTCGCTTAATTGACGAGCGTTTCCCTGATTACGAAAATGCGATTCCTCAAAACAATCCAAATGTCTTGACAATCAATCGTGGCGAATTATTGGGTTCATTAAAACGTATTTCTATCTACTCGAACAAAACAACGCACCAAATCCGTTTGAAACTAAGTGCGAATGATTTAGTGATTTCTGCCGAAGATTTAGATTACTCAAACGAAGCGAATGAGCGTTTAATGTGCGACTATGAAGGAGACGATATGGAGATTGGATTCAACGCTAAATTCTTAATCGAAATGTTGAATAATGTAAACTCTAACATGATTTCTTTAGAAATGTCAGCACCTAATCGTGCTGGTTTAATCGTTCCTGCTGATAAAAAAGAGAATGAAGATATTTTAATGTTAGTAATGCCTGTAATGCTAAATAGTTACGCATAACAACTTGACTATCATATAGTTAAAAATAGTTATTTATTTAGAAAAAGCCAGTCCTTGAAGACTGGCTTTTTCTTTTGACCTGCTTTTAACTTTTGGCAAAGTTATTGGTGTTAATGATTTGTTAATCCAAAATATTATTTAACTTTATCCGTTCAATAAATAAGTTAATCCCTACTTAAAGAAGTCATGCCATGAGAACAACATTAGTCTTGGTTATAAGCTGTTTACTATTTATATCAGGATGTAAACGCAATACAACGCCACCATTTATACCTGAAGAGACACGAGAACATACTGATATTCAAGAAGAAACCCCTGGTGCCACTGCTATAAATGGAGTGGAATCCAATGGGATTTATTTCCCCATGACTTCGCTAAAAAAAGGATTAGAAATAGCAAAAGCCACCGACAAATTTGTCTTTATTGACTGCTACACGAGTTGGTGTGGTCCTTGCAAATTAATGAAAAAATATACCTTTACAGACCCAGTACTAGGCTCTTTTATGAACCAAAATTTCATTTGTGTTGCCATGGATATGGAAGATGATGAAGGTATGGCTACTGCAAAACGTTATGGAGTACAGGCATATCCGACTCTACTATTTTTAGACAAGTACGGTAGAGTAGTCAATCATCAGGTTGGTGGAATTGGTGCAAATGAATTACTTACAAAAGCTCGTCAGGTGGTAAGAAAATAAGCATTTACAAACTAAATACGTATTTCTCTTGTTTATTTTTAAGCATTATCTATTTCATCATAATTTACAAAATCATGTTAAAATCAACCATTATTGCCGCATTTCTTTGTGTATTAAGCATCAGTATCTTCGCAGGGAATCCTCCTGCTAAGAAGAAAGATACTCCAACCGAAGGCATTCAGTTTTTTCACGGGACATTCAAAGAAGCTTTAGCAAAAGCAAAAAAAGAAAACAAGTTAGTGATGATGGACTGTTACACTACTTGGTGTGGTCCTTGTAAATACTTGAAATCGAAAGTATTTACCGACAAAGCATTAGGCGAATATATGAATCAAAAATTTGTTTGTGTTGCCATTGATTATGAAAATGGAGAAGGCCCAGCAGTAGCACAACAATACCCTGTAGAAGGCTACCCAACACTTTACTTTTTGGATGCAAAAGGAAAGGTTAAGAAATCTGTAGTGGGTGTGCCAAACCCTGTTGCCTCTGCTGCTACTGTTTTATTGAAAGAAGCGAAAAAAGTAGCTCAGTAATTATACAAAAAGGCATCAAGTTTGCAAGGAGGATAGGCACAAAGTAGTATTCAATAACCTCCTCATAGAAACTGTTTAAAAGCTGTTTTTATGCTTGGGTTAATATCTACTTACTGCCCAGCCATTCCACTTAACAGGTGAATTTATTTATTCACCCGTATCGAGAAAGTCCAAACAGCTTTATTGCACCCCAAAATTACATTTAACAAAAAAGAGCGTCTGAGTTCATATAGAATTCAGACGCTCTTTTTTGTTAATCTCTAGTGAGTAAACAACTTACTCCCCATCATTCAACAAACCTTCACGAT
>JBMLRK010000541.1:0-11843 GCA_049241065.1 Spirosomataceae bacterium
TATCTACTTAAATATAAATTACGTTCTCCGTACACTTTTCTGAAGAATTCGTCTTTCAATGAATCAATGAAGTAAATTGCTTCACCCGTTGATTTCATTTCTGGTCCTAATTCCATGTTCACGTTCGGGAACTTGTTGAATGAGAATACCGGGATTTTGATAGCCCATCCGTTTTTCTTCGGTTGGAAGTTGAAGTCGCTCAATTTCGCTCCTAACATAACTTTCGTTGCATAGTTTACGTAAGGCTCTTGGTAAGCTTTACAAATAAACGGTACCGTACGAGAAGCACGTGGGTTTGCTTCGATGATATATACTACTTCGTCTTTCACCGCAAACTGAATGTTCAACAAACCTTTTGTTTTTAAAGCAAGGGCGATTTTGCGAGTATGGTCTTCAATTTGCTTGATAACGTTTTCTGACAAATCGAATGGAGGTAATACCGAGTGCGAGTCACCTGAGTGAATACCTGCTGGTTCGATGTGTTCCATCATACCGATGATATACACGTCTTCTCCGTCACAAATCGCATCCGCTTCTGCTTCGATTGCGTTTTCTAAGAAGTGGTCAAGCAAGATTTTATTGCCAGGAATATCTTGTAAGATTTTCACAACGTGTTGCTCCAATTCTTGCTCGTTGATAACGATTTTCATAGATTGTCCACCCAATACATACGAAGGACGAACCAACAATGGATACCCTAACGAACGTCCTAATTCAACGGCATTATCTGCATCTTCACATACCCCAAATTTAGGGAAAGGAATATCATTTTCTTGTAATAATGCAGAGAAAGCACCACGGTCTTCAGCTAAATCAAGTGCTTCAAACGATGTACCAATAATTTTGATACCGTGTTTTGTCAATTTCTCCGCTAATTTCAAGGCTGTCTGACCACCTAACTGAACGATAACACCTTCAGGCTTTTCGTGTTGGATGATGTCATATACATGTTCCCAGAATACAGGTTCGAAGTATAATTTATCCGCAATGTCAAAGTCTGTAGAAACCGTTTCAGGGTTCGAGTTAATCATAATTGCCTCATAACCTGCTTCTTTGGCTGCCAAAATACCGTGAACACATGAGTAGTCAAATTCAATCCCTTGACCGATACGGTTTGGTCCAGAACCCAATACGATTACTTTCTTCTTATCTGATTTTGGATCAGACTCGTTATCAAGTGTTTCAGAACCTTGAGAGAACGTCGAGTAGAAATAAGGAGTTGAAGCTTCAAACTCAGCCGCACAGGTATCTACACATTTATAAACACGTTTGATTCCTAAGCTATTACGTTTTTCATACACTTCCGATTCTAAACAACGTAATGAATAAGCAATCTGACGGTCAGCGAATCCTTTGTGTTTTGCTTCTTCTAATAATTCAGTTGGAACGTTACCGATGTGGAATTTCTCCATAGCGTTTTCCACACGTACCAAATCTTCCACTTGGTATAAGAACCATTTGTCGATTTTAGTAGCTTGTTGAATTGTTTTGAAAGAAATACCCATTTTGAAGGCATCGTAAATATGGAATAAACGATTCCAAGATGGATTTGCCAATGATTTCATAATGGCATCTTGGTCTTCTAATCCTTTGCCGTCAGCTCCCATACCGTTACGTTTAATTTCTAACGATTGACAAGCTTTTTGCAATGCTTCTTGGAAGTTACGACCAATACCCATGGCTTCACCTACCGACTTCATTTGAAGACCTAAGGTTTTATCTGCACCAGGGAATTTATCGAAGTTCCAACGAGGAATTTTTACAATTACATAATCTAACGCAGGCTCAAAATAGGCTGAAGTAGTACCTGTAATTGCATTGGTTAATTCATCTAAATTATAACCAATCGCCATTTTAGCTGCAATTTTCGCAATTGGATAACCAGTTGCTTTAGAAGCTAAGGCAGACGAACGAGATACACGTGGGTTAATTTCGATAGCGATGATTTCGTCATTCTCAGGATTTAATGAGAACTGAACGTTACATCCACCCGCAAATTGACCAATAGCATTCATCATCTTAATCGCCATGTCACGCATTTTCTGATAAACAGTATCAGGTAATGTCATAGCAGGTGCAACCGTAATAGAGTCTCCTGTATGGATACCCATTGGGTCAAAGTTCTCGATAGAACAGATGATAATTACGTTACCTAAGTTGTCACGTAATAACTCCAATTCATATTCTTTCCAACCCATGATAGATTGTTCTACCAATACTTCATGCGTAGGAGAAGCATGCAAGCCTTTATTCAAAGCAGCATCAAAGTCTTTCGGGTCATGCACAAAACCACCACCAGTACCACCAAGGGTAAATGAAGGACGGATAACCAAAGGGAATCCTGTTTCTTGTGCAATTTCTTTTCCTTCCAAGAATGAGCGAGCCGTGCGTCCTTTACAAACACCTACGCCAATTTCAAGCATTTTCAAACGGAATTTCTCACGGTCTTCCGTTGTTTCAATCGCTTTGATGTCCACACCAATGATTCGAACATTGTATTTTTCCCAAATACCCGCTGCGTCGCAATCAATGGCTAAGTTTAATGCTGTTTGTCCACCCATTGTTGGTAACACAGCATCAACGTCATGCTTCTCTAAAATTTCAATGATGGACTTTTTCTCAAGCGGCTTCAAATAAACGTGGTCAGCATTGAGAGGGTCAGTCATAATCGTGGCAGGGTTGGAGTTAATCAAGATAACTTCAATACCTTCTTCACGAAGTGAACGAGCTGCTTGTGAACCAGAATAATCGAATTCACACGCTTGACCGATGATGATTGGACCAGATCCGATGATGAGTACGGACTTTATGGAAGTGTCTTTTGGCACGGCTGTTACTTTATTTTTGTTGGTTAATTCTTTATGATAAAGACAAGGATTCTCCTTTATGCAGAATCAATTGACCTAACGGAAATCTCATAAGTATAAACCCCTAAAAACTAATTTTTACGGATTTGGTTATTACGAGCAAGGTCAAAAATTGTACAAAGGTAATAGATTGAACTGAAATAAGAAGCCGTTAAAATTAATTGTTAGATTTGTATTGTTTTTTCTTGATATTTTTTAAAATGAGTTTGTGATGATTCTCTGTTGTTTTTGTGTTATTTTATGTACATTTAACTACAGTATTAACGAAAAAGCGTTATGATAAGAAGGTGTAACAGTTCATGCGAAGCAATAGCCTTCTGAGACGAATAATAACGGATTACTCAAGTAAGTCTCTGGAAATATAATTATTTCGTTTTTAATTAATACATAATGTCTAGTTTAGAAGTGTTTTATCTCTTAAATATATTATTTAATCATAATCAGAAGAGAAAAATTCTATTATATTTGTAGTAAATAATTGCTTCAGTGTACGCTGTTAGTGTATGTTAGAGAAACTTGTAATAACAATAATTTATGAAAAAACTAATACAACTAGCCACTTTTGGCTCGGATGCGGGCAATTTAACTGTTTTTGAAAAAATCCTCCCAGGGGCTATTAAACGTTCTTATTTCATTAGAGCAATTCCTGGTTGTGAACGTGGAGGGCATCGCCATAAGAAAACTTGGCAAGCACTTATTTGTCTTGCTGGCAGTTGTAGAGTTCTGGTAGATAATGGCAAAGAGCAAAATGAATATATTTTGGACTCTTCTGATAAGTGCCTAATTCTGAAGCCAGAAGACTGGCATGTGATGGATAGCTTTACCAGCGATTCTATTTTGATGGTATTGGCCAATGAATATTATGATGCAGCGGATTATATTTTTGAACCCTATCCAACTTCTATACCCGAATTGTTAGGAGTAGCTATATAGGATAAATAAGAACTATTAATATGCGTTTGAATAAAGTCGAATCGACCTTTTCAAACGCTTTTTTTTGCCCATGATTTCAATACCTTTTTTAGATTTAAAGCAGATTAATGCCTCTTATGAAGCTCAAATAATGGATGCTATTTCCCGAAAACTTGCAGAAGGATGGTATATTTTAGGTAAAAGTTTAATCTCTTTTGAAGAACAGTTTGCTCAATATTGTGGCACTCAGTATTGTTTTGGAGTTGCCAACGGACTCGATGCTCTTACTATTTTATTGAAGGCTAATGAATTCCCAGAAGGCTCAGAAATTATCGTTCCTGCCAATACTTATATAGCAACTATCTTGGCTATCTCAAATGCCAATCTTGTCCCTGTGTTGGTTGAACCAAATCTGGACGATTACCTTATTGATGTATCTAAAATTGAAGTGCATATCACGTCAAATACTAAAGCCATTTTGGTAACGCATCTTTATGGTAAGTGTTGTGAGATGGAAACCATTCAACAACTTGCTCAACAATATAGCTTAAAAGTATTTGAAGATGCGGCTCAGGCTCATGGTGCAGTGTACAAAGGGAAAAAAGCAGGAAATCTATCTGATGGAGCAGGTTTTAGCTTTTATCCGTCCAAAAATCTGGGTGCATTGGGCGATGCAGGAGCAATTACGACCAATGATGCTTTATTAGCAGAGCGAATTAGGAAGCTGAGAAATTATGGTTCTAGTGAGAAATATGTCTTTGAGAAAAAAGGATTTAATAGTCGTTTAGACGAAATTCAAGCGGTTTCTCTGTCTGTAAAACTCCCTTTTTTAGAGCAAGATAATAGGAGAAGACGCATCATTGCTCAACGATATTTGACGGGTATCATAAGCGGGAAAGTGTGTTTACCAACGAATAAAAGTATAAACGATGACGTTTGGCATTTGTTCGTTGTTCGAGTAAAAGAGCGGTCTGACTTTAGAGATTTCTTAACAGAACATGGAATTGGAACAGAAATTCATTATCCGATTCCGCCACATAAGCAGTTGGCATATAAGGAATTTAGCAATCTTTCATTACCAATTACTGAAATAATTCACGAAGAAGTCGTAAGTTTGCCTTTAAATACCGCTCTTACAGATGATGAAATCAATTTCATCATTCAAACCGTTAATTCATATTAATGTTACTTTCCGTAGTCATCCCTATATACAAAGCCGAAAAAACAATCACTCGATTGGTTGATACCCTTCATGTAGAGTTAAAAAATTATGATTTTGAAATTATCATGGTTAACGATGCTAGTCCAGACAATTCTGCGGAGGTCTGCAAAGCGTTGGTAAAACGGTATGAAAATACGTCCTTAATTTCGCTTCGTAAAAACTTTGGAGAGTTCAACGCAGTTATGTGTGGCTTAAATCATGTAAAGGGAAAATATGCGGTAATGATTGACGACGATTTCCAAAATCCTCCTTCTGAAATTATTAAATTAGTCGAAGAAGCTGAACGTGGTGATTATGATGTGGTATATGGACAATATCGGGAGAAAAAACATAGTCTTTTCCGTAATTTCGGTAGTTGGTTGGTGAATTACATTACTACTCCTTTGTTAGGAAAACCCAAAGATTTATACCTTGCAAGTTTTAAACTAATTCGTAAAGAAGTGGTGGATGAAATCTGTAAATATACAGGTCCTTTCCCTTACATTGATGGACTGGTTTTTAGTGTGACAACCCACATTGGTAGGGTTTATGTACAGCACGATGAACGTGAACATGGGGAATCAAATTATACATTTAAGAAGCTGTTAACCGTATTCTTTAATATACTTTTCGGTTATTCGTTATTACCTGTCCGATTTGTTTTATTCTCAGGATTAACTCTTATTCTCATCTCATTTGTGATGATGTGTTTGCATGTTTCGGATCTTTTTGACACAAATTCCGCAACCCTAATTACCTTCTTTGCTGGTTTCCGTATTCTGTGTATTGGTATTATTGGAGAGTATATCGGAAAAGCATTTCTTACACAAAGTAATTCCCCTCAATTTACGATAAAGTATCGAGTGTATAACCATGATCAAGAGTAGTTTTGAAGAGTATAAAATCATGTTTGAAGTCGAGAAAGACTTGTGGTGGTATCGGATTTTGCACGAGAAAATATACGAAGCCTTGCAAGAACGATTCTCGAATCAACGTGATATAAAACTCTTGGATATTGGTTGTGGAACGGGTGGTTTATTGGATTTCCTCCGTGAAAAAGGTTATACAAACCTACAAGGAATTGATTATTCCGAAGCTGCCATTCATTTTGCCCAAAGTCGTGATTTAAGGGTAACTTACCTTTCTATTGACAAGGTATCCGAATATTTTGAGGAGCAACAGTTTGATGCTATTATCTGTGACGATGTGTTTTATTGTCTGGAAACGGAACAAATAGAACTAGCCTTTGTCAATATTGCTTCTCTTCTAAAATCAGGAGGATTATTCTTGTCTAATAATAACGCATTTGCTTCTTTCTACGGAACACACGATGTAGCAGTAGGAGGAAAGCATCGCTTCGTATTGGCTGATTTTAAGCCTATTATTCAAAAATCTAAATTGTCTCTTGTTCAGCATTCGTACTGGAGTTTGTTCTTAGCTCCACTGATTTGGGCAGTTCGTTTTTTTCAACGAATACAATTGAAATGTGGATTTTTGGATGAATCTAACTTGACTTCTGATGTTGAGATGCCTGCTATTTGGTTGAATAATTTATTTTATAGGTTGGTTAAAATGGAAGAACGACTTATCAAAACAGGTTTTTGGGGAAGTTCATTATTCTTAAAAATAAAAAAAGCGTAGCCTCTTTATTCGGATGCTACGCTTTTTCTTTTACTCCTTATGTGAATCAACGACAATGCGTTCGTTTCGATTGGCTAAATCCCAAGCTAAGTAGAATACGAGTTTGGCTCTTTTTTCTAACTTATCAAATTCAATTTTCTCTACATCGTCGGTCGGACGGTGGTAATCTTCATGAACGCCATTAAAGAAAAAGGCAACAGGAATATTATTTTTGGCAAAATTATAATGGTCTGAACGGTAGTAAAAACGGTTAGGATCATGTGGGTCGTTAAACTGGAAATCCAACTCCATTTTGGTATATTGTTTATTGGTTTTCAATAAACTCTCATGTAATTCGGATGATAATTTATCCGAACCGATGACATAAACGTAGTCTTTCGCTTTTTTATGAGCATCGTCGGTACGACCTACCATGTCGATATTTAAGTCGCAAATTGTTTGTTTTAAGGGAATTATTGGGTTGTTAACGTAATATTCAGAACCTAATAAACCTTTTTCTTCTCCTGTAACGGTCATAAATAGGATACTTCTTCTAGGACGATTACCCGCTTTTGCAGCTTCGCCGAACGCTTGTGCCAGTTCAAGAACAGCTACTGTACCTGAGCCGTCATCATCAGCTCCGTTGTTGATTTTTCCGTCGGTAACACCAATATGATCGTAGTGAGACGAAATGACTAATACTTCCTCTTTTTTGTCTGTTCCTTCCAGAAAGCCCAATACGTTATAAGTTTCTACTGGAGTAGTAACACGCTCAATTTTGAGTGAAAGTGCCTCTGGAGAGAAGGTTGATTTTACGAGTGTTCTAGTACTTGGACTAATAAGGCTGTCGAGTGTTTCTTTGTTCGTTTTTAACAAATCAATTGCCATTGCTTGGCTAATGTTCAAAGTAGCAAAGTTAGAAATTTGAGGCTCTCCTTCTGCTCTAAACCCAAAACGAGCATTTCCAAAACGACGTAGCATTACTTGACGTTGTTTTACAATTTTCTCAAATTCTTCGACACTTGTAGTTGAAATAATCAAAAGCCCAATTGCCCCTTTGCGTTGAGCAAGGTACATTTTTTCTTTCCATCCACCAGACAGTCCCCATTTAGAAGGGGTTTTTGTTCCTGAAATGCTAAACGTGCTGTCTGTATTTCTTGGCTCACCGTCTAAAATAATGACAAATTTCCCTGTAACATCAAGGTCTTTATAACTTTGGAAATTATCTTCTTCAATCCCATAACCTGCAAAAACAAGTGGCGTTTTTTCGTCCTTAGAAAAAGAAGCAGTGGAAGAAGCGATGAAGTCTTCTAAATAATGATATTTTTTTGAACCAGCTTTTGCATAGAAATCACCCCAACCTCTTTTGACTAAGTCAACCGATTGAAAATGAGAACTATCTTTGCCTACAATACCTTTAATTCCGCAAGCATCGAAGTGTGCCGCAATGTATTGAGCCGCCACTTTTTGTTCTGCCGTTCCTGTTTCACGTCCTTTTAAACTATCAGAAGCGATGAAAGTAAGGTGTTTTTTTAAATCATCTGCCTTGATGGTTTGGGCAAATTTTTCGGGAGATTTTTGGGCAAAGCTACCCGTAAGTCCACAAAAGACAAAGCAGGCTGCTAATATCGCTCTTGATTTTAGTGTGTTGAAATGAATTGGCATCATTAATTATATGAATTTCTAAAATGTATTAATATGAAAAACGAAGTTACGGAATTCGTGCTAAATATAGTCAGGGTATATGGGTGCTTGTTTGGACAAATAATCGTGTTTTCTTGTCTGCTAAAAAAAGATAATGGATTGCTGGTACAGTTAAGATTGTGCAAAATTGTATTATTCAAATATTTAATAGTTTAGATGTTATTCTATAAGGACTCTCAAAACAAATCTATAAAACATTCTGTTGGGGTTTTTATAAGTCATTGTCTGTGCTAACAAATTGTTAAGGATTTGTAAACATCATCTTGTGATTTTGCTAAATATTCTCCGTAAATTTGTACCCATAAATAGTACCCAGTTGTACAGACGCATTCCAAATGAATCTAACTATCAGCACTTTGTGTTACAAGTTGCTGATAGTTAGGTTCATTTGATTGTTTTACGTGTTTTTCGCACATTATTTCCTCCATTTCAATGAAAATCAACTTTCAGTATCAAGAGCCATTCGAGAATCGTCATAACAATGCTAACGTAGCAGATCGTCAAGCGATGTTGGCTACTATCGGCGTGGACTCGATCGAAACACTCATCAATCAAACTATTCCTTCGGCAATTCGTTTGCCTAAATTATTGGATCTTCCTGCTGCAAAAACGGAAGCTCAATTTTTGAAAGATTTCAAGAAATTAGCCCAAAAGAATGAGATTTTTAAATCGCATATCGGGATGGGATATTATGATACGCACACGCCAACGGTTATTTTGCGTAACATTCTCGAAAATCCAGCTTGGTACACGGCTTACACGCCTTATCAAGCAGAAATCGCTCAAGGTCGTTTAGAAATGTTGCTTAACTATCAAACCATGATTATGGATTTGACAGGAATGGAAATCGCTAATGCTTCTTTGTTAGATGAAGGTACAGCGGCGGCGGAGGCAATGACGATGTTGTACGGACAACGTAAAGGAACAAAGAAAAAAGCGGAGACCTTATTCGTTTCTGAACTTTGTCATCCACAAACAATTGATGTATTAGTAACAAGAGCAACACCTCTTGGAATCAATATTTTGGTAGGCGATCACCGCAGTGTTGATTTGACAAACGAAGATATTTATGGGGTATTCTTGCAATATCCAGCAACAGACGGGCAAGTATTTGACTATACAGACCTTATTGCTTCGGCTCATGAATTGAGTATCAATGTGATTGTTGCATCAGATTTGTTAGCTTTAACGTTGTTGAAGTCGCCAGGTGAAATGGGAGCGGATGCCGTAGTAGGTACTTCTCAACGTTTTGGTGTACCAATGGGTTTTGGTGGCCCTCATGCTGCTTTCTTTGCAACAAAAGAAGAGTTCAAACGTCATTTGCCAGGTCGTATTATTGGAGTATCGGTTGATGCCAACGGTAATCGTGCTTTGCGTATGGCTTTACAAACTCGTGAACAACACATTCGCCGTGAAAAAGCTACGTCAAATATCTGTACAGCTCAAGTATTGTTGTCAATTATGGCAGCAGCGTACAGTATTTATCATGGCCCTGCTGGTTTGAAAGCCATTGCAGAACGTGTGAACGGCTTAACGAATTTGACAGCTCAAGCCTTACAACAATTAGGATTTACCGTTGAAACAAGTGCTTACTTCGATACGATTAAAGTTGCAGTTGCCAATGCTTCCGAATTGAAAGCGATTGCAGAAGCGAAAGGAATTAATTTCCGTTATTATACCACAGGCGATGCCGTTGGTATTTCGTTAGACGAAACGACGTTAGTAGAAGATGTACAAACAATTGTTTCGGCTTTTGGAGAATTGGCTCAGAAAAGTGTTGATTTAACAAGTTTGTTCGACCAAGTTGATTTTGGTTTTACAGCAGACTTGAAGCGTACTTCTGATTATTTGACACATCCTGTTTTTAATAGCTATCACTCAGAACATGAGATGCTTCGCTATTTGAAACAATTGGAAAATAAAGATTTATCAATGGTGCATTCGATGATTTCATTGGGTTCTTGTACGATGAAATTGAATGCTACTACTGAGATGATTCCTGTAACTTGGCCAGAATTTGGGGCAATTCACCCATTCGCTCCAAGTAATCAAGTGGGCGGTTATTTAGAAATGATTTCGGATTTGAATAACTGGTTATGTGAAATTACAGGCTTTGCTCAAATGTCATTCCAACCAAACTCAGGGGCTCAAGGAGAGTATGCTGGTTTGATGGTGATTCGTGCTTACCACGAGTCAAGAGGCGATTCTCACAGAAATATTGCCTTAATTCCTTCTTCTGCTCATGGCACAAACCCAGCGTCGGCAGTAATGGCAGGGATGAAAGTAGTAGTAACGAAATGTGATGAGCAAGGAAACATTGACTTAGCAGATTTACGTGAAAAAGCGGAATTACATGCAGCGAATTTGTCGTGTTTAATGGTAACCTATCCATCAACACATGGTGTTTTTGAAGAATCAATCAAAGAAATTTGTGCGATGATTCACGAATTTGGTGGACAAGTTTATATGGATGGTGCTAACATGAATGCTCAAGTAGGTTTAACATCTCCTGCCACGATTGGAGCAGACGTTTGTCACTTGAACTTACATAAAACCTTCTGTATTCCTCACGGTGGCGGAGGCCCAGGTATGGGACCAATCGGGGTGGTTGCTCACTTAGCACCTTTCTTACCTGCACACGCTGTAGTGGCTAATGCGGGTGGATCTCAAGGAATTACAGCGGTATCAGCAGCACCTTATGGTTCGGCAAGTATCTTAGTTATTTCGTATGCTTACATTGCCATGATGGGTGGCGAAGGTTTACGTCATGCAACAGAGACGGCTATCTTGAATGCTAATTATATCAAAGCTCGTTTGATGGAACATTATCCAGTGCTTTACACAGGTTCTGAAGGACGTTGTGCGCACGAAATGATTTTAGATTGTCGTCCGTTTAAAGTAGCGGTAGGTGTTGAAGCCGAAGATATTGCTAAACGTTTGATGGACTATGGTTTCCACGCTCCAACACTTTCGTTCCCAGTAGCAGGAACGTTGATGATTGAGCCAACAGAATCTGAATCAAAAGCGGAATTAGATCGTTTCTGTGATGCCATGATTGCGATTCGTGAAGAGATTCGTGAAATCGAAAATGGTACAGCAGATAAAGCAGATAACGTGTTAAAATATGCTCCCCACACGCAAGCAGTAGTATTGGTAGAAAACTGGGAACGTTCATACAGTCGTGAAAAAGCGGTATTCCCATTAGCGTACGTAAAAGCAAGTAAATTCTGGCCAACGGTATCAAGAATTGATTCTGCCTTTGGTGATAGAAACTTGGTATGTGCTTGTGTTCCTGTGGAAGAATACGCATAAAAATGATAATGTGTAATGATGAATTGAATTCGATACCCGTAAGTTTTAGGGAAGTTGTACATTCAATTAATTTTAATCATTCGTTATTATTGAAACCGCCCCCTTTTCGGATGAGAAGGGGGCGGTTTTTTGTTGGGGGAATTGTAATTAACTAGACCTTCGAATACTATATGAAATATGCAGAGTAGTCTTTTTTAAGTATAAAGTAGGTAAGTTTTATATTAACT
>JBMLRK010000542.1:0-6703 GCA_049241065.1 Spirosomataceae bacterium
GTTTTACGAGCGAGTGAGCGATAAAGAATAAACGAATTACTGGTTTGGGGCTACTGTAAATTAGGTCAATTGCTGAATGGGTAGATTTATGAGTGGCCTTATCGGTCATTCCGAAAATTGATAGTCATAATTCCTCTTTAATGGATGATAAATAGCTTATGTCTGTGTTATAGTTTTTGTCTATATTTTAATAAAAACAATCAATTTGACTTATATAAAACTTTGTTGTAATTTTAACATCGAAACGTAGAAAAATACAATATTTAGTGTTAATATTATACTAAAAGCGAACAATATTCTACGCCAATTCTTCAACAGAAGTTCGTTCGTATTTAAAATAAATTAAGACAACATTCATTACAAATTAACAAGACTATAACAATGGAAAATTATTCATCAGATCACGGTTCAAATGGTGCGGGAAAATGCCCATTCCCGCATGGTGCAGCCTCAACACCTCCTGTTAAACATAGTGCTGGTGGTGGCACAAGAAACCAAGATTGGTGGCCGAATCAATTAAGACTAGGCATTCTTCGTCAACATGCTGTAGCCTCGAACCCAATGGGTGCCGACTTTAACTATGCAGAAGCATTCAAATCGCTTGATTTAGCCGCATTGAAACAAGAAATTGTGGATTTAATGACGACTTCACAAGCTTGGTGGCCAGCCGATTATGGTCATTATGGCCCTTTCTTTATTCGTATGGCTTGGCATAGTGCTGGAACGTATCGTACAGCCGATGGTCGTGGTGGTGCTGGGGCAGGAGCTCAACGTTTTGCTCCTTTGAATAGCTGGCCAGATAACGGTAACTTAGATAAAGCTCGTTTATTACTTTGGCCAATCAAGCAAAAATATGGCAAAAGTATTTCTTGGGCAGATTTAATGATTTTAGCAGGAAACTGTGCCTTAGAATCAATGGGTTTTAAAACCTTCGGATTCGGTGGTGGACGTGAAGATATTTGGGAACCAGAAGAAGATATTTACTGGGGAACTGAAGGTAAATGGTTGGACGACAAACGTTACACTGGTGACCGTGAGTTAGAAAATCCATTAGCTGCGGTACAAATGGGCTTAATCTATGTGAATCCAGAAGGACCAAATGGCGTTCCTGATGCTTTGGCAGCGGCTCGTGATATTCGTGAAACCTTTGCTCGTATGGCAATGAACGACGAAGAAACAGTTGCTTTAATTGCAGGTGGACATGCCTTCGGGAAAGCACACGGAGCAGCAGACCCAGATAAATACGTGGGAGTTGAACCAGCGGGTGCGGGTATCGAAGAGCAAAGCATGGGTTGGAAAAATACCTACGGAACAGGTAATGCTGGCGATACCATTACGAGTGGTTTGGAAGGTGCTTGGAGCAATACGCCAACTCAATGGAGTAATAGCTATTTTGAAAACTTGTTCGGTTTTGAATGGGAATTGACAAAAAGTCCAGCAGGAGCTCAACAATGGACTCCAAAAGACGGTGCGGGTGCAGGGCTTGTGCCTGATGCACACGATGCAAGCAAACGTCATGCTCCAATTATGTTCACGACGGATTTAGCCTTGAGAATCGACCCAATTTATGAACCGATTTCGAGAAATTTCTTGGAAAATCCTGATCAATTGGCAGATGCTTTTGCTCGTGCTTGGTTCAAATTAACACACCGTGACATGGGACCAAAAGCTCTTTACTTAGGTTCAGAAGTTCCTGCTGAAGAATTAATCTGGCAAGATCCTATTCCTGCGGCTGATTACGATGTAATCGACGAAGCAGACATTGCAGCTCTAAAAGCAAATATTGCAGCATCGGGTTTATCGGTGTCTGAATTAGTATCAACGGCTTGGGCTTCGGCTTCTACGTTCCGTGGGTCAGACAAACGTGGTGGTGCAAATGGCGGACGTATTCGTTTAGCCCCACAAAAATATTGGGCTGTTAACAACCCTGTTCAATTGACGAAAGTGCTTCAAACGCTTGGAAGCATTGAAAATGAGTTTAATAACATTCAAACAGGAACGAAAAAGGTATCTTTAGCTGACCTTATCGTGTTGGGTGGTGTAGTTGGTATTGAGAAGGCTGCTAAAAATGCAGGCTATGAAATTACGGTTCCATTCACTCCAGGACGTACAGACGCTTCAGAAGAGCAGACGGATATGGAGTCGTTCCAAGTACTTGAGCCAATTGCTGACGGTTTCCGTAATTATAAAAAACAACAATATTCAACTTCTTCGGAAGAGATGTTGATAGACAAAGCTCAATTATTGACCTTAACCATTCCTGAAATGACGGTATTGGTAGGTGGTATGCGTGTTTTGAATACCAATTTTGATAAATCGTCGCATGGTGTGTTTACGAAAAATCCAGAAGTGTTAACGAACGATTTCTTTGTTAACTTACTAGACTTAGGTACCACGTGGAGTGCGATTTCAAACGATCAAGAAGTATTCTTAGGACGTAATCGTGCAACTGGCGAAATCAAATGGACTGCTAGTCGTGTCGATTTAATATTTGGTTCAAATACAGAACTTCGTGCCGTAGCGGAGGTGTATGGATATGCAG
Organism: Spirosomataceae bacterium; assembly: GCA_049241065.1. GTDB lineage: Bacteria > Bacteroidota > Bacteroidia > Cytophagales > Spirosomataceae > JALRIJ01. The sequence continues at coordinate 2,543 of JBMLRK010000542.1, forward strand.
ATTCTCAAGAAAAATTCTTGAAAGATTTCGTAGCCGCTTGGACAAAAGTAATGAACTTAGACCGTTTCGATTTAGTATAGATTCAATTAGTAGGTTAGAAAACAAAACAGGGAGCGATGTGAATTGCTCCCTATTTTTGTTTTGTTAATGTATCTTTTTCAATGCACTTAATAGCTCTTTTCTAGTTGTTACAATTCTATTTTTAGCAACTCCAATAGCTGTTATTTGTCTTAAAGAGTACTTGCCTGCTATCCAGAAAACATGAGGATTTTTATCTATAAATTCCTCGAAATCTGTATAAAACATTGTTCCCATACTTTTAAAGTTACTAAAGTCAAAGATAACAGGTTTATCTAGTGGTAAACTATCCATCAATTGATAAAATTCGTTTTGTTCTCCTGATGTCAGGGCACCATAAAAACGATATTCTAATGGATTTTGGGAAATTTGCTTTACCTGTAACCCAAAATCAAAATATCCTTTTAGATGTTCTAAATAGTTGAGAGCTGATGCTGATTTACAACTTTGCTCAAAAAGTGTAAATATTGATTTAATGATGATGAATTCTTTATCTTCTCTATCAGGACATCTTAGACTAAATATATGGTCACTTGTGTCTGTTCTGAATCTAATATAGACTGTGATTCCATCAACAATTCCTTCTTTATACAGGCTCTTGTGTATTGAAAAATTAATGTTAGTAAGGCTGTCTATGAATTGTTTAAATACATCTTTAGCTACACTAGCTTCCTCTAGTTTTTTTCTAAATATAGTATCTCCGTAGAACCTTTTACTTAAATTGTTTTTTATTAGGCAACTATCGAAAGGTTCGATAGTTAATTTTTTATCATTGAGTAAGTTGTATCTTTTTTTACTGTACAAATTTGAAATAACTAGTCTATTCTTTTCCTTCTTCTTCTGAATAATTAATCTACTAGGAGGGATGAATGAAGGGAAAAACTCTACTGTTAGTGTAAAATTATCGTTGTCGAATGCAGATGTTTGTTGGCTTTTACAGTCAACATAAGTAAGAAGAATACTTATTAAAATAATGATAAACGTTTTCATTGTTATAGTTTTGAAAGGTTGTTGCTTAGTATTTAGGAGGTGTAAAAATAGTTAAATTAAACATGGAATATAGAAGCTGTTTACACTTTTTAATGGATGAACTTATTCACCTTTGTTGAGAAAATATAGACAGCTTCATAGGTTAATAATAGCGAATACCTCTACTGATATTCGCTATTGTTATTACTATGACTACAAATTCTTCGGAACGATGCCCATATTGGCAAAAATAAAGGCGTAAATATCGGCGGTTAATTCGATATTTTTCTTGGTATTACTTGCTCCATGACCCGAATTTACGTCGATGCGGATAAGCAATGGATTTTTGCTTTTTCCTGCTTTTTCCTGCAAAGTTGCCGCATATTTAAACGAGTGTGCTGGTACAACACGGTCGTCATGGTCTGCCGTGGTAATCATCGTTGCAGGGTATTCTACGCCTTCTTTGATGTTGTGTAAAGGAGAATATCCGTACAGGTTTTTAAAATCAGTGGCATCGTCTGAGTTGCCGTATTCGGGCGACCAGTTCCAACCAATCGTGAATTTATGAAAACGTAACATATCCATAACCCCCACTTGTGGAATTGCCACTTTGCATAAATCTGGACGCTGATTGATGACCGCTCCAATTAAAAGTCCTCCGTTAGAGCCTCCACGAAGGGCAAGGTAGTTTTTGGTACAGTATTTTTGGGCAATCAAATATTCTCCTGCTGCAATGAAATCGTTATAGACGTTTTGTTTTTTTAGTTTCATACCCGCTTCGTGCCATTTTTCACCGTATTCTGCCCCACCTCGGATATTGGCTACGGCATAAACGCCTCCTTGTTCTAAAAATGGAATTAAGGTTGCCGAAAAGGCAGGCTGCGAACTGATATTAAAACCGCCATAAGCATACAAAAGCGTTGGATTTTTACCATTCAAGGCTATGCCTTTTTTGTAGGTAATAAACATCGGAACTTTTGTGCCGTCTTTGGAAGTATAAAAAACTTGCTTTGTCTCAAATGCTTCTGGATTAAACTGAACTTCTGGTTTGCGGAAAACGGAAGTTTGTTTCGTTGCAATGTCGTAACGATAAATAGTTGGTGGAAACGTAAATGACGTAAAGGTATAAAACACAAATTTATCGTCGGCTTTACCGCCAAATCCACCAGCCGTACCTAAGCCTGGTAGTTTTACCTCATTTTCTAATTTTCCTGCAAAATCATAAACATACACACGAGTGGTTACGTCTTTCAAATACGTAGCAAACATTTTTCCACCAGCCGTACCAACTCCTTGTAACGGCTCTGCTTTTTCTGGAATGATATTTTTCCATGTTTTGGTAGCAGGGTCATACAATTCTACTTTTGAATTTTGGGCTTTCTCGTTGGTTTCAATTAAAAATTTATCGCCCAAATTATCCACAATACTGTATTGGAAATTACCTACTTCTGCTACGATAGGGGTAAATGTCTTCTGTCCTAATTTTCTAAAATAAAGAGCATTTCCTTCTTTTCCTTTACCACGGTCGCTAATGGTTAAATAAGCAAATTGCTCATCTTCCGATACCGACATGGTATTAAAACGCTGTGGGTTTTCCTTATTTTCATAGACTAGTTCGTCCTGCTCTTGCGATGTTCCTACCTTGTGATAATACACTTGGTGATTTTCATTTTTAGCAGCCAAGGCACTTCCTTCGGGTTTTGGATAGCGGCTGTAGTAGAAACCATTTCCCTGCCAAGATGCTCCCGATACTTTAATCCATTCGATATGGTCTGGCAAATTTTGCTTGGTTTCCAAATCCATAATGTAGGCTTCTTGCCAGTCTGAACCGCCTTTTGAGAGGTAATACACAGCATATTTACCATCTTTTGAAATAGAGAAAGCTCCCAAGCGAGTAGTACCGTCTGCCGATAATTTGTTGGGGTCTAATACGATTTCGGGTGTTCCGTCTAATCCTTTTTGACGATACAAAACCCCTTGATTTTGCAATCCATCATTTTTTGAGAAATAGAACCACTCATTTTTGCGAGAAGGTGCCGAATATTTCGGGTAGTTGAAGACCTTTTCGATACGTTCTCGGAACATGGTTCGATAAGGGATTTTTTCTAAGTAATCGAACGTGACCTTGTTTTCCGCTTTTACCCATTCTGCTGTTTCGGCAGAGCGGTCGTCTTCTAACCAGCGATACGGATCTGCTACTTTTACACCGTGGTAGTCGTCGATGTGGTCAATTTTTTTGGTTTTTGGGTATTCCATTTGTGCCATAGAAACATGCACTCCTAGCAGTAGCGACGTGCCTAGCAGGAGGTTTTTGTGAAGTTTTTTCATTGATTATTAGTTGTTGAATGGACGAATTAATGACAAGGTACGAAATGATTTATAAACTCAAAATAGGCTGTGCTGCTGTCCGTGTTTATGGGGTTTATTGATTGGCTATTTTAGGCTAAATGCTACCGAATAAACGTTTATTGCCAACCAATGTGGATTAGTAAACAAATGCGATGGCTATTTTGTTGATAGCTAAGACTTTGTACCTAAGTATCTTTGTGAATTTAGGGCATTTGCGTATATTTATTTTCTATTCAAACCCTTCAAAACCAGTCAAATGAATCAAGAAATTATTAACCTTTTCGATGAATACACGCACAAGCCTTTGAGTCGTGAAGATTTCATCAAGCGTTTAGTTAAATTAACAGGAAGTACGGTGGCTGCCTTAACGGTTTTACCTTTATTGGAAGTTAATTATGCCAATGCTACGACCATTCAAGAAAGCGACGAAGATCTCGTTACTTCAGAGGTGACTTATGAAGGCGAAGGTACAATGGTAAAGGCTTATTTGGCTCAGCCCAAAGAAATTAAAGGGGAAATTGGTGCGGTGTTAGTGATTCATGAGAACCGTGGTTTAAATCCATACATTGAAGATGTGGCGCGTCGTTTAGCAGTTGCTGGTTTCTTGGCATTAGCTCCAGACGCTTTGTCGCCGCTAGGTGGATATCCTGGCTCGGATGATAAAGGACGTGAGATGCAGTCCAAACGCAAGCCGGATGAAATGCTCGAGGACTTTATCGCAGGTGCGGAGTCCTTGAAAAAGCATGAGCTATCGACAGGCAAAGT
>JBMLRK010000543.1:0-2400 GCA_049241065.1 Spirosomataceae bacterium
AGGAACGTCGTAAGTGATTTCCTCTCGTCCATGCTTACGGGCGATAAAGTTGGGAATATAGGCAATTGGGCCAGGACGATACAAGGCGTTCATGGCAATCAAATCCGAGAATTGATCGGGTTTGAGGTCAATTAAGTGCTTTTGCATCCCGCCAGATTCAAACTGGAAAGTCGCATTGGTTTCGCCCCGTTGATATAATTCGTAGGTCTTTTTATCGTCCAACGGAATCGTGTCTAAATCAATGACGACTCCGTGATTTTGTTTAATCAGACGTAGGGCTTCTTTGAGGATAGAAAGGGTTTTTAGCCCCAAAAAGTCCATTTTGATTACGCCTGCATCTTCAATAATTTTTCCCTCAAATTGGGTAATCAATAAGTTAACCTCTTTGGAAGTTGCTACGGGAAGAATGTCCGATAAATCTTTGGGAGCAATGATAATCCCTGCTGCGTGAATCCCCGTACCACGTACAGAACCTTCTAAGATAAGAGCCTCTTCAATCACCTTTGAGCGGACACTTCCTTCTCGTCTAATTTCACGGAGTTTTTTGATATTTTCTAAATCTTCGGTTTGATAGCCTTCTTTTTCAGACAGCGATTTTTCACCTGTAAAAGGAGCATTCATTACCCGATTAAGGTTTGTCCCAGGTTTGTCAGGAACGAGTTTTGCCAACTCATTGGCTTCGTTCAAGGGTAAATCCAACACACGAGCAACGTCTTTGATGGACATTTTAGCCGCCATTGTACCATAAGTCACAATATGGGCTACCTGTTGTTTTCCGTATTTTTCAACCACATAATCAATCACCTTCTGACGACCTTCATCGTCAAAATCCGTATCAATATCGGGCATTGATTTACGGTCAGGATTCAAGAAACGCTCAAATAGGAGGTTGTATTTAATGGGGTCAATGTTGGTAATCCCAATGCAATACGCCACGGCAGAACCTGCTGCCGAACCACGCCCAGGCCCCACAAAAACGCCCAATTCACGCCCTGCATTGATGAAATCCTGTACAATCAAGAAGTAACCAGCAAAACCCATCGTCCGAATTACGTGCAATTCAAAAGCCAGACGTTCCTTGATGTGAACATCCTCCCAATTGTCGCCATACCGCTTTCTTGCCCCTTCCCACGTAAGGTGTTCGAGGTAATCATCTTGTGTACCAAAACCCGTTGGGATTTGGTAATTAGGCAATAGAATATCCTGTTTTAACTTGAGGGTATCGCATTTGCCAACAATCTCGTTGGTATTATCAATTGCCTCTGGAATATGATTCCAGAGAGCCGTCATTTCGGCCGTATTTTTAAAATAAAATTGGTCATTATAAAACGCAAAACGCTTTCCTTTCACACTTTCGCCATCATCCAAATCCTTGTAAGTAGGAGTAGATTGCTTTTCGCCTGTGTTGATACACAACAAAATGTCGTGGGCGTTGGCATCCTTTTGGTCGAGGTAGTGCGAGTCGTTTGAGGCAATGACTTTTACGTTATATTTTTTAGCAAAACGTAGTAAAACCTCATTGACTTTTAACTGGTCAGGAATGGCATGGTTTTGTACTTCGATGTAATAATCTTCTCCAAAAATGTCTAACCACCATTTGAATTCCTTTTCGGCAGCTTCTTCGCCATCACGCAAAATTGCCTGCGGAACAGACGCACCAATACAGCAAGTGGTGGCAATGAGTCCTTCGTGGTGTTTTAAAATCAACTCTTTGTCGATACGAGGGTATTTACCATAAAGCCCGTCGATATAGCCAAGTGAACAAAGTTTGACCAAGTTTTCGTAGCCCTTACGGTTTTTCGCCAACATTAACTGGTGATAGCGTTTATCTTTTTGTTCTTTGGTAAATGCTCTTTTGAAACGATCTGTTACCACATAAAATTCGCAGCCCACAATGGGTTTGACCCCTTCATGCTTGCCAGCTTCTGCCACAAACTGAAAAGCACCAAACATATTACCGTGGTCGGTAATCGCAACGGCAGGCATATTGTCGGCTTTAGCTTTGGCAAATAACGAAGAAATCTTGGATGCTCCATCCAAAAGAGAGTATTGAGTATGGCAATGTAAATGGCTGAATTGCATGGTATTGGCTAATGTGCTGAAAAACGGTGTTTTTATGGGTGAGGGCAGAACTTTATTTAGGCTCGTTATGAAATTAGTAGGTTTAAGGCAGACAGGGTTCTGAACCCTCTCTGCCTTGTGCGATAACCACTTGTGAAATTATAAAGACCCTTTATTTAAAGCGAAAACTCCTCTTCATGTTCATCAAAAAATAGGTAATTTAATAAGTCCAGAAAGGGCTTTAAAACCAAACATTTTTCGGTGACACTGGCTACAAAGTTATTAGAACAAACTTCTTCGTCTGTAAATTGATGCCAAAAAAATAATTGTTTTTTGCGA
>JBMLRK010000543.1:2500-5205 GCA_049241065.1 Spirosomataceae bacterium
AGAACAAACTTCTTCGTCTGTAAATTGATGCCAAAAAAATAATTGTTTTTTGCGAAGTAGCTCTATCTCAGGGTTATTCTTATCATATCCTTTTGGAGCACTTTTTACGGCTTCTCCTTCGGCTTCTCCAAAAATGGATACAAAACGCTCGTTATAAATAATTTGCTTTAGCTCTTGGGCATTGTAATCAATTTCTTGACGCAATTTAGCCAATTGTTCAGGCGTTGGGTTGTACATTCCTCCCCCTAAAAAAGACTTGCCATTTTCGATGTGTAAGTAATAATCCATCCGATTTGCCTTACGTCCACCTTCTGAAAAACTAGCCGATAACCAAGTTTTGTAAGGAGACTTTTCTTTCGAGAAACGGACATCCCGTGCAATACGATAGTTACAGTGTTTTACTTCGACACCCGTTAAATCTTCAAATTCGCCAATTGTACCAATAAGTTCTTTGATGGTTTCTTCAAAACTTGCTTTGACAGCATCATAGCGTTTTTTATTTCCGTGAAACCATTCTCTTGTATTGTTTTCTTTTAAATCGCTTAGGAATGCGAGTGTTTCTGAAGTGATAGCCATAGACTGTATTTTTTCCCGATGGGAATTTATGGTTGATTAAGAAGGTGTGTGAAAAGTATAGCGTTTAAAATTTAAACTATTTGATACCCAATAATACTTCGCATTATCCGATTTTAAGAAATAGATTCAGTTTTAAACTCATAAACTTTTGACTTTTTACACAACCCCGTTCAGATTTGTCTTGTTTGAATAAGTGAAATTAAGCAAAATAACTCAATCAATGTTTGAAGTCTAAACTAAATTAGGGATTTTTGTAGCCAATATCATAAGTAATCGCAATAAGGACTGTGGCAATAGTCGCTACGGTAAAATAGTATCAATACATATTTATGTTAAGAATCACGTAGAAATAGAGTAGATATAAGTAATCAATGGTAATTAAATGACGTTTTGCTTCTAGTCAAAAGATTGATTATTAGATTATTAAATCCAAAATTCAACATTTATAATTCAACATCATTACATAAGTAATTGATTACCACGCTTTACACAACTATGTTTTCTGTGTAAGTATGCGGTTACATCTGTCGGGATACTTAAATCCAACATTTAAAATTCATAATTCAACATTATCACATACCATGCGTATTTTAACAGGAATTCAAGCTTCGGGCAGACCACATTTAGGGAATATTTTGGGAGCGATTCGTCCAGCCGTAGCATTGTCAAAAGATCCCGCAAACGAATCCTTCTTATTCATAGCCGATTTACATACCTTAACGAGTTTGAAAGACGGTGAACAGTTAAGAGAAAACACTTACGCTATTGCGGCGGCATGGTTGGCTTGTGGTTTCGACCCAGATAAAAACTTTTTCTACCGTCAATCTAAATTAGCAGGTTATCATACCGAATTGATGTGGTATTTAAACTGTTTTACGCCATTTCCGATGTTGGCGAATGCCCATTCGTTTAAGGAAAAATCAGGACGTTATGCCGATGTCAATGCAGGGTTATTTACCTACCCCGTTTTGCAAGCAGCCGACATTATGCTCTACGATGCCAATCTTGTACCCGTTGGAAAAGACCAACGTCAGCATTTAGAAATGACTCGTGATTTGGGAGGAGCTTTCAACCGTCAGTACAAAGCGGAGGTATTGGTAATTCCAGAAGCAAAGATTGACGAAACCGTGATGGTAATTCCTGGGACAGACGGGGCAAAAATGAGTAAATCGTATGGGAATTTCATTGATATTTTCTTGCCAGATAAAGAGTTATTGAAAGTAATCAAGAAAATAGTAACCGATGTAACGCCTTTGGAAGAACCTAAAAATCCAGATACTTGTAATGTCTTTAAACTATACAGTTTGGTGGCAACTCCAGAAGAAGTTTCAGAAATGCGTGCTAATTACTTGGCAGGTGGTTACGGATATGGACATGCAAAACAGGCATTACATACCGTCTTGATGCGTGAATTTGCCAAGGAACGTGAACTTTTTGAATACTATATGAACCATATTCCAGAGTTGGAAGCGAAACTTCAAGCAGGAGAGCAAAAAGCGGAAGTAATCGCCAAAGCAACGATGGAAAGAGTGAGAAAAGTATTGTGTTTTTAACGCTCCACATCTATGCTAAATCAACTCGACACACAAGCCTTTTTATGGCTAAATGCCTTACATACCGATTGGCTAGACCCAATTATGGGTGTTATTACGGCTCGTAATACGTGGTTTCCAATGTATGCGGTCATTATTGGCAGTATTTTGTGGAAATACAAGAAGCAAGGCTGGGGAATGCTCTTGGTCATTGTACTAAGCGTGTTGTTTTCTGACCAAATTTGTTCGTCTGTTCTCAAGCCTTTAGTGGCTCGTTTACGACCTTGTCACGAGCCAGCCATTGCCCATTTAGTGCATCTGGTAGGAGGGTGCGGAGGTCAATATGGTTTTTGTTCTTCTCATGCCGCAAACAGCTTTACTTTGGCTATGAGTTTGTTTTTATTAGTTGGAAAAACCTACCGTTGGGTTTCTTTTTTATTCCTTTGGGCAATAATCGTCTCGTATAGTCGTATCTATGTAGGTGTTCATTACCCCTTAGACGTGCTAAGTGGGGCAGGAATCGGAACAATTGTAGCAGTGATTTGTTGTAAGGTATATGAAAGAATTCAGCATAAAGTCATCAGCCGTGTTGACTAA
>JBMLRK010000544.1:0-1317 GCA_049241065.1 Spirosomataceae bacterium
CTTCCGAAATCAGCGGGGTTTTCTCCCCAGAATTCGGTTTCCCATTTAATGATTTTATTAGGAAATTTATTATTTTTCAACCAAGCAATTCCTCGATCAACCAATTGAAAGAGTTCTTCCGTTTTGGCATTCCGTTCTAGCGTTGTTTTTATCGCTTTGTTTTTTACCCAACTAATGGCAGTTCGAGAGTCTGAATAAATTGGCACGGTTGATTCGTGTTTCTGAAGAAAAGCCAAACCGTGAACAATGGCAAGAAATTCGCCAATATTAACCGTTCCTTGCGGAAAAGGCCCCATCGAAAACAGTACACGTTTCGTGGCAGTTTCTACTCCTTGGTATTCTAACACCCCAGGATTTCCAGCACAGGCAGCATCTACCGAAATACTTTCTAAAATTGGTTTTCCCACCAAAGCACTTGACTTTGTTGAGGAACTTCCACCAGCTTGAGTTTTTTGAACAGATTGCCAATAATTCCCTTTTGCAGCATTTTCAGCTTCTTTCAGGCTTTCGAAAGACTTGTATTGAGCGCCTTCAAAACCTTTGGTCTGAGCTTCTGTTTCTGCCCAAGAATCAAAGACACCCGTTTTTCGTCCTTTCCAGACTACATAAAATTTAGCTTTCTTCGCCACGTTTAATTAATGAGTAATTTTGAATGATGAATTTTGAATTTTGGATTATTCACTACGCAGTAAACAGACAGACAGCACTATAATAAAAGTAGTCTCGTTTTAATGATTTTAATTGCAATGGCTAATAGAATCACGCCAAATACTTTTCGTAATACATTTGCCCCTGCCTGACCAATGATTTTTTCTATCCATTCGCTCGAACGCAAAACCAAATAAATAAAAAGTACATTCACCAAAATACCGATTAAGATATTGATTTCTTCGAACTGCGATTTGAGGGATAAAATAGTTGTCATTGTCCCTGCTCCCGCAATAATTGGGAAAGCAAGAGGTACTACAGAAGCAGCCTTACTACTACTCTTACCAGCCCCTTCGGACTTGAAGATACTATGCCCCAAAGTCATTTCTAAACCAATCAAAAAGATAATAATAGCTCCAGCAATGGCAAAGGAATTAACATCTACCCCAAGCAAATTTAAAATAGATTTACCAACATATAAAAAACCAATCATAATTCCCGCAGCAACAAGAGTGGCTTGCTCGGGATGGATACTACCCGTTTTTTTACGTAGGTCAATAATGATGGGGATAGACCCTAAAATATCAATGACCGAAAAAAGAATTAGTGAAACCGAAAGGATTTCTTTAAAGTTGATTTCCATAAGTTTGATGAAGTAATTGTGAAAAT
>JBMLRK010000544.1:1417-5425 GCA_049241065.1 Spirosomataceae bacterium
GAAAGGATTTCTTTAAAGTTGATTTCCATAAGTTTGATGAAGTAATTGTGAAAATTTTGAATGTTGGATTTTGAATTTTATTAAAAGACTTTCTGGGTCTAGTTTTTTTGGGGTTAGATAGAACATCAAATAACCATACTACAAGGTCGCAATAGAGCCAAGAACGTCTTTGAGTTCTTCAATTTCTAAATCACTGATAGCGGGAAAATTAGCTATTCTAAACGTCGTATTTTTTAAGTCTCCATAGCCATTCCCAAGAGTTATTCCCGCTTTTGTGGTAACCGCTTTAATGTAGGCGATGGAACTTTCTGTACCCTGAATGGTGATAACCGTATCTGAACGAACAGCAGGATTATCTACCAAGCACCTAACAGGCAAAATACTGTCCTCAAAAAACTGATACCATGCTGTTGCACGGCTCATCACTTTCTTTTCAATCGCAGCAATATGCTCAATATTAGTCATTACCTTATCTAAAAGGTAGATTCCCAACACATTGGGCGTGTAATGCGTCTGAAATTTTTGAAAATTTTCGTGAATAAACAACAAACTATTATAAAAACTTCGATCATTTAGGTCAAATGCTCGTTCTAAGGCTTTGGGCGAACAAACCATAATCGCCATTCCTGCGGGTAAACCTAAGCATTTTTGTACAGAAGCAAACCAAACATCGGCGGTTTGCCATGGTAAATTTACCCCACCAAACGAAGACGTAGCATCTACTGCAATGATTGCCTCAGGAAACTTTTTAACTAAGGCTGTCCAGTCTCTGAGGGTAGTTCCATTAGCGGTTTCATTATGCGTCACACACAAGACATCAGGCGTACAACTAGCAGGCAAGGAGTTAAGCTGAGCCTGACTCAAAGGCTGATTGACTTCAAAACGTAATGCGGTAGTTTTTTCTACTAATTTAGCAGCATATTCGTGCCATTTTGCTCCAAAAGCACCGTTAAAACAATGCAAACTTTCTTGCTTAGTTAATGACTGGGCTATAATCTCCCATGCCTCCGTGGCAGATGAAATAAAATAAATGGTATAATCTTCAGGTATTTGAAGCTGATGATGCAAACGAGTCATCACACTACGGGTCAAGTCCATGCAAGTTGCACTTCGATGATTGACACTCAGAATACCTGCATGAAAAGCTTCGTGCAGGTATTCTTCAATCTGAGGATACACTTTGGACGGCCCAGGATAAAAGGTACTCATGCTTATAAAAACGATTGAATAGCAAAGTCGTAGCCACGCAAGCCAAAACCAACCATGATTCCTACACAACGGCTACTTAAATAGCTATGATGACGATAGGCTTCTCTGGCATGAACATTGGAAATATGAACTTCTACGGTTGGACTTTTAACGGCTGAAATGGCATCTGCCAACGCAATCGACGTATGCGTATATCCGCCTGCATTCAAGACAATACCGTCGAATGAAAAACCGATTTCATGAATTTTATCAATCAAAGCTCCTTCGTGGTTCGACTGAAAATAATGTAATTCTACCGATGCTTCGTATTTATCTTTCAATACTTCAAAATACTGCTCAAATGTTTGATGCCCGTAAATTTCAGGTTCTCTTTTGCCTAAGAGATTAAGATTTGGCCCATTAATGATGATAATTTGCTTTTTCGCCATGACAATTCTAATTTTAATCTTTATAATTTGTACAAATATAACCCTTCATGTGGCAAAGCTATTTAAAAAACTTCAAAAGCTATCTAACCTTAGAGCGTTCGCTCTCTGAAAACTCGATAGAAGCCTATTTACGAGACGTTCAAAAGCTTTGGGAATTTCTGGAGATTATTGGAGAGGTAGATATTACAGCGGAAACGGTTACGGATAAACATATTTCAGAATTTTTGACCTATATCAACGAATTAGGGCTCGAAGCAAGTTCTCAGGCACGCATATTATCTGGTCTAAAATCGTTTTTTAAATACCTTCTTTTAGAGGATATTATTCAAACGGATCCTACCCAGCTTATCTCATCACCAAAATTGGGTAGAAAACTTCCCTCTACGTTATCCTATCAGGAAATTATTTTACTACTCGATGCGATTGACCTTTCGACTCCAGAAGGTACTCGCAACAGAGCTATTTTAGAAATTCTCTATTGTTCGGGTTTACGGGTATCGGAATTGATTGAACTGAAATTATCCGAATGCTATTTTGACATTGGCTTTATTCGGATTTTTGGGAAAGGTGAAAAAGTACGACTAGTACCTATCGGGAAAGATGCCATTCATTATACGCAACTTTATCTTGAACATATCCGAAGTGGGCAAGCCATCAAACATGGCTCAGAAGATCATGTGTTTTTAAACAGAAGAGGCGGTTCATTGACAAGGGTTATGATATTTATTATCATTAAAGACCTTGCCGCCAGAGCAGGAATTAAGAAAACAATCAGCCCGCATACATTCAGGCATTCCTTCGCTACTCATCTCATTGAAGGCGGAGCAGACCTAAGAGCCGTTCAAGAAATGTTAGGACATGAATCCATCACCACGACCGAAATATATACGCACTTAGATAGGGCTTTTCTACAACAGACAATTACCGATTTTCATCCAAGAAACAAAAGGCATTAGTTAAAGCATAAAAAAGGCTAATCTCCGCCAAGATTAGCCTTACTCAAAAAACTTCGTATTAAATAAGTATTTGGGCATCCAAAATTAAACTAATTATTCCGTAAAATTGACTGACAAATGTCAATATAACTAATGACCTGTAAAAAAATATTATCAATTGTTAATTTGAATATTTTTTCAGTATAAGTATCAATACATATACTGCCGAGCAAATCCATAAGCCGCACGCTTCACGAGCATATTCTTGATTCATGGTTTTCATAGCCATTCCTGCCCCTTCTGTAAAAAAGCCTTCCCATGCAGTCATCGAAAACCACAAACTTGCCCCTGAAAGCGTTGTTACCAGTAGCAATATACTTACTAATTCCACATTCACGAATCCTTGAAAAAAGCGGACGCATACATAAGCAGGAAGTAAATAAGCAGGAATCCAAACAAGTGGATCAGGGTCGTTCAATTGAAGGTAAGCAAATACTAAAAATAAAACAGCAAAAACTAAAGCTAGATATTTCATGATTATGAGTGGACAACATGTGAATAGTATTTCTTTAATTGCACAATTTTTCTAGTGCAGTCTTTGCGTCTGCATAACCTAAACGATTCGCTTGTTTTAGACTCAGGCAAGCATCCTCCTCTTGTTTCAATTGATGTTGTACAATACCTAAGGCATAATACGCTTTAGCAAATTGCTTATCGGCTTTCACAGCGGCGGTAAAATCCGCTCTAGCTGCCTCCAAATCTTCCATTTGAAAGTTGATATTACCACGGTTATACAAGGCATTGGTCTCTTTGGGGTTTAACGATAGAGCCTTATTAAAGTCCGCTAAAGCTTCTTGCGTTTTAGTCAAAGCCGCTAATGAGATTCCACGTTTCACATACAACTCTGCGGTGTCTGGCTGAATCTGTATCGCCTTTGTACAATCGTCATAAGCACCTTGCCAATTTGCTTGTTCCATTTTTAAGGACGCACGATTAAAGTAAGGCTTATAACTATTCGGATTAATCTTAATCGCTTGTTCATAATCCAACAAAGCATTCGCATAATCTTTCAATTCAAAGTTCGCTACTCCACGCATATTGAACGCATCTGCATTTTTAGGGTCTTTTTCAACAGCCTGATTCAACAATTCTACTGCTTCTTTTAATTTCCCTTTTGATAATTCGGTCTTAGCTTTTTCTAAAAAAGCATCCGCAGAACCCGTACATCCAGCAAGAAATAGGCTATTTAATAAGAATAGGAAAAAAAATGTCGATTTTTTTTTATTTTTATTTAACATCTTTTAGTTGGTTAATAAACTGTAAATCAAAGCATAATGACACCACTAGCTTTCAAAAGCACACTTTGTGCTTTTTTTTATTCCCAAAATTGACACGCAGGTTTGGAAAAAACAACAAAAAGGGCCCGCGTTGGGAGG
>JBMLRK010000545.1:0-1296 GCA_049241065.1 Spirosomataceae bacterium
GTCCGCTACTTTCTTTTTGTGATTTCTTAGTTTCCCCAACTTATTCCGCTACCGAAGGCTGGGCAATTTCTTATATGAAACAGAATGAGAACATCGAAAAGCAGTACGAAAAGGATTTAGAAAATGTGTATCTCACTGCAAAAGCCCAACAGCAAAGCGATGAAGAAGAAAGCGAAGATGGTTTCTTGACGAAAGTAGCCAACGAAGCGAGTGGCATTGTAATGCAACTCAAAATCTTTATTCAAAAGGTGCAGCTCTATACCTCAGTTTCCTACATTCTGGGACTGCTTTTGATGATTCTCAGTAAGATTGTCAACTTCTGCCTTACGGTTAGTTACCTTGGCATTATCGTCATGCAAAATATTAATTTAGCGGTCATTATCGCCTTTGGCCCGATCTCGATTGGACTCTCTATTTTTCATCCTTTTGGCGATAACTGGAAAGCCTTTTTCTCCAATTACGTGTCCAAATTACTCTGGTATCCTGTCGCCAATATGTCCTTAGCCATTGCTTACCGTTTGAAAAACATCTCTGACCAAAATGCCTACGATGTGCTGTTGAAATTCGCCAAAGCAACCGTTGAAGCAGGAAACACCGTGGCAGGAACGGTAAACAATGTGACGGGAATTACGAGCGTAGAAGTCATTCAATCCATCGACTGGATGCCTATATTCCTGAGTATTGGCGTAACGATTGTAGGTTGCTTTGCCGTAATTAACACCCCTAGTTTAGTGGGAAATATCATCACTGGAGTTTCGGGTGGTATGACTTCTTCGCCTATTTCAGGAACAATGGCCGCTGGTGCTGTGGGAGCATTAGCCTATAAAGGACTTAGTGCCGTTAAAGGAGCAAGTACGCCAAGTAGTTCTTCGGGTGTCGGAGGTTCAATGGCTTCGATGGCTCAAAACGTCGCTTCCGCAGGTGCTTCTCCAGCATCTTCACCAAAAGTCTTTGGTTCTCCAGCTCCTTCTTTAAACAAATCACGGGTTGAAGCTTGAGTTAATTGCTAATAAATAGTTTGTTATATCTTTTCATTAATAGACTTGCTGTTAAATCGGCAAGTCTATTTTAAATGCTATTCCTCATGAGTCAGTTTAATGCCGAAAAACACGTGGAAGATATTTCTAAAATCACCGATGCCCTGCTGGCTATTTTAGGCAATACGGGCAAATTGATTTACAAGGAATACAAGGAAACCGTGGATTTAGCCAAAGAAGCCGCTAAACTCCGCTATGGCAAACCGTCTTCCATGCTCAAATACAGTGATTATCAACTCGTGGACGATATACCCGTTTA
>JBMLRK010000546.1:0-4799 GCA_049241065.1 Spirosomataceae bacterium
GCCCTTTCAGGGCTAAGACAGTACATTTTAGCCCTGAAAGGGCGACATACCTAAGGCTAGGGTAAAGCCTTAGGTATCGAAATTTAAATTTCCCAAACGTTTCTCAATCCTTCGTATACTACTAATATTAAATTCAAAATTTAACATTCAAAATTTAGAATTACCCCCAATATCCTCAACTTCTTAATGATTCTTCAAAGCTATGCAAACAACTAACTTCAATATACAAGGACTAACAGAAGAGCAGGTTCTTGCTTCACGAGCAAAAAATGGACAAAATATAGCTGTCTATCAGCATGAAAATGCTATTTGGAGAACACTGAAAGGCTTTTTTTTAGATCCCATGATCCTATTATTGTTAGTGGCATCAATTATTTATTTTGTAAGTGGGCAACTCAACGACGGCTTTTTTATGCTTGCAGCCATTATCTTGGTATCGGGTATTTCCATGTATCAAGACGCACGAAGTAAAAATGCCTTAGAAAAACTGCAACATCTCACCCAGCCCAAATCTAAAGTCATTCGAGATGGATACCTCGAAGAAATACCCAGTGAAGCCTTGGTCTTGGGTGATTCCTTGATGGTCGAAGAGGGAACTTCCATTGCTGCGGATGGAATCATTGTACATTCCAACGATTTTTCGGTAAATGAATCCATTCTTACGGGAGAATCGTTTGCACTCACCAAAGATAAAGAACAGAAAGACAATCAAATATACCAAGGAACATCGGTCTCTACGGGACTAGCCATCGCCACCATTACAGCGATTGGTTCAGAAACAAAATTGGGGAAAATTGGAAAAAGTCTGGAAGGTATTGAAGAAGAAAAAACACCCTTAGAATTGCAGATTGGTCGTTTTGTAAAAGGAATGGCTTGTATTGGGGCAGTGGAGTTTTTAGTAGTTTGGGGAATTAATTACGCTCATTCACAGCAGTTTATGGACAGCTTGCTCAAAGCCCTTACACTTGCTATGAGTATTCTGCCCGAAGAAATTCCCGTTGCCTTTACCACCTTTATGGCTTTAGGAGCTTGGCGAATGATGAAAAAAGGAATTGTGGTAAAGCAGATGAAAACGGTGGAAACACTGGGTTCGGCTACGGTTATTTGTACGGACAAAACAGGAACGATTACCGAAAATAAAATGACTTTGGCAAAACTCTATGTCTTAAAAACCAATGCCATTGCTGAGGTTGATCCGAACGTGTTGCGGGAAGAAGAAAAAGAAGTTATTAGAATTGGAATGTGGGCAAGCGAACCCATCCCTTTTGACCCTATGGAAACAGCCTTACACGATGCTTATCAAAAATGTTATTTGACAGACGAACGACCCGATTATACCCTTAGCCATGAGTACGCTTTGGGGGGAACACCACCCATGATGACCCATGTTTTTGAGGATAGAGAAACCCATCGAATTTTGGCTGCCAAAGGAGCTCCTGAAGCACTTTTGGCGATTTGTAAATTATCTTTTCTGGAGAAACAACACATTCATCAAGCAATAAAGGCTTTTTCATCTACGGGGTATCGGGTATTAGCCGTGGCTGAATCGGCTTTTGAAGGTGATAATTTTCCCGAAAATCAGCAGGAACTTCCTTTTGTTTTTAAAGGAATATTGGCGTTTTATGACCCACCAAAGAAAAATATAAAAGCCATTTTAACACACTTTTACAAAGCTGGGATTCAGGTGAAAATCATTACGGGAGATAATGCTGAAACAACACTTTCCATTGCTCAACAAATTGGATTGAGAGGTAGTCGTGCTGGAATGAATCCAACAAGTATGTCGGGAGATGAATTAATGAAATTATCAGAAACAGCCTTAAAAAAAGCGGTTATGAATACACAAGTTTTTACCCGAATGTTTCCCGAAGCAAAATTGAAAATTATCAATGCCCTAAAAGCCAATAAACAAATCGTTGCCATGACGGGTGATGGAGTTAACGACGGCCCTGCCCTAAAGGCTGCACACATAGGTATTTCGATGGGTAAAAAAGGGACGGAAATTGCTAAAGAAGCGGCTTCTTTGGTATTGATGAACGACGATTTATCCAAAATGGTAGATGCTATCGGGATGGGACGACGAATTTATACCAACTTAAAAAAGGCCATTCAATTTATTATTTCCATCCATATTCCAATCATCTTAACGGTTTTTATTCCCCTGGCATTCAACTGGATTTATCCCAACATTTTTTCGCCAGTTCATATCATTTTTTTAGAATTAATCATGGGACCTACCTGTTCAATCGTCTATGAAAACGAACCGATGGAAAAAAATGCCATGAGACTAGCTCCACGCCCTTTTTCGAGTACTTTTTTTAGTCAAGAAGAATTGGCAATTAGTATTTTGCAAGGCTTGGTCATTACTGCTGGTACGTTGTTTAGTTACCAATGTGCCTTTCAACATGGTTGTAATGAAGCCCTTACAAGAACGATTGTTTTCACAACGCTCATTACGGCAAACGTCTTTTTAACCTTAGTAAATCGCTCTTTTTACTATTCTATTTTAACCACCATGAGCTATAAAAACAACTTAATTCCTGCAATTATTGGGGTTACTATCGGTATCACTGGGCTATTGTTGTATGTGCGTCCACTCACGAAATTCTTTAAATTTGAAGCGTTAACACTCACTCAGCTAGGTTTCTGTATTGGTGTTGGCTTTGTTTCTGTTATTTGGGTTGAACTGGTTAAACTCGGAAATCGCTGTACGTGCAGTGCTTTACTGAAACCCCGTCACAAGACCCGAAAAGAGTGAATTATGTAAGTACTTCTCAAAATTATATAACAGCTTCTCTATACACATTTTATAGCTTTGTTGAGCGTTACACGAATCAGCATAAAGATGAAAAAAGCACGAATTATGATTTTATTAATGGGAATATCGACCCTTATTGCTTGTAATACCACTCGGTTAACAAGCACTTGGCGAGAACCCAATAAAGTGGTAAATATCCCTCAATTGAATAAAGTATTGGTGGTTGCTCTTTTCCAAAGTGAAACGAGTCGTAGAAAAGCAGAAGATCAAATGATTGGTTATTTGGAAGGAAAAGGGGTTGTTTCTTACGATTATTTAGACAAAGACATCAGCGTTAAAAGTGAGGAAGTGATTCGTCAAAAAATAAAACAGGATGGTTTTGATGGAGCGATAACGATGCGATTGATGGATGTCGATAAAGAGCGGGTTAATTATCGGAGTAATAATTTAATGTCGCCTTATTTCAATACGTTTAGCGGTTATTATTTTCTCAACTGGCCTTATTATGCCAACTCGTCGTACTATTCAACAACTAAAACTTATACTGTAGAAACGATTGTATTCTCGATTTCGGAAGATAAAGTCATTTGGACAGGCACTACCCAAACGACCGACCCCGATGGTCTTACTAAAATGACCGAAGAAATCGCCAAGGTGGTTTATGACAAAATGATAAAAGATGGCTTCATTAAGAAATAATGTTGAATTTAATATACTAGTTATTAGCTATTTATAAAAATATATCTTACCAATGAAATCAAGTACGAAGAAAATTTCAGAAGACATTAGTGCTGCTATTTATAAGGTCATCGCAGCGAAAGTAACGGGTAAAAAACTCAAAAAAAATATCCAAAAATCGGCGAAGAAGATAGCTAAAAAAGTTGCTAAACTGACGGTTGTATCGCCAGTTGAAATCGCAAAATAACTCCAAGATATTATAGTCCACCTATTTGTAGTAATAAGCTAAGAGGTTCTCAGTAAACGGAGAACCTCTTTTTACTAGCAATCACTAGATTATGGTGCAAATCAGTCGATTCTATGAATTAAAAAATATTATATACTAAACTGTCATTAAATAGCTTCACCTTTACCAGAATACAGTATTTAATCAATCATCAACCATGGAAGTTACAGAATTAGATAAAGGGAAAGTACACATCATTGTAGAAATTATAGCGTATTTACCTAATGCAGTTGTGAGTAAAACAATTATTAAAAAGATAACGGGAAACATCACCGCAACGTCTTTTGATGCTGGCGAAGAACTAGCCGAAAAAACCTCTCCTTTTGATAACTACATCCAAATTATTGACGGTACTGCTACGGTAACTGTCGATAAGAAAATCTTTAAACTTACCAAAGGGCAAGGTATTATCATTCCTGCTCATGCTTCTCACATTTTCAATGCCAACGAACAATTCAAAATGATTTCGACGGTGATAAAAAGTGGCTATGAAGAAATTTAATCTATCATTAAATGGAAAAACATGAAACTATATATAAAGTACATGGTTAGTATTCGGTGTAAAATGATGGTAAAAGAAGCACTCAGAACGATGGGGCTTCATTTTATTGTAGTGGAGTTGGGCGTAGTTGAAATTATGGAAACCCTTACAGAAGCACAACGATTAGAACTCAAAGCAAACCTTTTGAAGGGTGGCTTAGAGCTAATGGATGACAAGAGAGCCATGTTGATTGAGAAAATTAAAAATGTGGTTATTGAAACAGTTCATTATGCCGACGAACTTATCAAGGTGAATTTTTCAGATTATCTAAGCGAAAAGCTTCACTACGATTATACCTACATGGCCAACCTTTTTTCAGAAGTTCAAGGTACTACCATCGAACAATATATCATTGCTCATAAAGTAGAACGCATCAAAGAACTTATCATTTATGGCGAATTGAATATTACCGAAATCGCCCATCGAATGAATTACAGTAGTGTCGCACATCTTTCTAGCCAATTTAAAAAAGTGACGGGGTTATCGCCCTCTCACTTTAAACAGTTAAAAGATAAGCGAAGAAGTCCCATTGAAGA
>JBMLRK010000547.1:0-2411 GCA_049241065.1 Spirosomataceae bacterium
AACAGTAGATATTAAGGCGAGCAACACATGGGATAGCCGCCGTGTATTATTAACTTTTAGTTACCGTTTTGGCAACAGTAAAGTTGCTGCTGCAAGAATACGTTCGACAGGTTTGGATGACGAAAAGAGTCGTGTAAAAAACGGAGGCAACTAGTTTTTAGTTTTAAATGATGGAGATTAAGCAAGTCTTTACCTGTGGGTAAAGACTTCTTTTTTTGCCCTGATAGTCACGGTTTTAAATGAATGTTTTTTTGAGATTTTTTATTCATCTAAGTATATAATTGCATGAAAATGGAATATGTTTTTCAATAAAATAAGTACAAATACTTAATAATTGTTTAATTTTGAACTGCTTTTTAAAATTTTACAAAAAACGTATTTCAAACGAATGGAAGACATTACTAAACTTGCCACACAACAAACGGAGCTGATTCATGCCATCGACTCGGTTTGGGTAGCGATTTGTGCAGCACTTATTTTTCAGATGGAAGGAGGCTTTGCTTTACTAGAAGCGGGCTTTATTCGTTCCAAAAATGTGATGAGTATTATCGCCAAAGTACTCATTGATATTATGGTCGGAGGACTTGCTTTTTACATCATTGGCTTCGGAATTGCGTATGGTAAATCCAACGGATTTTGGGCTTTTGGTATGGGCATTCCAACGGGTGATTTAGGCTTGGGACTTACCGTTTCTAATTCCTTATTTTGGTTTATTCAAATGGGCTTTTGTATTGCCGCTATCTCGATTGTTTCGGGGGGTGTGGCAGAACGTATGAAGGTCTGGGCGTACTTTTTCTTTGTCGCTATTTTCTGTTCTTTTGTATATCCATTGGCTGCCAATTGGGTCTGGAATCCAAATGGTTGGTTAATGCAAAGAGGCTTCAATGACTTTGCAGGTTCGTCGGCAGTTCATGCTTTAGGAGGCTTTGCGGCGTTGGCAGGAGCAATCGTGTTAGGGCCAAGACAAGGGAAATACAATGCCGATGGAACAATCAACGCTATCCCTGGGCATAATTTAACCTTAGCGTCAGTAGGTGCGTTTATCTTGTGGTTTGGTTGGTTTGGTTTTAACCCTGGCTCTACCTTAGCGGCTGTTGGCAAATGGGAATTGATTGGTAAAGTAGCGACTAACACGTTCTTAGCTTCGGCAACAGGAGGAATTGCGACGATGGTTTATACGATGTTCCGTTATAAAAAAATAGATATTACCATGGTTATCAACGGAATTTTGGCAGGTTTAGTGGCCATTACCGCAGGTTGTAATGTAGTGAGTCATAATTCGGCAATCGTGATTGGTATCATTGCAGGGATTATTATTGATATTGCCGTTGTAGCAATTGACCGCATGAAAGTGGACGATCCTGTGGGAGCAATTGCAGTGCATGGTGTAAACGGTTTCTTCGGAACGGTTGCTGTTGGTTTGTTTGCAGAAGAAAAAGGCTTGTTGATGGGCGGTAGTGCTGATTTATTATTGACTCAATTGTTGGGTGTAAGTGCAATTGCGGTGTTCTCATTTGTTTGTTCTTTTGGTATTTTTGTAGCGATGAAGAAAACAATCGGTATTCGTATCAAACGCAGAGAAGAATTAGCGGGAATTGATGCGGTTGACTTTGGTGTGGAGGCTTATACCTCATTTGAATAGTATATAATGAAGTGAAAAGACGTGTGAAACACAAACCATAAAGAAACAAAAAGAACCATGAAAAGAGTTGAAGCAATTGTAAAACCGTCGAAATTAGAGGCGATTCAAAAAGGGCTAACCCTTGCCCAAATGCCCTGTATGACGGTTGTTCCTGTGAAAGGAGCAGGAATGCAAAAAGGCTACTCAGAAATCTATAGAGGGGCAGAAAAACCCATGATTTTGATGTCGAAAGTGATGATTATCTGTGTAGTAAGCGACGAAAATCTCGAAAAATGTATTGATGTCATTCTCGAAAATGCCTCAGAAGGCAACGTAGGCGATGGCAAAATCTTTGTATATGACGTGTACGACGCTGTCCGAATCCGTAATGGAGAAAGAGGCAGTGCCGCTATCCGATAAAAATAAAAGCGTTAGTGAAGTAAGAAATAATGTTGAATTAGTAGTGTACGAAGGATTGAGAAACGTTTGATAAATTTAAATTTCGAGACCTAGGGCTTCACCCTAGGCTTAGGTATGTCGCCCTTTCAGGGCTAAAATGTACTGTCTTAGCCCTGAAAGGGCGACATACCTAAGCGATGGGTGTTAGCCCATCGTCAAAAAAGGATTTTATAAAATTTGTCAGAGAATGCTATTTTTCAATCCTTCGTACACTAGTAATTTTGAATGTTAAATTTTGGATTTAATACATTGGCTATTAATTCTTTATATAAATTTAAGTTCAAAATAATGCTGAATTGTTTCTTACTTTGCTAACGCTTTTTTATGGAAA
>JBMLRK010000548.1:0-1176 GCA_049241065.1 Spirosomataceae bacterium
GTCTGGGCGACCCCGTCTGAAACAAAAAGTAACCGCAGCGGCGGACCGCAAAAAATTCAAGAATATATAATCGGAGTGGCGTACCACCTCGCTGCGCTCAAACAGTATATATTCATTGCTTAAGCCAGTGGTTCTACGAAAATCAAAATAGGTTCGTTATATTAGCTCCTAATTATCTCATAATCAATCCAAACTTTATGAAACAGGTCTTTCTTCTCACTATTTTTTCTTTTGCATTTATTCTTTTGCCTAGCTGTCTCGTGGCTCAATTGACACTCAAAGAAATTCCTAAAGAATATACCGTTCGTATGCGAGCGTATGATAAAGAATCGCAAGAAGAATTGGAAGGAACTTACGTTCGACTTTTTAATTTAACGACTCAAACCCTTGCGGATTCGGGAGTGGTGACGGATGGCTATGCGACTTTTAAATTGAAAAAAGGATATGATTATGACATTGTAGGACAACGAAGCCACTACCTGACTCGTAGAGCAAATTTTAATGCAGCTTGTTATTTGAAAGACCCCAAAAAAGTGTTTTGCGTAACGGGGATGGAAATAGATAATCTGTATCGTGATGACCAAGGAAACGATGTGATTGATGGGGCTATTGGTTTGAAAAAAATCAGAAAAAATGATGCGTTCAGAATTGAAAATATTCGCTACGATTTGAATAAATATGACATTCGGGTGGATGCCATTAAGGAGTTAGAAAAGGTGGTTTTAATCTTGAAGGATAATCCTAATTTAGTAGTCGAATTAGGTTCACATACCGATAGCCGTGCGAGTGACGATTATAACCTAGCATTATCCCAAAAAAGAGCGGAGGCGGCTGTGAATTATATTGTTACGAAGGGAGGAATTAGCAAAAAACGCATTTCGGCAAAAGGTTATGGCGAAACGCTGTTGGTCAATAAATGTGCCAATGGAGTGGAATGTAGCGAAGAAGAACACGCTCAGAACCGTAGAACCGAAATCAAAATTATGGGCTATTTAAGTACGGTACTAAACTGAATCACAAAATGAAAAAATAACATATCAACCATTAGTACACACGGAAGCCTTCCGTAAATTGTCTTACAAATCTAGCTTATCCTTTTCCATTTAGACGGCGACTTCAGTCGCTGGAAAAATGGAAATGAATAAAAATCCATTAGCACACAAAGAAGGCTTCCTT
>JBMLRK010000549.1:0-6761 GCA_049241065.1 Spirosomataceae bacterium
AGAAATAAATACCAACACTCGCTACTATGTTATTTTGAGATTTCTTGATAATTGCTGATGCTTGACTATTATCATTCAAGAAATAGGGTGTATAAATTTGATCTGTTGTACTATGTACGAAGCCAAAATCTAAATGGAAACTATTTGTTTTGTAACCAATACCAGCCGTGAGACTTTGCATTCCTAAATTCACATTAGGTTTGGAAGCACCAGAAAAAATCTTGCTCTCGTTATAAGGGCTGCCATAATAACCATTACCTGCTCTTAAAGATATATGTTGGCTTGCTCTTAACTCCCCTCCAATTTTCAAATTCCAGACGTTTTGGTAAATACTTTTCACTTGAGCTTCTGCTCCTTTTAGATTAGAAATCAAATCTTGATCGTCCATATCTGTGTAGAAGCCAATACCTTTATAATTTACATATTCGGCATCTGCGGAAATAAAGCCTTTCTTACCAAAAAACACAGACGCACCCAAATTTGCTTTGAAAGGATTCGTCATGCTATAGCTTTCTGAAATTTCTCCAATAGATACTCGTGGGGCTTTTGTTGCATAATAAGCACCATTTCTCTGGACAATTCCATAACCCAAGTTAGAAAGTTTACTTAGAATATCTGTTTGCGTTGTTGCAAAATAATTACTCAAAGGAACTCCCCCAATTTTGGAAGGATCAATCGTTGTTAAGACTGATGAAGAGTAAGTTCCATCCACACTATACCAAGTAGGGGTAGTAATAGACCCTCCAAAACGAATAGTTTCGTTTGGACGATAAACAAACCCTCCAGAAATATTCAAACCAGACCCTGAAGTAGTCAAAATTTTCGAATATTCTACCGAAGAAATGGCATCATAATTGGTCACATTCTCCTTCAACGTACTTTTTGTTTCGTACGTAAACGAAGGTATTCCTAACGAGAAGCCTAAGTACAATTTTTCATTTGCTGTTCCTCCATACGATAAAGTCCATTGGCTTGTTCTTCCAGTTGAGCTGAATAAATAGTTTTGTGTAGGAGCTAATTTGGTTGCTTCTACTCCATCAAACTGTAGCGGAGAGCTTCCGATACGGGGTTGGAGTAAGAATGCCCAATAATAAGCATCTGATGAGTAAAAATAGTTCGGAGCATCAATAAATAAGCCATCTCGCAAATCCTTTTCAGAAAATCTTTCCGCTGTCGCCCTCTCCGCAAAGGCATCCGTAATCGAACTTCCAGAATTACCACTAAAAGAAACGCTATTAGCTAAAGAACTATTACGGTTGTAGCCAATACCAAAACTACCACGCCAAGCTCCTTTATATTGGGGTTCATTCCCTGCAAAAACGATACTCAAATTGGCTAGATTGACATTCGTAAGAGAAGAGGCACTAGAACTTCCTCCGCCAAAAGTGGAAGAGGTAGAACCCAACGATACACCTGGGCTAAGGCTAAATTCTGAACGAGTATAAAAACCCAAGCCTGCTGGGTTGCCAGAAATTGACGAAACATCACCTCCTAAAGAAGAATACTGCCCTCCCATGCCGATAAATCGAGCTGAACCAGTCGGCCCAGTTTGAGAAAACATTTTTGCAAGAGATTCGTATCCATTGTCTTGTGCTTGAGCTTGTGTTACTCCGAAGAATAGAAGCGACAAACAAAAAAAGCGATTAAGTTTCATAAGAATCAATATTAAAGATTTTGTCTAAGACAATCATTAGACGAAAAAACCCCACTTATAGCGAGGTCTTTTCGTGTTAATAGTTTGTTAATGGTACTAACGTGAGCCTCTTGAACGACCTCCGCCATCTCCACCACCACCTGATGAACCGCCTGACGAACCACTTGAACTTCCACCTGATGAACGTCCTCCTTGAGATGAATTTGAAGAATTACTATTCCCTCCTGACCAATCCCAAGCACGATTGTTTGAACTACTATTCGTCGTTGTAGTAGTGGTAGTTTGTGCTGGTCGGCTGTATGAACTACTACCATCTCGTTGTGGACGACTATAATAGGTATTATTGTTCGTATTCTGAGAAGAACTAGCCCCCTGACGACCGCCTGTGTTTGCAGAACCTCCTCTTGGAGAACGATTCGCAGCATTGTAATCTCCATTATAAGTAGATTGCGAACGATAATTTTTATTCGCATCTACATTCGACCAGTTATAACGTCTATTTGCTCCAGAAACAGCTCCTGAGTAATTGTTATAGACGTAAGTATTACCATAGCCGTAGTATGAAGAACGACCCCATGGATCATAGAAACTCGACTGTCTCCACGGATTATAAGAGTACATATTATAACCCCATGGATCATAAAAAGAGTTATATCCAAAGTTATTCCATCCTAAATTAAACCCACTGCCATAAGACCAGCGGCTACTTCCCCAAGCAAATGGATCATAAAAGTTTCCAAAACTATTATATGAATTATATCCTCCCCACGGAGAATAGCCATATCCAAACGAAATACTTGGGTTATTATACCACGAATTTACGCTACTATAGGGGCTATAATAACTAGAGCCTGCAAAATTGGAGGCATAATTATTTTGATAGGCTTGACGAGAGTTAACCCAGTTCTGAGAATAGTATTCGTCTGTTGCCGTATTTTGTTGCTGTGACTGATTTGAATAATAATCTGAGTCGCTATTTTGGTAAGCATTATTATACTGAATCACAGGGCGATCTGCCAAATTTGTAGATCTTATTTCACTAGCAGAAGCGTATAAGTCGTCATAAACTTCATTCGTAGAAGTTTTAGCAACTTGTGCCGAAGGGCTGCATCCCCAAACAATACCCATCAGCAACGCTGCCGAAAAAAGTTTGATTGAATGTTGGACGTTCATGATATTGGAAATTTAAAGATGATGTTCTTAACTAATATTAAAGAGCCTTCTATTTTCTAGTATTCTTGTCAATTTTAAGACGCAAATGATACACAAAAGTATCGTTTTAAAGAAAATAACTGCCTAATGACTATGGTCAAATACCCAATCAATAGCAGCAAATCAAACACTTAGGACACTTGAAACAAACTTAAATAAAATAAACGACAACCTGTTTGAATTAACATATTATTAACGAAAAAAGTGCAATAAATGTTACGTTAAATTGTCATTTAAAATACTCGTCGGGATAAGGAGTCTGAGCTTGTCTAAAAAGTCACACGTTTATGAACTAATAGATTGACACCGATGCTTCATTTCATACCGATAAAAACGCTGACTAATTTATCTAAAAAATGAAATTTAAAAGATTATTATTTAGTGTAAAATGCTTTCAACTTGTAATGCTATACCTTCTTTACACTCCCATATTATTTCTCTTTCGACGTATTTAAGACAATTAAACTCAGCTATCCCCCCATTTAAGCAAGGTATAATTCAGAGCTAGTTCAGAAATTTGTTTTGTATTTGTGTCAAAACGAGCGTAATTTTGGAGTTTACAAGGCATACGGAAATAATAAAATCAAGATATGAGCAAGAGCCTACCAAAACGTAGCGAAAACTATTCAGAGTGGTATAATGAATTAGTAAAGAGAGCAGATTTAGCCGAAAATTCAGCCGTACGAGGTTGTATGATTATCAAACCTTATGGCTATTCTATCTGGGAAAAAATGCAACGTGCTTTAGATGATATGTTTAAGGAAACAGGACATTCAAATGCGTATTTCCCCCTTTTTGTGCCTAAAAGTTTGTTTGAAGCAGAAGAAACTAATGCTGAGGGCTTTGCAAAAGAATGTGCTGTAGTAACGCACTATCGTTTGAAAAATGACCCCGATAACAAAGGTAAATTAATCGTTGACCCCAATGCAAAACTAGAAGAAGAGTTAATCGTTCGTCCTACCAGTGAGGCGATTATCTGGAATACCTATCGCAATTGGGTTCAGTCGCACCGTGACCTTCCTTTATTAATTAACCAATGGGCTAACGTAGTTCGTTGGGAAATGCGTACTCGTTTGTTCCTTCGTACTGCCGAATTCCTATGGCAAGAAGGACACACCGCTCACGCAACCAAAGAAGAGGCCATCGAAGAAACAGAACAAATGCTTCATGTATATGGAACATTTGCCGAAGAATTTATGGCTGTCCCTGTAATTCGTGGTAAGAAAACGGCTAACGAACGTTTTGCAGGAGCTGACGATACTTACTGTATTGAGGCAATGATGCAAGATGGAAAAGCATTACAGGCTGGTACTTCGCACTTCTTGGGTCAAAATTTTGCAAAAGCTTTTGACGTGAAGTTCACCAACAAAGAAAACCAACAAGATTATGTTTGGGGTACTTCTTGGGGTGTTTCAACTCGTTTGATGGGAGCATTAATAATGGCTCACTCGGATGATGAAGGCTTAGTACTTCCTCCAAAATTAGCACCAATTCAAGTGGTAATTGTACCGATTTTTAAAGGAGCAGAGCAATTAGCCTTGATTTCTGAAACGATTAATCCAATCGTAAAAGAATTGAAGAAAAGAGGAATCTCTGTTAAATTCGATACGTCTGATAAACAATCACCTGGTTTCAAATTTGCGGAATACGAATTAAAAGGCGTGCCTGTTCGTTTAGCTATCGGTGCGAGAGATTTAGGAAATGGTACAGTAGAAGTTGCTCGTCGTGATACGAAAGTGAAGCAAACCTATCCATTAGAAGGAGTTGTGGAAACGATTAGCAACTTATTGGACGAAATTCAAGAAAATATTTACCAACGTGCTTTCGATTTCCGTGCAGCCAATACACACGTGATTGATACTTGGGAGGATTTCGTAACAACATTAGACGAAAAAGCTGGTTTTATCTCAGCTCACTGGGATGGTTCGCCAGAAACAGAAGAAAAAATCAAAGAATTAACCAAAGCAACAATCCGTTGTATTCCATTGGATGCTGTGGAAGAAGAAGGAAAATGTATTCTTACAGGAAACCCTTCTAGCCGTCGTGTGATTTTTGCAAGAGCATATTAATAGTAGAAAGAAGGCTTCGTTCAACGAGGCCTTCTTAATTTAATTACGTGGTTTAATGCGTATTACTAATCAGAGAAACGTCCATTCTATCCCAGTCGTTTCAACAGATACCCTGTAAATTAATAAATATCATCAAATGAAAATAATTCTTGACTATATCCTTAGTGCTATTTACTACCTTTATTTCGGGCTAATGCTACTGATATTTCATGTAGCACAGATGATTGCTTTCCATGTATTTGGCAAAAGAGCTCAATTGGTTACCTCACATTACTTAAATGCTTTTTTACTCTATGGAATGTGGCTTATTGGAGTTCATCCTCGTTTTATGCCTAAGTTTCAAGTTCCTACTGACAGACCCATCATTTTTATTGCCAACCACCAAAGTATGTTTGATATTCTTGGACTTACGTGGTTTTTTCATAAAAATACGCCCATTTTTATTTCTAAAATTGAACTAGCAAAAGGCTATCCTTCAATTTCATATAACTTACAAAAAAGTGGAGCAGCCCTGATTGACCGTAAAGATGGGAAACAAGCCGTAGCTGAAATTGCTCGTTTGGCAAAACACATTGAAACTACTAAGTATTCGGCTGTTATTTTTCCTGAAGGGACTCGTTCAAAAACAGGACAACTTAAAGACTTTGCCATCGGTGGCGTTGCTACCCTACTAAAACGTAGTCCTAGTGCGTTGGTTGTTCCTGTTGCGATTCAAGGAAATTCTGACATTAATAGCAAACCGTTCCCACTTCGTACCTTCAAGGCTCTATCATGGACAAGCTTAGAACCAATTGACCCCAAAGGAAAAACGGCAGAAGAAGTTGTTGCTCTTGCCAGAACAGCGATTGCCTCTGAAATGGGACAAGCATAAGTATGCGAAAATTTCCCTCAAAAACTCATTGGATGTTAAGCCTTTCTCTGGGTTTAAACATCTTCTTGTTACTATTAGGCGGAACGCTCGTATATTCTTTTCGTAACCGAATATACGAGCGTTTCTTCCCTTCTGAAAATACGACCATTCTAGTACTTGGCGACTCCATGCTTGCTCAAGAAAATTGGTCACTCCTACTCCACCGCAATGACCTTAGCAACCATGCCTTTGGCGGTGCAATTACCCAACACCTTCTTTGGAATCTGCAACGAGGAGAATTGAATAATCCCCCTAAAATCTGTATCCTCAATGGTGGAATTAACGACCTACTATCGGGCATACCTCCGCAACGTATCTTCCAAAACTATCAACAAATCATCGCTCTTTTGCAGGAAAAGCAAGTACGAGTTATTATTAACAGCATCTTGACGACTACTAATAATCCAAGACTCAATCAGACTATTTTAGCCTTAAATCAGCAATTAAAAGCCTATTCTGAGCAAAAAAACTGCACGTTTATTGATATTAATTCTTTATTTTCGACGAAACAAAAAGGATTAAATCCCACTTTCGCTAGAGATAGTATTCACTTAAAATCAAGCAGTTATACGGTATGGGTAAAGGAGGTAAGACGACATTTACGCTAACCAGACCCAGCTTCTAAAATGATAATGACGTTAAAACAGTAAAAAGGTCAATAGCAGAGCCATCGACCTTTTCTAACTACACCAATATGAAAAATCCTTTCGGACTCTTCTTCTCTTCCCGAAGAAAGAGAAGAAGCTTTTATTTTATTAATACTCAGTAGTTTGTGGATTAAAGTTAGTCCACTTAGCAGTCCAATCTGTTGTGCCATCAAAAGCACCATTATAAGTAGCAGTATCAAATCCAGTCGGTAATACAACTCCATTGGTTAACACTTTTGATGTTTTTGTTGGAGTAAATACAGGACTAT
>JBMLRK010000550.1:0-6543 GCA_049241065.1 Spirosomataceae bacterium
CTTCTATTTCAATGTTCTCTGAAATTATTATATTATTATCGTTTTCATGCTGTTTATTAGTGTTTGCATACGGATCAAATGAGACATAAAAATTTCCGTCGTCTAGTTTTAAAATCGTAATATCTGTATAGTTTCCTAAAATATCGGAATTGCCAAAAATATTCACTTCCACAAGCTGACTAAAAGTTAGCAAAATAGTACATTTTCTATACTTATCTTTCTTTAAATATTGTACTGTTGAAATTACTACTTTTATAATTGTACCATTTTGGTTGTCAATATGTATTGATAAAATGTTACCGTCTGACAATACATAATTTTCATTGTAGAATTGTTCTAATGTCATATTGAATTTGTTATTGAGTATTCTCTATAAAATATCAGCTAACGATTATACAAAACCGGTCATCCTCACACCTCCAACGCCGTTTCAGCTTTGATTTCGCTCATGACGAAGATGCTGTGGGTACTGCCGATGTTGTCGAGGGCGGCTAGTCGGTTCATCAGAAAGCTTTGGTATTCTCGCATATCTTTTACGACGATTTTTAACATAAAATCGTAGTCGCCCGAAATGTTAAAGCATTCCATTACTTCGGATAGGCTGACAATCTCTTGGACAAATTTTGCCCCTGCTTCTTTGGCATGTTCTTTCAACCGAATCGAGCAGAATACCATTAAGTCTTTTTCTATTTTTTCACGGTCAACTAGGGCCACGTAGGCTTTAATGACTCCTTCTTTTTCGAGTTTACGTACCCGCTCATAAACAGGGGTAGGCGATAAATTCAAACGGCTCGACAGCTCTTTGGTTGTCAGGTGAGCGTCTTGTTGTAAATGTTTCAGTATTTCTTTGTCGATGGAATCTAATTTCATAAGCGTTATTTTCAAAGAGATTTTATCTCGTTTTAGGTAGTTAACTGCTAAATTTAGTATTTATTATCTAAATGTATGAAAAAATGCAGTTACATTATCCAAAATACTAATTATAATTAATTTATTTATCTTTTTGGGATGAAAATCCTGTACTTTTGTGTTATCTAATCACAAATTCAACCAAAACAGCGAACAATTTAGTAGTTTTGTGGGCAATTTAGCTAGCAATTTGCAATTGCTTTAAGGTCAGTAACATCCGAAAATAGTCAGGAAGCCGATAACTGAAAGCCAATAGCCGAAGTTCGATTTCTTCATAATTATACATACAATATGATCGTAAAACCACATATCAGAGAGGTATTAAAAAAACGAATCCTTGTGCTTGACGGAGCCATGGGGTCGTTGATTCAGGAATATAAATTATCGGATGCCGATTATCGTGGCGAAAAATTCCGTGATTTTCCGCATGAGGTGAAAGGGAATAATGACATGCTTTCGATTACGAAACCTGAAGTCATTAAGGAGATTCATGCTAAATATTTTGAAGCAGGAGCGGACATTGCTGAAACCAATACGTTCTCGGGTACATCGATTGCCATGGCGGATTACCACATGGAAGATTATGTGTATGAGTTGAACTACGAATCGGCAAAAATTGCTCGTGAAGTGGCAGATTTATATACGGCTAAAAACCCTGATAAACCTCGTTATGTGGCAGGTTCGATTGGCCCAACAAACCGTACCTTGTCGCTTTCTCCCGATGTGAATGACCCTGGTTTTCGTGCTATTTCTTTCGACGAATTGGTAGATGCTTATTACGAGCAGATTCAAGGCTTGGTAGATGGTGGTGCTGATGTACTTTTGGTAGAGACTATCTTTGATACCTTAAATGCAAAAGCGGCTTTATATGCCATTGATTTGTATCAGACAGATAAACTTCGTGGTACGATTCGTCCGTTAAAAAGCCATTCGATTCCGAAACAAGATAATTCGACTGCTCCGTTAGCGGTTACGGATGCTAAAATTCCAGTAATGGTTTCGGGTACGATTACCGATGCTTCTGGACGTACCTTGTCTGGACAAACGACGGAAGCTTTTTTAACTTCTGTTTCGCATATTGATTTACTTTCAATTGGTTTGAACTGTGCATTAGGGGCAGATTTAATGCGTCCTTACGTACAAATTTTAGCAACAGAAGCTCCTTTCTTGGTATCTGCTCACCCGAATGCAGGTTTGCCGAACGAGATGGGAGAATACGATCAAACACCTACTGAAATGGCGGTGATTGTGGAGGAATTCTTGCAAAGTGGTTTTATGAATATCATCGGTGGATGTTGTGGTACAACCCCTGCTCACATTGCAGAAATTGCGAAAGTAGCTGCAAAATATCCACCTAGAGAAATTCCTGAACCAACGCACATTCAGAAATTATCGGGTTTAGAACCGCTTAAAATTACAAAAGAGACGAATTTCGTTAACGTTGGAGAACGTTGTAACGTTACGGGTTCAAAGAAATTTGCTCGTTTGATTCGTGAAAATAAATACGAAGAGGCTATTGCCGTTGCTCGTGAGCAAGTAGAAGGAGGAGCTCAAGTAATTGACGTGAACCTTGATGAAGGGATGATTGATGGGGTAGAAGCCATGAAAACCTTCTTGAACTTGTTGATGGCAGAACCCGACATTGCAACCTTGCCAATTATGATTGACTCTTCGAAATGGGAAGTAATTGAGGCTGGTTTGAAGTGTGTACAAGGGAAGTCGATTGTAAACTCTATTTCGTTAAAAGAAGGAGAAGATAAATTTAGAGAATCGGCAGAAAAAGTAAAACGTTATGGGGCTTCTGCGGTAGTAATGGCTTTTGACGAAGTTGGTCAGGCAGATTCGTATGAACGTCGTATTGAAATTTGTCAAAGAGCGTATAACATCTTGGTGAACGAAGTGGGTTTCCCTGCGGAGGACATCATTTTTGACCCGAATATCTTAACGGTTGCCACTGGTTTAGAAGAACACAACAACTATGCGGTGGACTTTATCAATGCCACTCGTTGGATTAAAGAAAACCTACCGTATGCCAAAGTGTCGGGAGGGGTGTCTAATATCTCGTTCTCGTTCCGTGGAAATGAACCCGTGCGTGAAGCCATGCACACCGTATTTTTGTACTATGCCATCCAAGCAGGGATGGACATGGGGATTGTAAATGCGGCTCAATTGGGTGTTTATGACGATATTCCAAAAGATATGTTGGAGCTTTGCGAAGACGTATTGTTAAACCGTCGTGACGATGCCACAGAACGTTTGGTGACTTTTGCCGAAACGGTGAAATCAAAAGGCAAAGAAGTGGTTGTCGATCATGCTTGGAGAAACGAACCTGTTGGAAAGCGTTTAGAATATGCTTTAATTAAAGGATTAACCGAGTTTATTGACCAAGATACAGAGGAGGCTCGCCAGTTGGCAGACAAACCGCTACACGTAATTGAAGGCCCATTGATGGACGGTATGAACGTGGTCGGAGATTTGTTTGGTGCTGGTAAAATGTTCTTACCTCAGGTAGTAAAATCGGCAAGGGTAATGAAAAAAGCCGTAGCGTATTTACTGCCGTTTATTGAGGAGGAGAAACTACGAAACAGCCCCCCAACCCCCGAAGGGGGAGTAAAAACGACGCAAGAATGGGAAACGGCAGACCCTACCTTGTATGGTCTTTTGAAAGAGTTTGCAGTGAGAATGAGAAATCAGCCAACTCCAGCAGAAGAAACGTTATGGAATGCGTTGAGTGGGAAACAATTAGAAGGATATAAGTTTAGAAGACAACATATTATTGGCTCATACATTGCTGATTTTATTTGTTTAAAACTCAATTTGATTATTGAAATAGATGGTTCTATTCATCAACTTCCAGAAAATCAGACTTCTGATGTAGAAAGAACAAACTGGTTGAATAGACAAGGGTATCGTGTGATTCGGTTTACGAATGAAGAGGTATTAACAAATCTAGAAGCTGTTTTGGAGAAAATTCTCTTCACCCTTCAAACAGTTCCCCCTTCGGGGGCGGAGGGGGCTAGCTCAGGGGCTGGACGTATTCTGCTTGCTACCGTAAAAGGTGATGTACACGATATTGGTAAAAACATCGTTGGGGTAGTTTTAGCATGTAATAACTACGAAATCATCGACTTAGGAGTGATGGTTCCTACGAATGTGATTTTGGAAGAAGCTAAAAAACACAACGTCGATATTATTGGCTTATCGGGTTTAATTACGCCTTCTTTGGATGAAATGGTGGGGGTTGCGAAAGAAATGGAGCGTCAAGGCTTCAAAATTCCATTGTTAATTGGAGGAGCAACAACCTCTCGTATTCATACAGCCGTGAAAATTGACCCACATTATTCTGGCCCTGTTATTCACGTATTGGATGCTTCAAAAAGTGTACCTGTGGCTGGTCGCTTAATGCAGAATGACCAAACGCATCAGGAAATTTATGATGAAATTAAGGCAGAATACGCTCGTTTGAGAACAGAACATGCTAGTCGTCAGAAAGATAAGAATTACGTAGCCATTGGAAAAGCTCGTGAAAATAAAGTGAAAATTGACTGGTCGGATTTCAAAGCGAAAAAACCGGCATTCTTGGGTAATAAGTATTTTGATAATTACGATTTAGCAGAAATTGCTCGTTACATCGACTGGACTCCATTCTTTGCAACATGGCAACTTTCGGGTAAATATCCGAAGATTTTTGAAAATGAAGTAGTAGGTGCAGAAGCTCGCAAATTATTTGATGATGCTCAGGTATTGTTAAAAGATATTGTTGAGAATAAATTACTGACAGCTCGTGCAGTCGTTGGCTTCTATCCAGTAAATAGCAGTCCCCTAACCCCCGAAGGGGGAACTTGTGATGACGACATTTTAGTTCATCCAGTTAGTTCGACAAATGGGCTTGTAGAGGTTGCTTGTGATAAACATGGCTCACACAAATACTTCAATGGAATTCCTGTGGCTTCGGTTTCTCCTTTGTTAGAAAAAGGAACAACCTTACATCATTTACGCCAACAAGGACAAAAAGCGTCGAGCTTACCAAATATCTGTTTAAGCGATTTTGTTGCTCCTGCCGATGGACAATCAGAGCTTGACTATGTCGGAGCGTTTGCGGTAACAACAGGGATTGGTATTGAAGCCTTGATTGAGAAGTATGACAAAGAAAATGACGATTACAACTCAATAATGGTAAAAGCTCTTGCCGACCGTTTAGCCGAAGCCTTTGCAGAGTTAATGCACGAACGTACTCGTAAGGAATTCTGGGGCTATTCAAACGAAGGGGATTTAAGTGTAGAGGATTTGATTTCTGAGAAATATGACGGTATTCGTCCTGCACCAGGCTATCCAGCTTGTCCAGACCATACCGAAAAGCGTGGTTTGTTTGACTTGTTAGAAGCAGAGAAAACAGGAATTATCTTAACAGAAAGCTTTGCTATGTATCCTGCAAGTGCTGTTTCAGGTTGGTATTTCTCTCATCCAGATAGCAAATATTTTGGTTTAGGTAAAATTGCCAAAGACCAAGTAGAGGATTATGCAAAACGTATCAATTACTCGTTAGAGGATACCGAACGCTGGTTAGCTCCTGTTTTGAATTACGATTAATATTATCAAGAAAGAGACAAAATAAACCCTGACAGCGGTCAACGACCCTGTCAGGGTTTATTTTGTCTAATCACCAACTTCTTCTGAAATTTGTCAAAACTGAATCTTAACAAGCTATGTTTTACGTACTTTCTAAAGTTATTTTCTATTTATTAATGCCTATAACTTTGGCATTACTATGTTTGTTATACGCATTTTTTAAAGCCAATAAAGGGCTTTCTAAAACCTTTATTGGTTTAGGAATAGTGCTTATTATGCTCTTTGGCAATGGCTTTTTGGTCAATCAAGTTTTGAGAGCTTATGAGTATCCTCCCACAGATGCAAGTACCCTTGTAGAACCCTATGATGTAGGTGTTATTTTGACAGGAGGTATGATTAAACATCGTAGGCCAGTTGGTCAGGAAATTTTTGTAGGAGAAAATGCCGACCGTTTTTTGCAGCCCCTTCGGTTATACAAAATGGGCAAAATAAAGAAAATTTTGATAACAGGAGGAAGCACCGATTTGGCAGTAATGAGAAAAGACGTTGCCCATGAAACCCGAGAGGTTGCTAAGTTATTGATTGAGTTGGGTGTCAAACCGAATGATTTAGTATTAGAAACCAAAGCGAGAAACACCCATGAGAACGCCACTTTTACAGCGGCTATTCTGAAAAAGAATCCAAGTTTAGGCAAACGCTTTCTTGTTTTCTCTACTGCTTGGCATTTACCAAGAGTAAAAGGCTGTTTTGAGAAAGCAGGGGTGAAGGCTGATTATTTTGGAACCTGTTATATCGGAGAAGCTACTTCCCTAACGCTAGATTCACTTTTAATGCCTCGTGAACAACGGATTCATCAGTCTTATTTTATTGTACACGAATGGATTGGGTTCTTAATATATAAATTGATTGGATATTGTTAAAAGGGTCAACTGATTTTAATCCGTTGCGTGTAGGGTCTTTGTAAACCAGATGTCTTCTAAGCTAAAAAACCTGACAAATTTCAAAATTTATCAGGTTTTTTAGCATTTAATTCTCAAGAGAAATTATCTCAAGATAGAAGCCATT
>JBMLRK010000551.1:0-6289 GCA_049241065.1 Spirosomataceae bacterium
TGTCTGGAGAACGAAAAAAAGTGAAGTATTATTTAAAAGAAGAGTTTGTTTTTCAAGAAGTCTAGGAAATAATAGGGAGAGCTTTATCTTGATTATAAGGTAGTTATTAGGTGGGACGGGGTTTTTAATCCCGTCCAGTGAAGTCACTATAAAATTTATCTTTCAATTGCTTCAAAAAAATCTTTCAATTTCTTTGGGTCAAGTTTTCCATCTGTTCGTACACTGCTACATAAATCAATTCCGAAGGGTTGAACCGTTTCAATGGCTTGTTTTACATTATCCTTGTTGATACCACCAGCAAGAAATAAGGGAATGGAAATGGCTTTTCGGATTTCTGTACTTAACTCCCAGTTGTGCGTTCTACCTGTGCCTCCCAATTCTTTAACAGATAAATTGGGGTTACCACTGTCCAACAAAATAGCATCGACAAATGCCGATATTTCAATGGCTTCTTTGACCGAATTCTCATCAATCACATGAATAACTTGTACCAATTTTACGTGAGGGAGTTCTTTTCGAATGGCTTCGTATTCTCGTTTTTCTAAGGCATCTACTAATTGTATCGTAGATGTATTCACTCGCTTATAATGCCTAATAATATCCTGTGGCGATGTTTCGCTTGTTAGTAAAAAAGTCGCAATAGGAGGAGGAACACTTTTGGCAATTTGCTCAATGAGTTCGTCTCCAATAATGCCTGGGCCGCTGGGCATTTGTCCAACCAATCCTATAGCAGCGGCACCGTGTTCTATGGCAATTCTTGCCTCGTCAATACTGCTAATACAGCAGATTTTTACTTTTGGCTTACTCATCTTTATCCGTTGTTTTTATTCAGTTGTAACTTCATCATAATATCGGTTTGCTCGTCATTCCCCAGTTTAAAAATATGTTTGTCAAAGGCCACGAACCCATTTTTCTCATAAAAGCGAATTGCTCTTGGGTTTTCTTCCCAAACGCCTAGCCACACATAGTCAACTTCTTTTTGCCTAGCAAGTTCAATCGCTTTGTTGTATAGGAGTTGCCCAACGCTTTTTCCATGAAATTCTTTTGCTACATAAATGCGTTCTATTTCAAGGGCTTTGCTGTCTTTCAATTCCGTTTGAGAAGCTCCAGCGTTCAGTTTTAGGTAGCCGATTACTTCCTCATCCAGTTTTGCAAAATAGAATTCGGCGTTTTCGTCGTTCAACTCAGTGGTTAATTTTTCGGTAGAAAAACCTGTATCTAAGTACTTATTCATGTCCTCTTCTTCATTTGAATCGGCGAAGGTTTCTTGAAAGGTTCGTCTGCCAATGGCTTGTAATTGTTCAAGATTATTGAGTGTTACTTTAGTAATTTCAACAGATGCCATTTTTAGTTTGTTTATAAGGACACTTACGAGAATGTTTTTTGTGTAAGTTAATTGTTTTAGGAGATAAAAGAAAGTGTATGGACTAACCACAACTATTGGATGAGAACTTAGGTTAGGAAGAGATTGGTCAAACTAGTATCCAGTTAAAAGCCTAAACCCGACAGTGTTATGAAGTCCTGTCAGGTTTAGGCAGCTTGGTCTAGTGATGTAAGAAATACAGTAGAACTATGAAAGGATTATACCGCTTTATCAAAAGCCATTTTGATCCAATCAATCACTTCTTGGTCTATTTCAGTAATATCGGTAAGATTGATTTTGTGAGAACAGATACCGTTGGGTTTCTCTAATTCCAGTTTACCATTTGCTTCGATTCCCTTCAAGTTAAAACCAATTTCAAATCGTGTTTTAGAGGCTGGGTTCAACGTGATGAATTGCTTCTTTCTTTTTAAGCTAACGTAAGCCTTCTTTGGAGCAATTTCAAAGTCCCCTTCAAACTTCATAATTTCGGCAATTAACTTGTCGTAGTAAGGTTTAAGATGTTCCTTTCCCTTGTACTGGCTAACGATTAATTCATCAGTGTCTGTCGCAGAATCGGCATCAGAACCTAATACTTTTAACGCAATTTCAGAAGCATATCCGTGAGTAACTTGGTGCGTTTCTTTCAAAAACTTCACAATTTCTCCGTGTTTAGAGCAACCCTGTGCCGAGATTAACATCTTCCATTCTTCTAATGAATGACCTGTTTTTTCTTTTAAATTTTCTAGCATTGTTATTACTGTCTTTTCCATGATGTTGTTCGTGTTTAACTTGTTATTAATGATACAAAGCTATACCCACGCATCATATTAAATCTTGTCCTATGGCAAGAAGTGTAAAACAGTCTATTTTTTTTATCGTTTTGGATTCGTGATTACCTCAATGAATAGTGACAATGATTAGGCTAATCTATAGTACAAAAAGCTATTAAGTAGTTGTCAGTTTAAAGTTTAATGTTCAAAAATTTTGATAAACTACTGATAGTTAATAGTTTATGCTATGTTCTGATGCAACAAATACTATAAGCTATTTCTTAATGAGTACTTACTTGATATTCGGTCATGCCATTTTCTAAATTGTCTTTTGGCTGATTACAAATTCTTTTTATAGAAGATGTGCATTAAAACGAAATGAGGAAAGCTAATACAAGCAATGAAAATAAAAAAGTTAATCCATAAGCTATTGATGTTTATGATTTTTTTGTAGTCAAAAATAATAATGAACAATAGCATTAGTAAGGCTGCAATGGTATAAAGTGAGGATTTTTTAAGCAATTGTAGCGAACTCATCTGGAGTCCAGATTTCAAGTGTTGCCAAGCATTGAAGCTATGTTGAAAAATAAAATAAAGACCAAACGCTAACATCAATGGAATTTTGACTCCCAACAATAGAAGAAAAATTAAGCCAATGTAAGACCCCTTTTTTGACAATATACTTTGTATTAAAAGATAGCTTAGGGAAAGAATGATAGCCGTTGGAGTGATGAATGTAACGTTGAGCGAATCTAATTTAGCAACGGAAACTAGCCCAGAAATAATGCTGAGAGATTCGTTTAGGTGGCTAAAAATGATAAACAGTAGGATGCTTAATCCAAGTAGAAATGCGTGGAGGTAATTATTGAACGTATCAATCTGTTTGTTTGTGTCTATCAACTCAGATTCACCAAAGTGAAAAGAGGAGTAGAGTATAAAAATTGATAATGCAATGACTGGATATTGTTGCCATATAATAAAATAGAGTAGGATTATGAATACGTACTTGGCTATAAAATTAATTAAGCGTGTTTCCTTATTTTTCGAAAGGATATGATCTAATGCACCATGAGGAATACCTATCAGCAGAAGTCCGATTACCAATAAAATATAGCCAAAATAGGATGCTATTTGGTTGTTCCAACTAGATAAAATTAAGTAAGTTATGACAATAACAAAAGCATAGATATAACGCATCCATTCCTCGATTTTCAGATATAGGAGCAATGCTTTGAGAAAAGGTAATATAGGGAGAGAAGCGAATATCTTAACCTCTTGGTAAAGTGACGATTTCTCATCTAAAAATGAAAAAATAGTTAAGACAGTTTGTTTTTCAAACAGACGTGTAAAAATCAATTTTCCTTTTGCCGGCCAATGTAATAAAATCAACAAGAGTAGTTTATCGTAAAATTTGAAACGTTTTTTAGCATGGAGTCCTATCGTATTGAAATTTTTTAGCGTATTTGATTCTACACACTTGGTTACACGCTGTGCGAATGCGTGCATATTTTTAAAGCCATAACCAGTACTTGGTTTAATTAAATTAGCACTTGCCCCTGTATGTAAAACTCCCTCGAATTGATTGGGGGGATTTATATAGGTGGTCATTGGAATACATCCCGACTCGTCTGCTAATAGCTCATATTTTCCAAAATTTCTAGCAATGAATTTATCCAACACCTCTAAGGCATAAGTTCTTTCAATCTTATCTGCTCCAAAACGTGTTAGTTCAATCAATGCTTCGTTAGTCGAAAAAGGAATCACATACATAAATTGGGTATATTCGTGTTGATCTACATCAAAATTCATCATTTCGAAAGTATTCTTTACAAATATATCTTGATTACATTTGATATGTAGTCCATAAAAAGATTGGTGTAAATAAACTTGTTTTTTATCTGATTGGTCTAGTATTGGTGGACGACTATCGAAAATATAATGAGCTTTATAGTTATCGCTATCTGTGTGAATCCAATAGAAATCATCCTCATACGTGATACTATTTACACCTTTTTGATACATATCAATTTGCTCTGTGGTGAGAATTTCTCGTGTATGGTTGTATAAATCGATACTTCGTATGTAGTGATAAGGTTGTTGGTCAATTCGTTGTACGGGAGATTGATTAACTTGAATTGTAGTGAAGCAATGTGATATGATTGGAGCAAGATTTGTTACAATTGAATCATCGGGGGCAGCCCAGAAACAAAAAGTTTTGTCGTTAATAGCTTTACTTTCGGTTTCGAAAATGGCAACCCGTTTATTTTTGAGTTGCTTTTTTTCAATCAAAGATAGTAAGATAAGGCTATTGCTTGCACCTAAGCCAATGAATAGAAAGTCGTAGGTGATATTGGGATACTTTTCCATGCCATCTGATTTATTTATTACGGATGAAGTGCGTTGAAAAAAAATAGAGGTGACATTCATTAAAAATGTACCTCTATTTTAAACAATAAACATCAATCTTAATCCTCGCTATTTCTACTTAAAGCGTAAATCACCAAACCAAAACCAATTTTATTGATTGCATCTGCAATGTTATATACAATATCCATAGCGTGTGAAGCTGCTGCTGGGTCAGAAACCAGCTGTATTCCAAACAAACCGCCTGGAGTTCCCAACATGTAACCTAATGGATATACTGCCCATCCAACCAATACAAACCATCCCAATATGCGAGTCGCTTTTGCAACCTGTACGCCAGCTGTTTGTGATAATTTTGCAACTTCTCCGAACCAAACGATGTAAACAATATAGAAATACGCTATTCCTGAGAGTGTACCCCATAAAACGCTACTATTTCTGTCTAACACTTCTCCAACATAACCCGTTAATAACATTACCAATGATGCGATAATCAATTTCCATAATAGGGCGATTTTAGCTCCTGCTTTTTTAGTAATCAAATAGAATTCAACGCACATTAATGGAACCGTTAAAATCCAGTCAACGTATCTAAAAAAAGTAGGAGAATCTCCTGTCTCTAAATTGTAACCTCTCATGTAGTAGTAGTGAACTGCCGCAATGAAAGTAATTAAACCTGACACTAAAACGGATGTTCTCCATTTGCTAGATGTATTATTTAACTCTAAAAAAAAGAATACTGATGCAGCCATCATGGCCATTGTTCCGACAAAGAACGTGAAAGCAACGTAATTGTCGCTTGCGATTTTCATGTGTTCCATTTTTGTTAAATTTTACGAGGGTGTTGCGTTACCACCTCTGTTAGTTTAACAAGTGTCTATTTTTTTTGTTTAACTTTTTCTATAAAAAGTTAAATTAAAAGTTTGTTTACCAAGATATTATGTGTTTAGACTTCCGTTACCAGTGTTTTTACTTGCGTACAAAATTTATGAGAAAGGTATATATCATTGTTAGTCGAGATTGTAAATCTCGATTAGTGGTCTAATTTTATGATGAAGATTTCAAAAGTTACTGATGTATAATAATTCCTTTGGGATAACCCTGACAGCAGCTTTTTTGCCCTGTCAGGGTGGTGGAGTTTTAGG
The DNA here is from genome assembly GCA_049241065.1 of Spirosomataceae bacterium. Lineage (GTDB taxonomy): Bacteria > Bacteroidota > Bacteroidia > Cytophagales > Spirosomataceae > JALRIJ01. The sequence continues at coordinate 5,643 of JBMLRK010000551.1, forward strand.
CTATATTGTTGATTGTCTTTTGGCTGATTACAAATCAGCTTCCATGTGGGACGAGATTGCAAATCTCGACCAGCGGGAGTTAATTTACATCTTTTCCTTGTGATAATTTTGTTACCATGTCTTCCAGCTTCGCTTTTTCGACGGAATTTTCGGGTAATAAAGCTAAAGCAGCTTTGGCGTATTTTAAGGCCTCTTTAGAGTTGCCCATGGCTGATAAGCCCCTTGCCATGCCTACTTTTACCACATAATCACTTGGGTTTTTACTATCATTCAATTTGAAAATGACTAGGGCTTCTGTTACTTTTTTTGCCTGTAATAATTCCTTTCCGTAATTGTGTAGTTCCATCACCGTTGCTAAAGGAATTGCCTTTTGCATGAGGGCTGTTGCTTCGTCGGTTTTGCCTAATTTTTCTAAAAACTTCGATTTTAGGCTCAAGGTCGTGAAATTACTTGTACCAATATACGATTCCGTAATGGCTTTGTCAGCCCAGAAGAACCCTTCTTCCAAGTTGACGTTTTTCTGTAAACAGTATTTTGCTGCCTGCACGAAAGCCAAATGGGTAAATCCTTTATCCGATCTTATTTCCTCTCTAAACGTATTTAATTGGTCATTGACTAAATCGACTTCTATCTTCATGGGTATTTTC
>JBMLRK010000552.1:0-6165 GCA_049241065.1 Spirosomataceae bacterium
CACAATGGTCAGACTCGTTTGTAATGAAATGCCAATAAGGGGATGTTTATAAATCCAGTTGATGTGATATGCCCTAGATAAATGACGTAGCACTAGTTCGTGAACTAAATAGATGCCATAACTGTATTTATCAAAGAGATTGGTGACTTTAGGTAAAATTTCTATGTTGAGCCAATGTTTGAACGTAAGAAAAATAGCTACAGCGTCAATGATGATGTTGGGGCTAAGGTAATTGTAAAAGTTGCCTTGATACTTTCCTGCATGGTTCATGGTTTCGTAATAGTTACCAAACGTAGATAATAGCCAAGCGGAAATAAAAATAAAAGGATAGTACTTTTTATAGGCGGATGTGTCTGCATTACCTAGCACATAGCCTGCTACGTAGTAGCCAATGTAGCCTCCAAAGTTTTGTAAATCAAATTTGATGGGAAAGCCCGTTATTTTAGTGATTAGTGGGAAAATGGAAGCAGAAATAAAACTTAGAAATAGGAAAAAATAAACTTCCTGTTGGGTTGCCGTTTTTAACCATCTGCTCAAATAAGGGGTTAGTAAATACATTCCTAAAATCATATAGACAAACCATAAATGACCGTAGAGGACATCACCGCCTAGGTATTTTTGGATACAGGTGCTGATAGAATTGGCTCGGTGTTCATAAAAAATACGATAGGCTAGATAGATACCAATCCAGAGGGTGAATGGTAGCCAAACTCTGGTAAAACGCTTTTGGAGAAAAGAAACCAAATTACCGTCGTAACGTCCTAAAAGTAAATAGCCAGATAACATGACAAAACAAGGAACGGCAAAAAAACCGAAGGAGTTAGTTAGGTTGCAAATCCAATACCACGACAGCGGAATGGTGTTGTAGTTAAAAATACCACCTCCAGAGGCGTGTAGTAAAATGACAGAAAGAGTAGCTAATACTCGTAAATTTGTTACCCAAATTTGTTTTGGCATGATATTATCGTTTTTTGACTCAATATTCGGACAGATAAACAAAGATACAAGCTTGTATCAAATCTGCAATGTGCTAGATTAACCGTGAATATTCCATTCATCTATATAACAATACGATGCAACAACAACTTATTCAAATGGCTTTACTCGTACATGATTACGACGAAGCAATTGCTTTTTATACTCAGAAATTACAGTTCGTTTTACTCGAAGATACCTCATTGTCCGAAACGAAACGATGGGTACGCATTGCTCCGAAGGGTTCTGAAGGGGCGTGTTTATTACTTGCTCAAGCCGTTACAGAAGAGCAAAAGCAAGCAGTGGGTAATCAGGCAGGAGGAAGGGTATTCCTATTTTTGCATACCGATGATTTTGACCGTGACTATCAAAATTTACAAAACCAAGCAATTACCATCGTGCGGAAACCTGTACAGCAACCTTATGGTACAGTTACCGTCTTTGCAGATTTGTATGGTAATTTGTGGGATCTGATTGGCCCATCTTCGCTGGATTATTCAGTAAGCTAATTGTTCCTAGATAACAAGTGAGTTTAGATAAGTATAGAATATGTTTTTGACGTAAAAGGCTAACATATAAAAAAGGGGAATCATCTTAACGACGATTCCCCTTTTGATATGTTGCACTACAATTTAGTCAATCCAGCTAAATTTATAAGACTGTTCTGGTACTTTAACACGGTCAGCTAGTTTTGTTAAACGGTCAGGTAATTTCATAACAAACTCCTGTGCTTTTTCTGCTTCTTCAGTTAAGCCTCTCATACCTTCAATATTCCAGTCTTTTAATAAAGACTCCATAATTGAAATATAATCTCTTGTCGTATAAACGCCTAAACGTTGAGCAGCATCCGAGAAATGGTCGTAAATACTTCCTTTTTCGCCATAAGCTTCTCTCAAGAAGTGAGCAGGCATAACGATTTTTTTCTTCATCATATAAGAGAAAGCGATCATCATTTCTGATGGGTCAACTTCAAAAATACGAGAGATAAACGCTTTATACGCTTTTGCATGACGTAATTCATCTGCTGCAATTTGTCCACACATACGAGACAATAAGCTATTTCCAGCAGATTTTGCTAAAGAAGCTGTTCTACGGTGCGATACGTTGGTTGCTAACTCTTGGAACGACGTGTAAACAAAACTTTTATATGGGTCACCAGAAGTACCGATATCGAAACCATCAGCAATTAAATATTGCGTAGAAGTTTCAACCGCACGCATATTGACACGACCAGATAAATATAAATATTTGTTCAATAAATCTCCGTGACGGTTTTCTTCGGCTGTCCAAGCTTTCACCCAACGAGTCCATTCTCCACCTTGAACGGCTTCAACTCCTTCAACACACATCAACCATGATTCATACGTAGGAAGTGCTTCTTCCGTGATAGTATCACCGATTAATACAGCCCAGTAGTCATAAGACAATTCACGAGCTGCACCTTGTAATTCTTTTACATCATCAAAAAACGTATCTTTAGATGAATCAGGTAGGAAATCGCTTGGTTGCCAGTTGGTATCTATTGAGATAAGATAATCTTTCATGAATGCGTCCATATCTTTCGATAAATGGCGCATCACTTCAAGCCGAATATTTTCTTTTTGCATTTGATATAATTGATTTTACAAATATTGGCTTGTGGTTAGGTCGTGTTGAGCAAACCTCTCCATTACCAATGTAACAGCCCTTATTTTGAATGATTTATGAAATTCACACAAGACTTTACGCAAAGATAGAAAAAACGGTCATATTGAACAGTGATTTTTGTCATTTAGTTCTAAAATCATGCAATATTTTCATGGAATCTTTAAATAAAACAAGTCGTGTAAAAAAAGTACAATTAGTCGATAAAGCGTTTGGTGATTTGTTTATAGCTATCGACACGTCTGTCTCGTAAAAATGGCCAAGTTGAACGATAATATTCCGTTTTGTTAAGGTCAATTTCTTGAACGTGTACTTCTTCTTGGTCATGCGAACCTAAATAAAGTAACGTCCCAAACGGATTCGCTACAAAGCTACCACCCCAAAACTGTTGATCTGCTTCACGTCCTACACGGTTTACCGAAACTACGTGTACGCCATTGGCAACAGCGTGCGAACGCTGAATCGTTTGCCAAGCCGAATACTGTTCACGGTTAACATTCGGATCCGTTTCGTTACAGTCCCAACCGATAGCGGTAGGGTAGAAGAGAACTTCTGCACCCATCAAAGCCGTAATACGAGACGCTTCTGGATACCATTGATCCCAACATATTAATATACCAATTTTAGCGAATTTTGTTTCAAATACTTTGTAGCCATCGCCATCTCCTTGTTCCTGCGATGCGTCGCCAGGCGTAAAGTAGAATTTTTCGTAATACCCTGGGTCATCAGGAATGTGCATTTTGCGGTATTTTCCCAAATACGTTCCATCGGCATCTAAAACAGCCGTGGTGTTATGGTATAAACCTGCTGCTCTTTTTTCAAATAAGGAAGCAACAATGACTACGCCCAATTCTTTGGCTACCGCAGCAAGGCGGTCCGTTGTTGTTCCTGGAATCGCTACTGCCAAATTAAAATTAGCGTGGTCTTCTACATCACAGAAATAAAGTGAGGTAAATAACTCTTGCAAGCATACAATATTTGCCCCTTTGGCTGCTGCTTCTCTAATGCCTTTGATGGCTTTTTCCATGTTTGCTTCTACTTCCGCAACACATGACATTTGGACAAGTCCAATGTTTATTTTTTTAGTCATTTTGTAAAAAATTAAGCACGTGCATGGGGTGGATGAAACCCGATGACAATATCTTTTCTATCAATTCCTTCGGTTATATTCAAAGGCATCAAGTTGGCAAAGGCACGTAGGCACAAAGTAATCGCTATTTATAGAAGTCAATTTTCATATATTACACAACTATGTTTTCTATGAGCCTATGTGGTTGAATATGTAAGGGTATTTAAAACGTTAAATCATTCATACATTTAAAATGTCCTAGAGGACATTCCTTATGACCTATTTTTGAACAAGGCCGACAAGCTAACTCTTTATTTTCGATGGATATAAATTCCGTTTGGTAAGGGTACATCCCGAATTCAGGTACGGTATTTCCCCAGATGGCAATGGTTTTTTTCTTCAAGGCTGCTGCCACGTGCATCATACCCGTATCGTGTGTATAAACCATGAGCGACGATTTAATAATCGAAGCCGATTGGTTCAAATTACATTTACCACAGAGATTCAGTATGTGTTTGACCCCTTCATAGTGATTTACCAATCGTTCGGCCATTTCGCTGTCTTCTTTACCTCCAATAAGTACCAAAGGTAGTTGGATCGTTTTGCACAGTTCAACCATTTTTGGAAAAGGCATTTTCTTCGTTTCATGTTGTCCGCCAATGGCATAAACAGCATAACCCTTCCTAACGTTTTCGGGTAACCAAGACATGGGCATTTCGTCTCGTTCAGGAATAAAATAATCCAAGCCCTTGTTATCATTTTTGATACCTAGCGACTTGAGTGTATCCATGTATCTATCTACAATGTGTACATCGGGCATCAGATTTTTCTTGAATTTGACCAAGACCCACTTCTGAAAATTCAGCTTATCGAACGTGAACGCTTTTTTTCCCAAACGTAATTTAATGATACGAGTGCGGAGGTTATTGTGTAAATCTATGACATAATCGAACTTCTCTGCCTGTAATGACTTTATCAAATCATTAAGATTATCTTCTAATAAGTGAAACTTGTCGATGTGCGGATTGTTTTCAACAAGCGTTTTGAACGACTTTTTGGTCGCATAATGGACTTCGGCATTGGGGTATTGTTCTTTTAAACAACGAATTACGGGTGTTGTCAGAACGATGTCACCAATGGACGAAAAGCGAAGAATCAGAAACTTGGTCATTACAATGGAGTCGTTTTCAAAGAAGAATGTTGAGCAATCTGGTCGAAGTCAACATCGTTATGGCATATTTCAATGGAAAAGTGGATGGCATAAGCCGCTATCAAACAATCATTGGCTTTCCGAATCGTTACGCCTTTTTGGCGTAGCGAACGGTATAAATTAGCTGCACCAAGAGCCGCTTCAATGGGGTTCATTACCAACATTTGCTGAGCCATCAGCACTTTCGAGGTAATTTCAAATCGTTTTTGGTTTGAAATTCCTTGCAATACTTCTTGTACAATAGTGGGAGTGATATAAACCCTTGCTCTAATAGCAAATAAATCTTCCAGAACCGTTACTTGAGCTGTTTGTTTTTTGTTGAGATAATCAATCCATACGGAGGTATCGAATAAAATCATGCTACCTATCTTTATTAGTTCTCATATCGTCTAAATCGCCTTCCCAAGCATTTTCGCCTCTTAAAGACTCCATTTCTTGTATTAAGTAGTAGTAATACAAATCACTCAAGGCTTTTTCGATGACCGCTTTTTTAGTTTTTAAGCCTGTAGCAATCATCGCTTTTGCCATTAAATCATCATTTATATCAATGTTTGTTCTCATAATTCCATCAATTTATACACAAAGATAATGAAAAATATACACAAGCTTATGAGATTTAGCCAAATATAGTCCTTCTTCGAGGAGACTATTTTTTTATAAAACGATAGACTTCTTTGCCTTTTTTTGCTTTGTAACACTCTTTAGTTTGTGGATCGCCTTCTAAACAATTGACTTGATATAAGGTCAGGATATTGCCTTTAAATGTATATAAATAGTCTGTGTATTTTTCAAAATCAGGCGTATTACTAATCGACATTACGTCTTGTTGTAAGCCTCCTCCTAAAAAATCAAATTGTGGACGATAATAGAGCGTTTTTCCTAAGCCTGTGAGTTTTCCGTTTAAGGCAAAGGTAATCGTTTGTTTGCCCAACTGATAACTTCCTTTGAATAGTAAGGTATTTAAAAAGTTTTCGGTGGTAGCCGAAGGAACTTTAACGAAAAATTCTTTTCCTACTTTTAGTTTTTTTTCTTGACTAAGATAGAGCATGGAAAGGGGCGTTTGTGATGACTCTAGGTGATTTAATTGGTAGCCATTCTTTGTTTTAATCATTTTCAAAGTCTCTCCTTCATGAAAATTCCAACCTATTGAAACCGTATCGTTTACGGTTGAAATTTCAATCGTACTTATTTCTCCTACCTTTTGAGCTTTAAAAGGGGATTGTTCGGTATGAATACTAGTGACATAGCGTTCGTTCATCCATAAGCC
>JBMLRK010000552.1:6265-9736 GCA_049241065.1 Spirosomataceae bacterium
TTTTACACCTCCTTCGGAGCAACGTTTACAAAACGCAATTGCTGATTGCTATCTAACTCCATAAGTACTACCGAATCTTTTTGAATCGCATTTCCTAAGATTAGTTTTGATAACTCGTTCAAAATACGTCTTTGTAATACCCGTTTCAACGGTCTAGCTCCCATGGTTGGGTCGTAGCCTTCATCCGCTAAGAAGGTTAAGGCTTCGTCGCTTGCTTCCAGAACGATGCCTTGTTCTTGTAAACGTTCTTGAATCTGTTTGAACTGAATTTCAATAATTTTACGTAAATTATTTTTAGAAAGCGGTTCGAACATCACAATTTCATCTACACGGTTCAAGAACTCTGGACGAACAACTTGTTTCAACAAAACCATCACTTCTTCTTTGGCTTTTTCCAACACAATTTGGTCGTTCCAGCCTTCCATCTCACCCATTTTTTCTTGGATGATATGACTACCAATGTTGGAGGTCATAATGATAATGGTATTTTTGAAGTTGGCAATACGTCCTTTGTTATCTGTCAAACGACCATCGTCCAGCACCTGTAACAAGATATTCCAAACATCTGGGTGAGCCTTTTCGATTTCGTCTAGCAAGATGACACTATATGGTTTGCGACGAACCGCTTCGGTTAACTGACCACCTTCGTCATACCCTACATAGCCTGGAGGCGAACCAATCAAGCGACTTACGGCATGGCGTTCTTGGAACTCAGACATATCAATTCTAACCATGGCATTTTCGTCGTTGAATAAATATTCTGCCAAGGCCTTCGCTAATTCAGTCTTTCCGACCCCTGTTGTTCCCAAGAAAATAAATGAACCAATGGGGCGTTTAGGGTCTTGCATCCCTGCTCTTGAGCGACGAACAGCATCTGAAATTAATTCAATTGCTTCTTCTTGTCCAGCTACTCGTTTACCTAACTCACTTTCCAGATGGAGTAGTTTTTCCTGTTCGGCACGCATCATTTTCGATACAGGCACACCAGTCCATTTAGCGACTACCTCCGCAATGTTTTCAGCCGTAACTTCCTCCTGTAACATTGTTGGTTGTTCGCTGTGTTGGTCGTTCTGCATCTGAGCCAAACGTTGTTGAGCTTCTACTAACTTACCATAACGGATTTCAGCTACTTTACCATAATCGCCTGCCCGTTCAGCTTGTTCAGCCTCTATTTTTAACTTATCAATCGCTTCTTTTTCCTTACGAACATTGTCCAAAACCGCCTTTTCAGCTTGCCATTTTGCCATTAATTCGTTTTTCTTATCGTTCAACTCTGCTAAGTCACGGCTAATGATGCCTTCCCGTTCCTTGTTGTTTTCTCGTCTGATGGCTTCTCGCTCAATTTCTAACTGCATGATTTTACGTTGAAGAGCATCAATTTCCTCAGGGACAGAGTCGATTTCCATACGCATTTTTGCGGCAGCTTCATCCATTAAGTCAATGGCTTTATCAGGTAAGAAGCGATCTGAAATATAGCGGGTAGAAAGTTCTACCGCCGCAATTACGGCATCATCTTGAATACGTACCCCGTGATGAAGTTCGTATTTTTCCTTAATCCCTCTCAAAATCGAAATGGCATCAATGATAGAAGGTTCGTCAACTGTTACCAACTGAAAACGTCTTTCGAGTGCCTTGTCCTTCTCAATGTACTTTTGATACTCCTTCAATGTCGTTGCTCCAATGGTGCGTAACTCTCCACGAGCCAAAGCAGGTTTCAATAAGTTAGCAGCATCCATAGCCGACTCACCGCCACCACCTGCACCAATCAGCGTGTGAATTTCGTCAATGAACAAAATGATTTCTCCATCGGCATCGGTTACTTCTTTGATAACCGCTTTCAATCGTTCTTCAAATTCTCCTTTATATTTTGCCCCAGCAATTAATAACCCCATATCGAGGGTATAAATTGTTTTCGTTTTCAAGTTTTCAGGTACGTCACCTGCCACGATTCGCTGAGCAAGTCCTTCTACAATGGCGGTCTTACCGACCCCAGGCTCACCCACTAACATCGGGTTATTTTTGGTACGGCGAGATAAAATCTGCAATACCCGACGAATCTCTTCATCACGACCAATCACGGGGTCAATCTTCCCTGATTTTGCCAAATCGTTTAAATTACGAGCATACCTCTGTAACGATTGATAGGTTGCTTCTGCATTTTGGTCTTTCACGTTATTGTTTCCTCTTAGTTCTTTGATGGCAAGTTTAAATAAGTTTTCCTTTACTCCTGCTTCTTTCAAGGCACTAGCAACGCTGTCTTTTCCTTGAAAAATAGCAAAAAGCAATACTTCTACACTGACAAAATCATCTTGAAAATCTTTTAGCAAAGCTTCTGCTTTGGCAAGAGCTGCTGCGGTATCATTGGCTAAATAAGGTTGTTGTGTACCTCCCGAAACCTTTGGATAGGCATTCACAATGTTTTGCAATCGTTGTTGAAGTTGAACCTGATTTACGCCCATTTTCTTTAACAAGAAACCAGAGGTATTGGCATCTTCGTCCAGAATCGCCTGTAACAAATGACCTGTCTCAATAGCCTGTTGTCCATTATTCGTAGCTACCGAAGCCGCCTGCTGAATAATCTCTTGGGTTTTGGTGGTGTACTTATTGAAGTTCATTGCCTTGTGTATATGATTTGTTGACTGTTATCGGTTGACCGTAATCTGTTAACGGTTATTTATTTATTATTACCCGTTAATGGACTACTGATTTATCTAAATACAAAAAGAAGACCAATGCTTTTTTTCGGAAAAAATGACTGATTATAGTGAGGTAGGTCTTGAAAATGCAGTCATTTTTACCGTTTTTTTGTAAATAATAAGACTATTTTGCCGATTTTAAAAACGGCCTTATTCTTAAAGTTACCTATAAAAAAATAAGAAAAGGAGGGTGAAAAACATATTTTTATATGATTAAAGCCCAGTAAAATATAGGACAAAACCTAGGTGATAAAATACAAAAAAATACTAGTAAAGTGATAAGTTTGTATAATTCAGGATGTTAGCGTACCTTTGCAATTCACCATCCAATTTTTTACATGTTAAAATCAAGTTCAATGTTGTTTTTGTGTTTGTTATTATCATTCACAATGATAGCAAAAGGATTGAGCGTTTTCAGTGGAAAAGCGACCTATTATGCGTCAAAATTTGAAGGCAGACGCACGTCAAACGGTGAGCGATATGCAGGTAGTAAATTTACCGCAGCTCACAAGTCATTACCCTTCGGAACGCTCATCGAAGTAACCAACAAGCGTTCAGGTAAAAAAGCGATTGTTCGAGTTAACGATAGAGGCCCTCATTCGAGAAGTGCCATTTTAGATTTGTCTTATTCAGCTGCTAAGAAGCTAGGTATCGTTAACAGCGGCCATGCGAAAGTAAGCGTTAGAGTACTTGGCAAAAAGAAGAAGAAACACCACGCTTAGTAAACAAAACGTATTTCGTTTTCAAAGTTTATAAAAAACTCCCCCAAATGTGA
>JBMLRK010000553.1:0-8609 GCA_049241065.1 Spirosomataceae bacterium
TACCGATGAAACCAATAGACGAACTTTTAGTAGCTATCAGACAATGTAGGGTCTGCGAACCATTTCTGGAAATGGGCGTTAATCCTGTAGTCAGGGCAAGCGAAACCGCTGAGTTGCTAATCGTTGGACAAGCTCCTGGGCGTGTGGTACATCAAACTTCCATTCCTTGGAACGACAAAAGTGGTGATAATCTGCGTAATTGGTTGGACATGGATAAAGATGTCTTTTATGATACCTCCAAAATTGCCATCGTCCCGATGGGGTTTTGTTACCCCGGCACAGGAAAATCAGGCGATTTAGCACCACGACCAGAATGTGCCCCCCTCTGGCATTCGTCGCTTTTAACCCGTATGCCCAAGCTCAAATTGATTTTGCTTATTGGGCAATATGCTCAAAAATATTACTTAAAAGAACAGGCAAAACCTACGCTCACGGAGACCGTCAAAAACTTTGAAGCTTATCTGCCAAACTATTTTGTACTACCCCATCCATCACCCCGAAATAATATTTGGCAAGCCAAAAATGAATGGTTTGCAGAAGAAGTGATACCTATACTGAGAGAAACAGTACAAGACATATTAAATAAAGAGTAATCCTAATCGGTATTTCCCCATACTGGTGCTTGATAGGAATCAAGTACCAGTTAATTACAGGATTTCAATCCTGTCTAAGACTAACAAAACTTTATCCCAACTTATTTTGCATTTTTCCTTTAAAAACAAGTCCTAACGTTTGCTTTTATTACACATTTCTAATATCTTGAGATAAGAAAGCCCCCAATTTCTATATTCACGTTTATAAATCTTTCAACACAAATCAATTTTACAGAAATGAATAAAGACGTATGTACAGAACTTGTACTTGAAGCAAAAAGAACCGTTGGGATTAGTTATCAGTCAATCGCTGATGCCATTGGAAGGGATATTGTTTGGACGACTTCGGCTCTCTTAGGGCAAAATACCTTTGATGCCGACGAAGCCAAAAAGGTATGTGACTTATTAGGTTTGGGTTTTGAAGTGGAAAGAGCCTTGCAAGAATTTCCTTCAAAAGCATCGCTCACCCTGATGCCTCCAACCGACCCACTTATTTACCGTCTCTATGAAATTGTACTGGTATATGGCGAAACCATTAAACAGGTAATTCATGAAAAAGCGGGAGATGGAATTATGAGTGCTATTGATTTCAGTATGCACATCGACAAAGAAGAAAACCCGAAAGGCGACCGTATTAAAATCACGCTTGACGGAAAATTTTTGCCATACAAAAAATGGTAATGTTGAAAATACCCCCAAACAAAAAGGGCTACTCCTCACGGAATAGCCCTTTTTGTTTGTATGCTTCTTGCTTATACTACGGCAAATGAAGAGACATTTTTTGCTTCTAATCTTGAAGAACCCATCAACGCAATATCTGCTTGACGAGCTGCCTCACGACCTTCGGAGATAGCCCAAACTACCAACGATTGTCCACGACGCATATCACCTGCTACAAAAACTTTGTCAACCGCTGTTTTGTAGTTGTGTGCTTTCACGTTTCCTCTTTCGTCGAACTCTAAGCCTTTTTCTTCTAATTGAGCCAAAAGACCTTCTCTTTGTGGGTGTAAGAAACCAGCAGCGATAAGAGCTAATTCACAAGGAACTTCACGCTCGTTTACGTGTACCTGATGAGCTTTTCCATCTACGATTTGTAGTTCGATGTCTGCCATTTTGATACCTGCTAAGTTACCGTTTCCATCGCCGATAAATTCTTTAACCGCAATTGACCACTGACGATCTGCTCCTTCTTCGTGCGAAGTAGAAGTTCTCAACATCATTGGCCAGTTTGGCCAAGGTGTTTGTTCAGCACGTTCTTTTGGAGGCATAGGCATTACTTCAACTTGTGTAATTGAAGCCGCTTTGTGACGGTTAGAAGTACCCACGCAGTCAGAACCCGTGTCACCACCACCAATAACAAATACGTTTTTGCCAGTTGCCAACAATTCGCCGTCTTTATAAGGCATACCTCTGTGGTCAACCTTTACTTCAATACCGCCCACACGTTTGTTTTGTTGCGATAAGAACTCCATTGCTGGATATACCCCTTTCAAGTCAGCACCTGGGATTCCTAATAATCTAGGAACCGTAGAACCACCTGCAAGAATGATTAAGTCGAAGTCTTCTAATAATTGATCAGCTTTAATGTCCACACCAATGTTTACACCTGTTTTGAAGGTAATACCACTTTCCTCCATTACAGCAACACGGCGTTTCACGACAGTTTTCTCTAATTTAAAATCAGGAATACCATAACGTAATAAACCACCCACTTCGTCAGCACGTTCAAATACCGTAACCGTGTGACCTGCTTTGTTCATTTGAGCAGCAGCAGCCATACCCGCAGGGCCCGAACCAATGATGGCTACGGTTTTGCCAGTACGTTTTTCTGGAATATCTGCTTTTACCAACCCGTTTGCATACGCATGTTCGATGATTGATTTCTCAATATATTCAATCGAAACAGGAGGTTTATTGATTCCCAATACGCAAGCCGACTCACAAGGAGCTGGACAAATACGTCCTGTAAATTCTGGGAAGTTATTCGTAGAAGATAAGATTTCGTAAGCATAAGCCCAGTTTTGGTCATATACCGCATCGTTAAATTCTGGAATAATGTTGCCTAGTGGACAACCATTATGACAGAAAGGAACGCCACAGTCCATACAACGGCTTGCTTGTTCTTTTACTTTTTCTGGGCCTAAATCAATATCTATTTCTTTGTAATCGTTGACACGTTCTGCTACGGGTCTTTTCTTAGGAGTTTCTCTTGTTGCTTCTAAGAATCCTGTTGGTTTTCCCATTTTAATTAATTTGAAAATTGGAGGATTTGGTATTGTTGAGATACCAGCCCGACCGTAGTCAGGCTGGTACATTTTCAAATTCTGATTAGTGAGCTAACTCTACTTGAATGTCTTTGTACACGACATTTTTATCAGCTAACACCTGACCATACGTTAAGCTACGAGATGCTAAAGCTTTCTTGAAGTCTTGAGGCATTACTTTAACGAACTGTGCTAAAGATGCTTCCCAATTTTCAAGAATTGATGCTGCTACATCCGACTGAGTATAGTCTAAATGTTGTTGGATATACATTTTCAAGATGCCCTCATCTTCTGGTGTTAAGGCTTCAATTGCTACCATTTCACCATTCAATTTCGGAGCGAAGTTGTTGTTTTTATCCCAGATATACGCAACACCACCCGACATACCTGCACCGAAGTTACGGCCAGTATCGCCTAAGTTCACGACTAAACCACCTGTCATGTATTCGCAACCGTGGTCACCAATACCTTCAACAACTACTTTAGCACCTGAGTTACGTACACAGAAACGCTCACCAGCCATACCTCTTAAATACGCCTCACCAGCGGTTGCACCATAGAATGACACGTTACCAACTACTGAGTTTTCTGAAGCTGCAAAAGGAGCTTTTTTGTCTGGATAAACAATCAATTTAGCACCACAAAGACCTTTACCGATGTAATCGTTGGTATCTCCTTCTAGTTCGAACGTAATACCTTTCACGGCAAATGCACCGAACGACTGTCCTGCTGTTCCATCAAATTTGATATGAATCGTATCTTCTGGTAAGGCATCAGCACCATATTTCTTCGTAATTTCGTTCGATAACATTGTACCAATGGTACGATTAACGTTAATTACGTGGATATTGCCTGTTACTTTTGTTTGGTTTTCGATTGCTTCTTTCGCAATGTCTAATAACTGCCAGTCAATTTGATCTGCTAAACCGTGATCTTGCTCTTCTTGTTTGTACAAAGCAACGTCCAAAGTAGTTGGTTGTTTGTATAAGATTGGAGAAAGATCTAAGTTTTTCAATTTCCAGTGCGTAAGAGCCTCTTTCATTTCAAGACGATCTACTTGACCCACCATTTCGTTAATCGTACGGAAACCTAATTCAGCCATTACTTCACGTAATTCCTGAGCTAAGAACGTAAACAAGTTAACCACATGGTCAGGATTTCCTGAATATAAAGCACGTAAACGTGGATCTTGCGTAGCAACCCCAACTGGACACGTATTCAAGTGACACTTACGCATCATGATACAACCCGCAGTTACCAACGCTGCCGTAGCAACCCCAAATTCTTCAGCACCCAATAAAGCAGCAATCGCCAAGTCACGACCTGTCTTTAATTGACCATCCGTTTGGATTGTTACACGACCACGTAGTTTGTTACGAACTAGCGTTTGGTGAGCTTCCGCTAAACCAAGTTCCCAAGGTAAACCAGCGTGACGGATAGACGATAAAGGAGATGCTCCTGTACCACCATCATAACCAGCAATTAAGATATGGTCAGCATGTGCTTTTGCAACCCCCGCAGCGATTGTTCCTACACCTGCTTCTGATACTAATTTAACCGAAATACGAGCTGCACGGTTCGCATTTTTCAAGTCAAAGATTAATTGAGCTAAATCTTCGATTGAATAAATATCGTGGTGTGGTGGAGGAGAAATTAATCCTACGCCTGGCGTTGAACCACGAGTTTTACCGATCCAGTCATCTACTTTATGTCCTGGTAACTGACCACCTTCACCTGGTTTTGCACCCTGAGCCATTTTAATTTGTAGCTCGTTTGCATTCGTCAAGTAGTTAGCTGTTACCCCAAAACGACCCGAAGCCACTTGCTTAATAGCAGAGTTCATCGAATCTCCGTTTGCCATTTTCTCGAAACGGATTGGATCTTCACCACCTTCACCTGTATTCGACTTACCGCCGATACGGTTCATAGCGATAGCCAAAGTAGTGTGCGCTTCGTAAGAAATTGAACCGAACGACATCGCACCCGTTGCAAAACGTTTGAAGATGTTTTCAATTGGTTCTACTTCGTCGATTGAAATTGGCGTTGACTTCTTGAATTTCAATAAACCACGAAGGGTCATTGATTTCTCAGTTTGGTCGTCAATAATCTTCGAGTACTTCTTATACGTTGTATAGTTATTCGATTTCGTAGATTGCTGTAATAAGTGAATCGACTCTGGGTTAAATAAGTGAGCTTCCCCACGTTGTTTCCACTGATACACCCCTCCTACTTCTAATTTCGGATTTGCAACGGCTACTTCTGGATAACCATTTTTATGCTTAATCAAGGCCTCTTTCTCGATACCATCTAAGCCAATTCCTCCAATACGTGAGATAGCACGAGTAAAGTACGTATCAACTACGTCTTTCGATAAACCTACGATTTCAAAGATTTGAGCTCCTTGGTATGACTGTAATGTTGAGATACCCATTTTAGAGAAAATCTTCAACAATTCGCCATTTACTGCTTTAATGTAGTTTGCTTCTAATTTCTCATAAGCATAATCTACTTGCAATAAACCTTTTTCTTTCATGCCACGAATTGACTCAAATGCCATGTACGGGTTCACCGCAGAAGCACCAAAACCAATTAAGGTAGCAAAATGATGCGATTCCCAAACGTCACCCGCTTCTACAACGATACCCACTTGAGCTCTCTTACCAACACGGTTTAAGTGATGATGAACAGCAGCTGTAGCCAATAACGAAGGAATTGGAGCATGACAAGAGTCAACACCACGGTCTGTTAATAACAAGATTGTGTAGCCATCATCCACTGCATCTTCTGCATATTGACAAATACGGTCTAACGAACGCTTCAACTGACCAGTACCTTCACTTACTTTAAAAGTAATGTGAATCGACTTTGTTTGGAAGTTTTTATTATCAATCCAACGAATCTTCTCTACTTCAGAATTCGTTAACACAGGTTGACGAATTTCGATTTGACGACAGTGTTCTGGAGATTCTGACAACAAGTTTTTCATGCCACCAATATCCGACAATAAAGACATTACCGTACGTTCACGGATAGGGTCAATTGGCGGGTTAGTCACCTGAGCAAACAATTGTTTGAAGTAGTATGACAAGTGTTGAGCTTGATCCGAAAGAATAGCCAATGGTGTATCAATACCCATTGAGCCTAAAGCTTCCTTACCTGTCTCAACCATTTGAGCCAAGATAATACGTAAATCTTCTGTCGTGAATCCGAATACTTGTTGACGCAATAATAATTCACGTTCAAACGGTACACGGAATTCTGAACCTGGAGTAGGAAGATCTTCTACCTTGATTTTATTTTCTTTAAGCCACTGACCATAAGGCTGTTGCTTACAAATCGTTTCTTTTAATTCTTCGTCAGGAATGATACGACCTTGTTCCATGTCCACTACGAACATTTTACCTGGTTGTAAACGACCTTTTTTCACTACTTTAGCAGGATCTACATCAATTACCCCTGCTTCAGAAGCCATAATTACGAAGTCATCATCAGTTACCCAATAACGAGAAGGACGAAGTCCGTTACGGTCAAGAGTAGCACCAATGATTTTACCATCTGTGAACGAGATAGAGGCAGGACCATCCCAAGGTTCCATAATAGCAGCATGATATTCATAGAAATCACGCTTATATTCTTCCATTTGTTCGTTACCATCCCATGCTTCAGGAATCAACATCATCATTACGTGTGGTAATGAACGACCTCCCATGTAAAGCATTTCAACTGCATTATCCAAAATCGCTGAATCTGATTGACCTAACTGACAGATAGGTAAAATCATATCCATTTCTCCTTTTGTGAAGAACTCAGATTCGAACAACGAAGATTGAGCTTGCATCCACGAAGCATTTCCCTTTACGGTGTTAATTTCGCCGTTATGTCCCATAAAACGGAAAGGCTGAGCCAATTTCCATTCAGGGAAGGTATTCGTAGAGAAACGAGAGTGAACAATTGCAATGGCAGAAGTAAACTCATCCTTTTGCAAATCCAAGAAATAGTTTGGCACTTGCATTGTCGTTAACATCCCTTTATAAATGATGGTATGAGCCGACAATGAAGCTAAGTAGAATTTATTATCTACTCCCTTAACTGTTTCATTGATAATTCTTGAAGCATACTGTTTGAAGATAAACAATTTACGTTCAAAAGCCAACTCATCCGTAATACTTGCAGGGCGTTTGATAAACATCTGCTCCATTTGCGGCTCTGTATTACCAGATTCAGCTCCTTGGATTTCAGAATTATCACACGGTACAACACGGTAACCTATAATTTCCAAACCCACAAGTTTAGCCTTACGGGTAAGAATAGCTTTGCATTCTTCACGGATGGCGGCATCCTTTGGAAAAAATGTCATACCTACTCCATACTCTTGAGCAGGAGGTAACTCGATACCTAATTTAGTACACTCGTCTAACAAAAATTCGTGAGGAATTTGTACTAAAATACCAGCACCGTCACCAGAATTAGGGTCGCAGCCACAAGCTCCACGGTGGTCCATGCGAATAAGCATTTGAATTGCATCAGCCACCACTTTGTGTGACTTTCTACCTTTCATGTTCGCTACGAAACCGATACCACAAGCATCATGCTCAAATTCATTGCGATACAACCCTGTATTATCAACGTTAGTCATGGTAATGGGGTTTGTTTTTTAAATTTACCGTAAAGGTTAATGTTATGCTCGCTTTACCTTCAAGTGTTGATTTTTGACACAACAAATCAGGGAAAAAGCAAAAAAATAAAAAAATAGTCTATTTTTCTAATAAAAGATATTGATAACGAATTAATATCCTATTTCGCTATTACAAAGATATACAAAAAAATCTTTGGAGAAAATAGCATTTTACCAAATAATCATTGGTTATTAAAAAAATCAAGATTTTACAAAATATAATCTTAGTTAGATACAATTTCGGTCATTAAAACATGAAAAAAGCAATTTCCTACGAATTGAGATAATTTTAAACCGAGTTATACAAAATTGCAATAACTTTACCAGAAAATTAACAATCAACCACATAATTTAAGACTTACTATCTTCCATATTGACTCAGCAATCGCTCTATGTAACGTGTATCTGACCAATCCTAGTCAGCTCAGCATACCCATTTGTCGATACATTATGTACAAGCGATTTGTTATAAAAAAAACGATACAAACATCTTTTTTTTATACGAATAAAATATCTTTCTTTGTATTATTTGCGATATTTCTTACCGTTAATTAGCTATGAAAATCTATCTGTTATTTTTTATATTGCTACTTACATTCGATGTGACTGCCACTCATATAGTTGGGGGTGAGATTGATATGCAAGCAATAACGAATGTGGGCAATGCTACGCACCTAATTACCTTAAATTTATATTTCGACGATATTAATGGAAGCCCTGGTGCTGAAGATGCTTATGTAACCGTCGGTATCTTTAGGAAACGAGACAATTATATGATGGGTATTGTAAGTTTGCCCAAAGTATCCACCCAACAAATTACCTATTCTAATCCACTCTGTGCTACTGGAACTCGTATTCAAACAAGACAAATCAAATATAGTGGAACAGCTATTTTATTACCAATAAATTTTGATGACACCGCAGGTTACTATATTGCATGGGAACGTTGTTGCAGAAATACTAGCATTACGAACATTCAAAACCCTGGCAGTGCAGGTTCGACATTCTATCTTGAGTTTCCTGCTTTTAAGCAAGGAAATGGTACAATAATCACTAATTCTACCCCACAATTTGACC
>JBMLRK010000554.1:0-1803 GCA_049241065.1 Spirosomataceae bacterium
TCCACTCACCCGAAAACCTACCTCTCGTTTTATCGCCACTTGGTGGGTATTATCAATAGTTGAATGACGTTCTTCTTCATGCCTGATAATCCGAATGGTGTTTATCTGTTCCCATTGCTCTTTTCCTCCAATCGCTTTGAGGTACTTTTTTACGATTTTATCCGCTTCATTATCGGATGCTAATGCGTGAAAATTGATTAAAATGAATGTTAAATAGAGAATTTTCTTCATGATTTCTTAAATTGGTTTTACCAAAAACGACGAAATACGCATTTTCGTATAAAAACAAAAAGCGGTTCTACTTTCGTAAAACCGCTTTTTTATCTTATGACTTAACGTTTACTTCCGTAAACCCTGTTCTTTCAACATTCCACCAATTTGGTTGACCATGGCAATCGACGCTTCAATCTCGTCTTTACGGATGGCAACACTTTCGATATTAAAACCAAATGGTACATTTCTGTCTTTACAGTAGTGAATAAGTTCTTCGGCAATGGTTAAACATACTTCTACCGAACGAGCCAAAATATTTTCAGAAGCTTTTAATTCTTCTTTTAATTCATCTGGAATATGGATTCCTAACCACTCCATAAAATGAAGTGTTTTCTTTGAACCACAAGCCGTTAAAGTGAAAATAATCGTTGGTAACTCAATTTGTTGCTCGTTGCAAGTAGCCACTAAGGCATCAATAACCGTTTTGGCATAATCGACGTTGAATACACATTGCGAGACAAAATAACTTACGCCCGAAGCCATTTTATCCAAAATACGCTTGTCTTCGTCTTTCAACACGGCGTGACGTTCTGGAATCATCACCGCCCCAATAACCGAAGAATCTTGGTGTTTGCTCCATACCTGATACGCTTCTGGTAGTGTTGTTAAAGGCACAAAATCAGGTGAAGGAACACCTACAAAAACGGGTGAGAAACCATGGCTCACCACGTCTTCGACCCAAACAGCTAATTCGTCTTGCGTAAATTTGCCTGCGGGTCTGTATATAATTTTAGGAACTTGCAAGGATTGTAAATGATCTTTGGCAAATTCAAAAGGGTCATGGGCACTGATGAACGGAAAAGGTCTTTCTTCGCTGGTACGAGCAGACTCATCCTGTACATCATAAACTACTAAGGCATCAATGTCTAACGAGTGTAAACGTGCCAAAGTCTTCTCTGCAATTTCGACAACTTTTTCGGGTTCGACTTGTGCTTTTGGAGGCGTAATACCGTATAATAAGACTCCTGATTCTTTCGACTTAATTTTATCTAAAAACATAAATGCTCAACATGTTATTTGGACTGCAAAGGTACTACTTTTTTCATTTGTGCCAATATTCAGATAACTTACCTAAGTTAAAGAATAAAAAAAGGTGATTTTGCCTAAACAAAACCACCCTTATAGATATTTTATCGAAAAACGATTAAATACGAGCTAAAATTTCTGCACCGATTGCGTCTGTACCTAAAATCATGTCTTTAGGTGTATCTTTCGTAGCGATATCACCTGTACGGAAACCTGCTTTCAAGACTGCATCTACTGCATTAATTACGGTTTGAGCTTCTTCTTTTAAGCCAAAAGAAATATCTAACAATAACGCTGCTGACAATACAGAAGCCATTGGGTTAGCTAAACCTTTACCAGCAATATCATGTGCTGAACCGTGAATTGGCTCATAAACACCTGTGCTATCACCGATTGAAGCAGAAGCTAACATTCCCATAGAACCTGCAATTTGAGAAGCCTCATCCGTTAAGATGTCACCAAACAAGTTACCTGTTACTACTACGTCAAACTGCTTTGGATCTT
>JBMLRK010000555.1:0-10800 GCA_049241065.1 Spirosomataceae bacterium
TACCTAAGCCTAGGGTGAAGCCCTAGGTCTCGAAATTTAAATTTCCCAAACGTTTTTCAATCCTTCGTACACTACTAACTCATCATTACTCGTTCACCACTACACATTACGCATTATAAACTCGGTTCTATCATAATCACCTCTTCTTTATCTATAATCACTTGACCTTCTAATAAATCCCTTGTTTTACGAACGTATTTTTTAGGTGTTACAATCACAGGACAAAGCGTATCCGTTCTTCTTTTAGAATGATAAGCAGCCAAAGCCGCCGCTTTTTCAATCACTGGAACAGGATATTTCTTACCTGCTTGTCGGCGTATAATCACGTGTGACCCTGATACGTCTCGGGCATGTAGCCATAAATCTTCTTTTCGGGCATAGCGTTGGGTAAGCAAATCATTATTCTTAGCATTTTTACCGATTAAAATTTCCCAGCCCTGATAAACGACGTACTTAAATAAATCCTGCACAGTTAGCACTTCTTTTTGAGAAGGTTCAAGCAAATTTGCCTTTAGATATTTACGCAACTCTTTCAGGGTTGCCACTTTCTCGATTGCTTCAATATGCCCAGATAATTCGGCAAGCAGTTCTTCTTTCACCGAAATATTTTCCATTAACTTCTGAATTTCTATTCGTTCGTTTTTAGATTTTCGATAATAATTTTCTGCATTTTTTTGAGGTGTATAGTCCGATTTAAGACGAATTTTAATGGGTCTATCTCGATAAAAATCATACAGTTCTATCACCTCCGTACGTTCGGGAATCGCATGTAAATTAGCCATGATGATATTGGCAATTTCGTCATGTTTTACATCATCTTCTAAGCCCGATAATTGTTGATAACACTTATCAATATAGGTTTGTGTGCGCTGCTGTTGCTTTTGTAAAGTTTTAACGACGGTGGCTGCCTCTTTATCAAAAACATTGATTTTCATCGAAGCATAATAAAGGGCATTACTTGCTTCTATGGGGTTTTCCATTTCTTGGACAACCTCCTCCCCTGTTTCGATGAGCGATAAAACGGGTTGAAAATTTACGGTCTTGATAAAGTATCTCGGCGAGTCTAATTGACGAATCACATCCGAGATGCGTTGCCATTTCTGAGCCAAGTCTTCATTTGCTTGTTCCTGAGATTTTAAGTATTTGGCAATCTCTTTACCAAATGTTGGAAACAAGGCATACATATCGCCATTCGATGCTTCAAAGGCTTCAAAATGCTGGTCTAAGTCACGATCTAAGGTGTCCAAATCAAGGTTATTATCAGCCACTAATTTGTTATGAAACAAATCCAACACTTCATTTCCTTGAAATAGAACAATATTTGAGCGATTACCATACATTTTAAAGAGTAAAACATAATCGTTTTCAAAATACAAAGCAAACGCTCGTTCATTAACAAACTGACGTACAGACAAAACAGACAGGTCAATCAATTCTTTAAATAAATCAACTGAATTACGTCCCGCACGTCTGAAATCATTGGGAAAATTAAGGCACGCAAAGTCTGGATGCAGCACCGCTTTGATATAAAATTCACGAGGTTGTTTCCATTGTTTGCCTTCTGAACAAAAGCCTAACACCAACTCATCTTTCTCTTGCGAAAAACATTCTGCCAAATATAAGCCCGTAACTTGTTGGGAAATTTGCTGGGAAAGATGACGCAGAAAATAATAATTCGTTTGCATAATTCTACTAATTCAAAAGGATGTAATAATGAGTGAGGGACAAAACGGGAAGCCCTAAAATTGAGAATCCTCCTTGATGTATCGAACCACAAAGGTACACAGAATTACCGAAGTAGTTCATACGGGTTTCAGATAGATTGAGGGGCAGAAAAAGGAACTCCCTATGACTATTTTAGTGCCTCCAAAATGGCTATTGAAGCTAACAAAAGAACAGACAACAAACTTCCAAATACTTGTCTATCAATCAATAAAACAGCACAATAGAAAAACCAAGGGGTACAAAGTAGTAATACTTAATTAGAAAAAAAATAATCTTAAATAAATAGGATTGTATAAAATTATACCTACATTTGATGCAGAATAGTTAGAGAACGTAAGATAAAGAGGGATAGAGGTGTAGCTTTTCATATAGTTTCGATTGCATTTAGCGTTGGTTTTGTTTGATTACTAACTCGTTAAACTTTTAAGACTTACGAATCGTACAACTATTTTTAAGTAGAAGTCATTCTACGCTTTTATCATTTTTTTACTATTTATTTTATTTTTTATTACAATCATGCAAACAGGTAAAGTAAAATTCTTCAACGAAAGTAAAGGATTTGGTTTCATCGTTGACGATGCAACATCACAAGAAATTTTTGTTCACGTTACAGGTTTAGGTGGTATCACAATTCGTGAAAACGACCTTGTTTCGTTCGAGACTATTGACGGAAAGAAAGGCTTAAATGCCGTGAAAGTGCAGAAATTATAATATGTAATACTTGTTTGTAGTGGTTATATTTACTGACAACAATCGATTACTATAATATTTAAGAAGATATAGTCTTTTTTAGTAAAAAATCCCAGTCAATCGGGCTGGGATTTTTTTTGTCTTATTTAAAGTTCAAATTACGTAAACGCTCAAAAACTTTACAACAGTTTGCAATTTTGGATAATAGTGTATGAAGCAGTTCATCACTAAGCATCGCATTTTTTATTTTTTATTTATACTTTTTTTTTATTTTTTATGCAAACTGGTAAAGTTAAATTTTTCAACGAATCTAAAGGCTTTGGATTTATCGTTGATGACGAGTCAAACGAAGAAATCTTCGTACACGTTACAGGATTAATCTCATCTGTGATTCGTGAAAACGACAACGTTTCTTTCGAAGTAACTGAAGGAAAACGTGGTTTGAACGCTGTTAACGTAAGAAAAATCTAGTTATGTGAATTTGAGAATTCACAATTGGATTTATAAAATTTGAAATTCAGAATTTATCTTTCTATATATAGGATTCTTATTTACAAGATCAATCTTATTGAACGTTCTTGAGACCCTTAGCCTGCGGGCTAAGGGTTTTGTCGTTTTATACATTGAACAAGGCTATATAAGCCTCAAACATAGTATTAGACGACAAAAGTTACATTAATAAAAAAGGAGTCCTCAGCAAATAACCGAGGACTCCTTTTTTATTAATGACTATGAAGATTATTCAAACCATTTCAAGACTTCGTCTTTTGAAGGAATAGTTAAATCTAATTTTAGTTTTTTACGCATACCACCCAAGTCGTTGAACACTTTGTTTGGATTTGCTTCTTTCAAGGCTGCGATGGTCATAAAGCCCATTTTTTGCAATACAGGAATCCATGCTGTTGGAACACCTAAGGCTTCGTATTCTTCGTTAGTAGCCATTTCTGCTTTCTTCTCTGGACGCATCTGAGGGAAGAATAACACTTCTTGAATCGTCGTCTGATTGGTCATTAACATCGTCAAACGGTCGATACCAATACCAATACCTGCTGTTGGAGGCATACCATATTCTAACGAACGCAAGAAATCTTCGTCCATTGCCATTGCTTCATCATCGCCACGTTCTGCCAATTTCAATTGTTCTTCAAAACGTTCACGTTGATCAATAGGGTCGTTCAACTCCGTGTAAGCATTGGCGATTTCCTTTCCGTTTACAAATAATTCAAAACGTTCTACTAAACCTGCTTTGCTACGGTGTTTCTTTGTCAACGGAGACATTTCTACTGGATAATCTGTAATGAAGGTTGGCTGAATTAAATTTGCTTCTACTTTTTCACCAAACAATTCATCAATCAATTTACCAGCACCCATGGTTTCATCCACTTCGATACCGAACGATTTGCAATGCTCACGCAAAGTTGCTTCGTCCATTCCTTCTACATTGATTCCCGTGTATTTTTCGATAGCTCCAGCAATTGTCAAACGTTCGTAAGGGCCAGCGAATTCGATTTCGTTTTCTCCAACTTTAATATTCGACTGTCCGTTTGTTGCCAATGCTACACCTTCAAAAATACGTTCTGTGGTGTCCATCATCCAATTGTAGTCTTTATAAGCAACATACAATTCAACCGATGTAAACTCAGGATTGTGGGTTCTATCCATTCCTTCGTTACGGAACATTTTACCAAATTCATATACTCCGTCAAAACCACCAACAATCAGGCGTTTCAAGTATAATTCATTGGCAATACGCATATACAAAGGAATATCTAAGCTATTGTGATGCGTTTTGAACGGACGTGCCGATGCTCCACCGTGGATGGGTTGCAAAATAGGTGTTTCCACTTCTAACCAACCTTTTGAATCGAAGAACGAACGCATGGTCGTAATTACACGAGAACGTTTCAAGAAAATATCCTTGATTTGTGGGTTTACAATTAAATCCACATAACGCTGACGGTAACGAATTTCTGGGTCAGTTAAGCCATCATAAACGTTTCCATCATCATCACGTTTTACCACTGGCAAAGGACGTAATGATTTATTTAAAATCTTAAATTCAGTAACATGAATCGACACTTCACCTGTTTGGGTTGTAAAAACGTAACCGTTTACGCCCACGATGTCGCCAATATCTAATAATTTCTTAAATACGGTATTATAAAGTGTTTTGTCTTCGCCAGGGCAAAGGTCATCACGACGAAAATACAATTGGATACGTCCTGTAGCGTCTTGCAATTCAGCAAAAGAAGCACTTCCCATGATACGGAAGCCCATCAGACGACCTGCAATGGATACGTTCTTATAGTCAATCTTATTATTTTCGTAGTTCTGTTGAATGTCGGCTGCCGTCACGTTTACTTCAAACGTTGGAGCTGGATATGGGTCGATACCCAATTTCATCAAATCTTCTCGCTTCTGGCGACGTAGTTGTTCTTGTTCTGAAAGCATTTTTTTATTTGCTTAATTAATGCTGGTGAATAGCCCTCAATGTTCGCCCTTATCTAACTCATTGATAACGACTAACACATCGAGCTGGGGTATAACAGCTTTTGTTAATTCACAAAATTACCGATAAAGGATTTGATAAACAAAAAGAGCAGGAATTTTAAGAAGTTGACAAGGCGTGGAAGACGCAGAAATACGAGTAAAGTCACCACGTAGAAATACTGTTTTTTTGTAAAATGCGTAAATCTACGCTAAAAAAAACCAAGGGTAAGGCCTTACTTTGTATCGTTATAAAAATAACAGCCAAAGCTAGAAAATCCAATTTAACAGTTTTGTCGTAATTAATCAGGACTTACCCATATAATACTATTATTTCCATGAAAAACTTATCACACAATACAGGACAACCTGCTAACGGATTATTTAATAACTTTAGCAGTAGGAAAAGCGTTACGAAAAATATTTACGTTGATAGAAAACGTAGTAATATTTCTATCAGTGATATTGTGATGCTAGAAGGACTTAGTAATTATACCTTTGTACATTTGAGTAGTGGAGAGAAAGTATTAGTGTCTAAGACCATCAAAGAATTTGAAGAAAGTCTATTGGACAATGGTTTTTCGAGAATTCATAAGTCATTTTTAATCAACCTTAACTACCTCGTAAGTATTGAAACAAAAGGCGACTTATTTGTAGTTCTTAAAACAGGGCAACGAGTGGAGATTTCAAGAAGAAGAAAGACTGGTTTTCAGAAGGAGGTATTAAACTTTATGAAGACAATGTAGTCTAAACGATATAAATACAATTAATGTATTAAATGAACTATTTTAGTGGTTAGGTGATATAAAAAGCTTCTCGATTTTCGAGAAGCTTTTTTGTTGTTCCTAGAATAATTTAAGCCCAGCCGTCAACTGAAAGAGTTTACCCTTCTGAGAAGCGGTTACATTTTTTGTTAAATCAGAAAGAGCAGAAACCTCTGAAATGCTTCCTTCGTAACGTAAATCAACAGAGAATGCACCAATATCAATACCAACTCCAGCCTGATACCCATAAGCAGCATTTTTAAATGATTCGCCTACATTAGCAGAATAGTTTTTCAAATCATCATCAATACTTTGTGATACCTTGAACGATGCCACTGGACCAGCATTTAGTCGAACAGGGCCTACTTTGAAACCTAATAAAACAGGCACATCAATACTTGAATAGTCGATGTCCAAGGTTTTGGCAGGCGGAGAACCTGGCGTTTGTAAAGCGTTAATTTTACCACCCTTTGCCGAAAACAATAGCTCAGGCTGAATAAATACTTTGTCCCCAAAACGGAAGAAAACACCACCAACATAGCCCGTTTTTGTAGCAGTACTTTGCTCATAAATATCCTTAAATGAGCCTGCATCGGTTTTTAATTGAGAAAAGTTAATTCCTCCTTTTAGACCAAAGCGGAATGTTTGTGCTGTTAGCTTTGTTAACGAAAAAGCGAACAAGGCTACGAGTAAAATTAGATTCTTTTTCATAATGTATTATTTTGGTTATACTTACCCCAAATTTTTGTTCAAGAATTGAAGAGGAATGAGGTAATTAGTTACACAGCAAGATAACGCTTAAATTTTGCTCTTAGGTATCCGTAAAATCAAATTACACATAATTTTTATAAGAAATAACAGTATTGAACACTAAAAACTTGACAATTTTAAAAATTCAAGTCTTGCTTATATTTTTTTCAACATTACCATCAACCAAACATGAACATCGAACAAATTAGATTAGACACACTGGGTTGCGAAGATAAACTTTTCTTGAATAGTGCTGGTGCTGCTCTTCCTCCGAAATCAGTCACACAGATAATGCTTGATTATCAGGCACAAGAAGAATTGATGGGTGGTTATGAACTAGAGGCATTAAAAGCTACTGATATTAGTTTGTTTTATACCGAAATGGCAACCTTACTGAACTGTCAACCTCATAACATCGCCTACGCATACAGTGCAACGGATGCGTATAACAAGGCGTTATCTGCTATTCCATTTAAGGCTGGAGATTGTATTTTAACTTCGGATGACGATTACATCTCGAATCAGCTTGCTTTTCTTTCACTTCAAAAACGCTTTCAAATCGAGATTATACGAGCAAGTAATTTACCTTCTGGCGAGCTTGATTTGGCAGATTTTGAGGAATTAATACTTCGTAAAAAACCTGTATTAGTGGCCATTACACACGTACCAACGAATTCGGGTCTTGTACAGCAAGCCGAAGAGGTAGGCAAACTGTGTGCGAAATATGACGTTTGGTATTTGCTAGACGCTTGCCAATCGGTAGGACAAATGCTCGTGGATGTACAAGCTATTCAGTGTGATTTTCTGAATGCGACAGGTAGAAAGTTTTTGAGAGGTCCAAGAGCAACAGGCTTTTTATATGTTTCGGATAAAGCCTTAGCCGCCAATTTAGAACCCTTATTTATTGATAGAAAAGGGGCAACTTGGACAGGCTTTGATGAATACACGATTCAGGTAAGTGCCAAACGTTTTGAATCACAGGAAATTTCGGCTTCGCTCCTAGGTCTTACTGAAGCCATTCGTTATGTCAATGCCATTGGTATCAAAAACATTGAAGCTCGAAATCAGGAATTAGCAAGCAAGCTTCGTAGTAATTTAGCCCGTATTCCTTCGCTTGAATTATTAGACAAAGGCTCTAAATTATGTAATATTATCACCTTTCGTTTAACCGATAAAAAGTTAGAAGAAGTGGTTACCCATCTGAAAAACAATAAGGTCAATTTTGCCGTAAGTCTTAAAAATTATGCGATTATTGACTTTACCAAAAAACAAGTAGATTGGGCTATTCGCTTTTCGCCCCACTACTACAATACATTCGAGGAAATAGACCGTGTAGCTGAGATTGTTGCGGGGATTTAATAGGTAGTTGTAGGGTAACGTCCGTGGTATGTTCGATGGGCGTTACCCATCGCTAGGGGATGTTGCCTCGTTGAGGCTTGTAGAACAAACATACATCAAAAACCCAGCCCTGAAAGGGCGACATCGCTCAACGATGGGTAACGCCCATAGTATCGTAGGTGGACATCCTGCATAGACATCGTTCTTGGCTCGCATCGAAAATCGTAATACGTATGATTCCAATGGGCGTTACCCATCGCTAGATGATGTCGCCTCGTTGAGGCTTTAGAGGATTTTTATCAAAAATGCAATGCGACTCCCACATTCATCCGATTATAATCGCTTGGGTAAATAAGCGGACTAAAAGAAACTTTTCGTTCTAAAATACCATCATTGTAGATATTTATTACTTGTTTTAATTGAGATTTTGCAACAGCTTGAAGAAGTATAGCTAAACCTGTAACTCCAATACTAGCTACAAGAAGCTTTTGGTCAATTTCCTTTCTAAGGATAACTGGACCTGCAAGACTCCATCCTAAACCAAAGCCTCCAACAAAGGCTATTATTTTAGAGAAATCCCTCTTATTTACATAGTTGTAATAATTTTTCTCAAGCAGTGTGTCTGGCTGATAAAATAAAATTTGCTCCAATTCTTTTTTCTTCCATTTTCTGTATGCAGTTCCTTTATAAATGAGTTTACCTCTTTCAAAATTGAGTAATCGAGTAACCATTGTATCTTTAGGAAGTACGGTTTTAGATGCTATCTTATCTTGACAATAAGTCGTAAAAACAAACAATAGAAGGCACACAAACGTGTAGGTTAATTTCATAATAAATGGGGTTTATTTGTTTAGAGGTACAAAGATAAATAGATTCGTTTTATATTTCATACTAGAATATTGACGATTCAAAGCATTAAGCCTTCTACCCATTTTCTCAAAAACAGGTGTATCTTTACCGTTCAATCATAACCTTGAGATTAGCATATTATGGCAAAAACAAAAACCTCTTTCTTCTGTCAGAGTTGTGGCTATCAGGCAGCCAAGTGGATGGGGCGTTGCTCTGCTTGTGGTGAGTGGAATACGTTTGTAGAAGAAGTGTTACAAAAAGATGAACCCGTAAAAGGTTCTTGGAAAGTGAGTACTTCGCTAAAAGTAGCAGCAAAACCTCGTGCTATTCAAGAAATTGACTTTCAGGAACAACCTCGTATTGTAACCAACGATGCCGAATTAAACCGTGTCTTGGGCGGGGGTATTGTCTTGGGTTCATTGATATTAATTGGGGGTGAACCCGGTATTGGTAAATCAACTTTGATGTTACAAATCGCCCTGACGCTCAATCAGCATAAGGTGTTGTATGTTTCGGGAGAAGAATCCGAACAACAAATCAAAATGCGGGCAGAACGGTTGGAGAATAAAAGCGACAATTGTTATATCCTCACGGAAACGTCAACCCAAAATATATTTAAGCAAATTGAAGTTTTTGAACCCGATATTCTCATCATCGACTCCATCCAAACGCTGCATTCTTCTTTTGTAGAATCGGGTGCGGGAAGTATTTCTCAGGTGAAAGAATGTGCGGCAGAGTTAATGAAATTTGCAAAAGAATCGGGTACACCTGTCTTTATGATTGGGCATATCACCAAAGACGGAGCGATTGCGGGGCCTAAAGTGTTGGAACATATTGTGGATACCGTTTTGCAATTTGAAGGCGACCGTCATTTAGCTTATCGTATTTTGAGAACGACTAAAAACCGCTTCGGAAGTACCTCCGAATTGGGAATTTACGAGATGCTTGGTACGGGATTACGAGAAGTTTCTAACCCTTCTGAAATCCTGATTTCGCAACGAGAGGAAGATTTTTCGGGTATTACCATCGGGGCAACCTTAGAAGGAAATCGTCCCTTATTAATTGAAATTCAGTCCCTTGTTTCCATTGCTACCTACGGAACGCCACAACGAAGTTCCACAGGTTTTGATGCCAAACGATTGAATATGCTATTGGCAGTACTCGAAAAAAGAGGTGGTTTCCGTTTGGGCAATCAAGACGTTTTCTTGAATATTGCAGGCGGGTTAAAAGTCGAAGACCCCGGTATCGACTTAGCCGTTTGTGCTTCCCTTGTTTCGTCTTACGAAGACATTAGCATTCCGAGTTCCATCTGTTTTGCTGCCGAAGTAGGACTTGGCGGAGAAATCCGTGCGGTTAATCGCATCGAACAACGCATTTCGGAAGCCGAAAAACTAGGGTTTAAAGAAATATGGATTTCAAAATTCAATGCAAAAGGCATTGACCCACAAAATCATAAAATCCGTATCCGAATGGCTTCTAAATTAGAAGAAGTATTTATTCAGATTTTAAGAGCATAAGAAAAACGATGGCATTTCAATTAGCGATCCTTCCAACGGATTTACTAGAGGCTTATACACAACAATTCCCCAAAGGCGTTTCTGATGCCTTTGAGGAATTGCATGATGCCGAAATTTCAACCGATACGTTTAGTTTTTATACGTCGGTCGCCTCTGTATATTCTAGTAAAATAGAAGGAGAAGACATCGAACTGGATTCGTATATCAAACACAAACGATTTGGAATTGAGTTTTTACCCGATTATACCAAAAAAATAGATGACTTGTACGGTGCTTATACCTTTGCCAAAGAAAACGAGCTAAATCAATACAGTATTCAAGAAGCACATAAATTACTGGGGAAACATTTGGTTATTGCTCAGCGGCAAGGGCAAATACGTACACAAAATATGTATGTAACAACACCTGACGGAAGGATTGAATATGTCGCAGCTTCGCCAACGATTGTAAAAACCGAGATGGATAAATTCTATCAGGATATTAAAACGCTCTTGAATTGTACTTTATCGTTAGAAGAAACCTTCTTTTTTGCCAGTATGATTCACCTAGTTTTCGTAAAAATACATCCATGGAATGATGGAAATGGACGAACAGGAAGACTTTTGGAAAAATGGTTTCTTGCTCATTTTTTAGGAAGAAAAGCATGGTTTATCCAATCCGAAAAACATTATTACCACTTT
>JBMLRK010000556.1:0-2454 GCA_049241065.1 Spirosomataceae bacterium
AAGAAAAGAAAAAATGGCCTTATGAATGGTTGGATAAAGTGGACGAATATCCGCTTAAAAACGCTCGTGGGAGTATTTCGGGAAAATTTATTGTAACTGACCCTTACAAATCCACCTTAAACGGAGCAAACGCATGGATTGGCGTGACGCAATATAGTGCCAATAACACACAGCAAAATTGGCAGTTTGAATCAAAAAATTACCATTATTGGGTAAAAACAGATGCCAATGGCAATTTTACCATTCCGAATGTTAGACCTGGGACGTACATTCTTTCGGCTCTAAAAACAGGAGCAACAGGAGAATTTGAGCTTAAAAATGTAAGCGTTTCCGCAGGTAAAACTACTAATCTAGGTACGTTAACGTGGAATATTCCTCGCAAAAATGGTCAAATCGCTTGGGAAATTGGGATTCCTGACCGCTTGGCAAAAGAATACAAAAATGGCGATTTCAATTACTGCGAAGGCTTTATCTGGAATCAATTTGCAAAGCAATTCAAAAATCCCATTGAGTACAATACCAAAGACAATAACTGGCAAAGTGTGCTGAACTATGCCCATTCGCCTTATCCAGATAGTACCAAAGGCTTGCAAACATGGAATTGGCGTTTGAATTTTAACCTTCCAGCAGGACTACCAACCACGGGCAATGCAACCTTAACCGTTGCTTATGCGAGTGCCGACCATGCGAGTCAATTCATTTATGTAAACAACGAAAATAGCCGTTTTACCAATTATTATCCTGATAATTCGGAAGGAAACGCTCTGCTTCGTCAAGACAATCATGCCAAATACGCCTTATCGACCATCACGATTCCAATGAGCAAATTGGTTGCAGGAAAAAATACCATCACCATGGCAATGCCTTCTACTCAAGCCATTGCCAATCACCTAATGTACGATTACCTAAGTCTGGAAATTCCCGGCATCACGAAAGCCAGATTCACCAGTACTCCCAATACAAGCAAAGCAAAAACACCTGTCATTTTTGATGCTTCCACGTCCATTCATTCCGAAAACTCAGCTCTGAATTATGCGTGGGATTTTGGCGATGGCTCAGTCGGAAGTGGACAAAATATTTCGCACAGTTTCAAAGTGGGTACGTATAAAACCCGCCTAATTGTGACGGATAACTACGGGGCAAAAGATACCACTTACGCTACGATTACAGCTTTGAATAATAACCCAACAGCTCAACTGACGGCAAACAGCACACAAGGGAATGCACCTTTTTCGGTCTCATTCGATGCCTCCGCTTCTAAAGATTTAGACGACGATGCCCTTAGCTATGCTTGGAATTTTGGCGATGGTAGTACGGGAGCAGGACAACAAATCAACCATACATTCAAATCAGCAGGTAATTTCAGCGTTAAATTAATCGTTAGCGATACCCGTGGCGGAAGTGACACGACGGCTGTGACCATCACAAGCAATTTAGTTACAGGGATTGAAACCGAAATCAATGCCATTGATGTCTTGGTCATCCCTAACCCAAGTACAGGTGAAACAATTACGTTAAAAACAACGCTGACCGAACCCTCAACGGTACAATATAGCCTTTACGATGTCAATGGGAAAGAGCTGCTCAGTCAAAACCTAGGCAAACAAGCCAGCGGTGACTGGACTCAACTAGTGAATGTATCCCCTATTCCTAACGGCGTGTATCTACTCAAACTTCGTGTGGGCAATACCATCAAAACAGTTAAAATAATACGACAATAATATGATTAACAGACGACATTTCATCAAGAATACGGCTATCACCACAGCCTCACTCCCTTTTTTAGGAAATCTTTCCCTCGCTAACACAAACGAGGGAGCTACTGAAATTCCCTTAAACTGGTTAGACCAACAAGCCCCAACTCAGACTCAGGGCATTACGTGGGGACTACCATGGCAACGAGGACTCGTAAAAAAAGGGAGTGATTTTGTCGTAAAAAATGGGGCAACCGTCCTTGATTCGCAAACATGGCCGCTTGCTTACTGGCCAGATGGTAGTATCAAATGGACTGCCCATGCCATTGCTGCACAAAAAGGTTTAGGCAATGCGTTAAGCGTAAGTCTTGGTAAAAACAAATCTGATAATCAAGGACTTATTATCGAAGAAAACAGCGATAGCATCCTGATTAACACAGGAAAATTTAGCTGTAAAATCAATAAAAAAGGGAGTACGCTCATTGAAAGCATTAGTCAAAACGGCAACCTTCGAGCAAGTAATGGTAAATTGGTACTGCAAGTTCAGAATCAGGCAAGTGACGAAAATGGCTCGCTACAAACTCAAGCATTTGAAGGCAACATCGAAAAAATTAGCCTTGAACAAAAAGGGAGCGTCCGTAGTGTTGTCAAAATCGAAGGAAAGCACGCCAACGGTACTCGTGCTTGGTTGCCCTTCACCCTTCGCTTGTATTTTTATGCCAATGCCACCGCCATCCGCATGATTCATACCATTATTTTT
>JBMLRK010000557.1:0-8066 GCA_049241065.1 Spirosomataceae bacterium
TGTGCATCGTCCAAAGCCCTTTCAAGCGGTTTGTTATATTTATAAACCCATAAGTCTAACCCCCTTTGACTTAGGACTTTTTGGATTTTCACTTGTATTTTTGAGGATATATTTTCGGCTAAATTCAACAAAGCAATCGTTGCCTTATAGTTCGCAACTTGCTGTTTTTCAGCCAATTTATCCAACCACATTTCTAGCAAATTACTCCTAACATTCATCCCTAACTCTAGGATAGCAAAGAGCAATTTACAATAATTTTCAGAAGCAACAGGCAACTCATCTAAGGCTGATTCTTGCGGAAATTCCCCAATAAATTGTTGGGGTTGTTGCCCTGCCATTTCATAAAAATGAACCAACGCTGCTGTCTTCAAGAAATAGGCTTCCTTGTCCGTTTGGGGTAGCTGTTGGATAAGGTTTTGTATCGACTCAGGTAGTTTTTGCTCATCAAAACCCAATTTATCCGTTCCGAGTAAAGCGGTATTTATCAATTGTTGTAGCATATCGTGAAGCGTTTACAGCATGAAGTAGTGATTTTCTTTGAAAATGCCCAGCGGCAAAAAACCATCGTTCCTAAAAACGCCCGCTAAATTCACGGGTGAGTTACCTGCTAAAGCGTACAGCATCATCTTTTTTTCTTCTGTCCACGAAGCACTTGTATGATAATAATGCCTCGTAGCATCGCAAAGAATGGTCTGCTTTTTGTCCAACACCAAGCGTAAATCACTGATAATCATCACAAAATCATTGGCAAAAGGAAACTGATTGAGTTGGGTAGCTCGCTGATGAAAAGCGGCAGCCCAATCAGGCAGGAAATCATAGGTTTCGGGGAGGATTTCGACAAATCTTTTTTGACGACTCAAGACCGCCCTTTGTGGAAGTACCGCAGGAAAAAAAGCCAATTCAGCCTCGATACACGAACCCGCCAAAACGGTATTTTCGAGTGGAGAAAAAGGTGTCCCAAAATTTAAAATCAAGGCTGTACGATCGTTTTGCGTTCCCCAAAGCCAATTGCGTTGAACAATAATCCCCTCTACTTCCTGTTGCTCTTGCCCTAAAACAACCCAATAATCTTGGACTTTTTCGGCAGTCGCATCTTGTAATAATTCCTTCTGCGACTGATTCCAACCGACTAAATTTTTGAGCGAAAGTTGCCATGTTGGCGATAAGTTCGAGCTATTTTTAAATGCTTCAATCAGTAAAAACAACTCTGCAATAAGGCTCAATGCCTCTTTTTGCCAAGCCGTTTGTTGTACATAATTCAAATCTCGCAAAGCCCTAACTCGCCCTGCTAAACCCGTTGCTTTGGAATCCACCATGCGAGCCGCCATTTGGTCAAAATAGCGTAAATCTTTCGTAGGCAATGCCAAAATTCCTGTCCTGATTAAATCTTTAAGCCACAGTTCTAACTCAGCGATGCCATTTTCTACCTGAGCCAATCGCTCAGCCTGACGCTTTTCTTTCGCTTTCTGAGCTTTATCGTCCTGTTCCTTTTCTTCTTCAAGGACTTCGGTTTTTTCGGCTTGTTTTTCTGCCTTCTGAGCTCGTTTATCCATCCACTCCTTCACCCAATCGGGTTCGGTAGCGGTTTCGGTAAACACTTCCTGCTGATTTGCAAAGGCAAGCATTAAACCAATTCCATGTTTACAGGGGAATTTAAACGAAGGACAAGAACATTTGAAAGCAATGTTCTGTATATCAATTTGAGTACGGTAGGGTTTTGAGCCACTTCCCTTGATTTCGCCCCAAAGGACACGACGATTGACCTGTTTGACCATCCAAGCATTCGCATTGGATAATGCTCTGCCCGCTTTTAATGAAGCGGCATCAGGAGCTAATTGTTCTACTTGTTGTTCGCTAAAGTTCAAGGTGTATTTTCATATTTGGTTCCCCAAATAACGTAGTTGTTTGATATATTTCCAAAAATCAGGATTAAAATCCACTATTGTCCGAAACCTTTTAAAGGTTGATTTAATAATTTAGGATATCCTTTGCAAATCGTAAAAAGTTCTTTAACAAGTTCGAATTCAAGTTTATAAAGTAAGGCTATTTTACTTATTTTAAAGCCTATTCTATTATTCAATTTGTTAAAAAACGTAATAAACATGGTAGCAATCAGCATCACGTAAGTCATTGATTTGATGGCATTATCATCACGAGATATTAAGGGAGCAAAGTTTAACGGACAATAGTGGATGTTAATTTCAGAACAGTTACATCGCCATTCTAATAAACACCCAATGCCCTACACTTAAAAACAAACATATCGCTATCTTGCACCAGTACACGTTAAATCGTTGTAAGCCCACAGAAAACAATACCTACTATCCAAAAGACAATCAACCATGAATAAATTCCTTCTGACTTTGTGCTTTATCGGGACAATGGCTTCCGCTTGCTTTAATTGCTCCTACGCTCAAAAGACACCTAAAGTGGTGTCTGATACGGGCTTACTTTATCGAAAATATATACCCAAAAAGGGAGATGTCGTCATTTCTCGTGCGAAATACCATGACAAACTATACGGCTTTTGGCTTGGCGAATGTATTGCCAATTGGACAGGCTTGGTCACTGAAATGGATAAAATTGGTAATATTGGCGATATTAAGACAGGTGCTTTTTATACTCGCAACGATTGGGGTAAACCTGACCAACAAAATATTTGGGGAGGTGGATTAAATGGCAATTTATCCCCCACGATTGATTTTATTTTCCAAGATGAAAAAGGTATATGGGGAGCAGATGACGACACCGACATTGAATATATTTACCAAGACCTACTGTACACTAACCAAACGTCAGTACTGACGGGCGAACAGATTCGTGCGGGTTGGCTCAAGCATATTAAAGCGGAAGAAGAAAATTACTTATGGGTTTCTAATCAGAAGGCTTTTGATTTAATGAAATCGGGTATGATTCCTCCTGC
Source organism: Spirosomataceae bacterium (assembly GCA_049241065.1). GTDB lineage: Bacteria > Bacteroidota > Bacteroidia > Cytophagales > Spirosomataceae > JALRIJ01. Next base: position 2,924 of record JBMLRK010000557.1, read on the forward strand.
TACGAGCGACCCTGCGAATAACCCAGAATACGAAATGATTGATGCCCAACTGACCACGGAAATCTTCGGGCTGTTTGCTCCCACTCGCCCCGACATTGCTCGTAAAATGGCTCAACTTCCAATTCAAACGACGGCAAGGTACAATGCAGAATGGATTTCGCAGTTTTATGTAACGATGTATTCCTTAGCCGCTGCCACAGATTACCATAAACCCATTAAAGGACAAATTCTGAGCATGGCAGACCAAGCCAGAAAGGTTTTACCCAACGATTCGTATTCCGCAAAAATGTACGATTTTGTCAAAAGTAGATACCTAGCAGGCATTCCGTGGGAACAAACACGAGACGAAGTGTATCAACGCTATCAAGTTGAAGAAGCGGATGGCTACACGATGACTTCTCAAAAACGTTACTGTAACTCCTGCTACGCCGCTGGAATTAACTTTGCGTCGAGTATTATTAGCTTGTTGTATGGGGAGGGCAATATCGTCAATACCATCAAAATTGGAGCGTTAGCAGGTTGGGATTCGGATAATCCTACGGCAACTTGGGGAGGTTTATTGGGTTTCATGCTCGGAAAATCAGGGGTAGAAAAAGCCTTCAATCGAACGTTTTCAAACAAATTTAACATTCACAGAACACGAATTGGCTTCCCGAATGGCGGTATCGACACATTTGATAACATGGCTAAAAAAGGCGTTTTTATCGTTGACCGTGCCGTACAGGAACAAATTGGAGGCGGTATTGATTTAAGCAAAAATGTTTGGTATATTCCGAAGAAATAAGGTTGTAACTACATCCAGCTAGTTTATAACCGAATTTTCCACTTAGCAGGTGCATTCATTCACCCGATAAGTGGAAAATTAAACAGCTTCTTAGTTTAACCGAAAATATACGCAACATGAACCCTAAAGTTGATGAATACATTGACTCACTAGTCAAGTGGCAAGAAGAAATCAAAAGGTTAAGAGCCATTCTCCAAGGATGCCAACTCACGGAAGACCTAAAGTGGGGTGTTCCTTGTTACACCCTACAGAATAAAAACGTTGTGTTAATCCATGTCTTTAAAGAATATTGTGCCATCAGTTTTTTTAAAGGAGCTTTATTACTGGATGAAGAACATTTGCTAATCCAACAAACGGAAAACGTACACGCTGCTCGGCAAATTCGTTTTACTCACCTAGAGCAAATCATCGAGCTGCAAGCAACCTTAAAAGCCTATATTTTTGAAGCAATTGAAGTCGAGAAAGCAGGTTTAAAAGTAGAACCTAAACAAGATTCAGCCGTCCAATTGATTGAGGAGCTTCAACAAAAATTCGCCGAAAATCCTACTTTTCAAATAGCATTTAATGCCCTTACTACTGGGCGACAAAAGGCATATAATCAATTTTTTTCGGAGGCTAAACAGTCTAAAACAAGAGAAGCTAGAATCGAAAAAAATACTTCTCGAATTCTAAAAGGCTATGGTTTGTATGACTGTACTTGTGGGCTATCGAAGAGGAAGCCCAACTGCGACGGCTCTCACAAACACCTTGCAATGGAATGAGAAAGCTGTTGAATCGTTATTTTATTGAAAAAACGATACACTATCTGAAACACCTCAAGAAAGCTTAATCTTGCATTTTTTCACATCCAAAAAACAATCCATGAAACAATTACTTCTTTTCTTTTTAAGTATTTCTCTTTTTGCCAATGCACAAAACACCTTGATAAAAACTCGAAATGGTAGCATTCAAGGTAGCACCAATGCAGATAAAAGTGTACGTATTTTTAAGGGGATTCCCTTCGCTGCTCCTCCTGTGGGCAACTTACGTTGGAAAGCCCCACAGCCCGTAAATAACTGGACAGGAGTTAAACAATGTACGGAATTTCAAGCAAGTCCTATCCAAAACAAGCCTACTCCTTTTTATGGCTGGACAGAGGAATTCATTGCTCAACCAGAACCCTTGAGTGAAGACTGTCTATATTTAAACGTCTGGACGGCTACTAAAAACAAGACCGAAAAACGACCTGTTTTAGTCTGGATTTATGGCGGTGGACTTAGCAGTGGCTCTGCCAATTGTGCCATTTATGATGGTGAAGAAATGGCTAAAAAAGGACTCGTTTTTGTCAGTATCAATTATCGTGTGGGAGTCATGGGTTTTATGGCTCATCCCGAATTAACAAAGGAATCAGGCTGTAACAGTTCAGGAAACTATGGCTTTTTAGACCAAATGGCCGCTTTACAATGGGTTCAAAAGAATATTGCCGCTTTTGGAGGCGACCCCAACAACGTAACTATTGCAGGACAATCGGCAGGCTCGTTTAGTGTCAATGCCTTGATTGCCTCTCCTTTAGCCAAAGGTTTATTTCACAAAGCCATCGCTCAAAGTGGAGGTTTATTATCCAAAATGCTAAGTCAAGATTTATCAAAATCAGAAAAACAAGGAGGGCTTTTCATGCAGAAAGCTGGAGCTAATTCCTTGGCAGACTTACGCCAAAAATCAGCTAATGAATTACAAGAATTGAGTAATAATCAAACGGTTGGTAGATTTGGAGTAACGCTCGATGGGTATGTGTTACCGACTGATTTAATAGCTCATTTCAAACAAGGTAAACAAAATCAAGTGCCTATCATGACAGGCTGGGTAACGGGTGATGGCAGTTTCTTAGGAAATAATACCATGTCGGTAGAAGCCTACAAAAATGAAGCAAAAAGCATTTATGGAGAAAAGGCTGACGAGTTTCTTAGCATATTCCCTGCCAACAATGAAGATGAAGTTGAAACAGTCAAAAAGAAATTGACTTTACTCGGTTTTGCAGGAATGCCTGCTCATTTGTTAGCAGGATTTAATAGCCAACCAAGCTATTTGTATCAGTTTAGCCATGTACCAGTGGACAAGCCAAACTTTCCCAACTATGGAGCGTTCCATACTTCGGAAGTGCCTTTTAGCCTTCATACATTGCATACATGGAACAGACCATGGCGAACATCAGATAAAATCGTTGAAAACACAATGTCGTCGTATTGGGTAAATTTTGCAAAAACAGGTAATCCAAATGGCGAAAACCTACCTACATGGAACACCTACAACAAACAGACTGGGGCTATTTTGTCTATCCATGAAAAAACAAGTTTGGAGATAGGGCTTTTCAAAAAAGAATTTGATTTCTTAGAAATGAATCAGAAATAACCAAATTTCACAAGAACAAAAAACCTCAAAGTGCTTATCCAACTTTGAGGTTTTTTTATACGTGCTGTTACAAATCAGTCTCTTGATGGTCTTCTATCACTAGCAGACATTTCTTCTGACACACCTAATTTCCAATACGAGTACACTTGCCATTCTTTTCGCTCTAAGTTCGTCTTTGCTCGGAGACCTTCCTGAACTTGTTGAGCAATGGAATATTCAGCCGCAACGAAGATAAATTTATGCTCTCTAATAAACAGCGTATCGTCTTCCAAAAAATCAGCTAGAGCCGAATTTTCACCTGGGGTACTATTAAATTTCCAATTTATTTCCATTCCGTCAGGTTTCTTGAGAGGTAACACATCCTCTGCATCATACACTTCAATAATCGCTTTGCCAACGGCACTTGAGGGCAACTGCTCCAAGATTACACTGATTACAGGCAATGCAGTATGGTCTCCCACAAGCAAATACCAATCAGCCGTTAAAAACAGTGATTTGTCTTTTGTTTTCATCATCACCCCTAACTGATCACCCACATTCGCATTTATCGCCCATTTTGAGGCTGGGCCTTCTTCGCCGTGAGCAACAAACTCAATGGTCATTTGCTGTTTTTCTAAATCCAACGCTCGTAACGTGTAGGTACGAATCACTGTATCAGCACTTTGACTACCTTTACCTCTCGGAAATTCAATCGGTGTTCCTTTCTGGATTGGAATAACTAACTTGTTATTGTCCCCAACCTTCGCCTCTGCAAAGTGCAATACATCTTTTCCTTCTAAAGTAAGTTGAATATAATGAGGAGTTAAGAAAACCTTTTCCTTAACCGTTAAAACACCTTGCATAAACTGTGGCTGACTACCATTTTTATCTCTTAACATTGCTTTATTTCGTTTGATTTTTCGATACAAAATTCGGCTTATGCAAACGATAAAATCTGTACTTTTACACCATTCATTGGTAAATTCACACGACAACGCTCTTGACAAATGACTAGCAGAGATATTCCACCCATTTCAATCCATAAAAAAGTAGTTACATCTCCTAGTAAAAGCTTCAATCTTCCCTATTTCCAGTTTATCTTCATTTGTTCGGGCAAAGGAACATTACTTCTTCATCAAGAAATTACACCTTATCACCAAGGAAATTTATTTATCGTTAAACCAAACGAGTCTTTTACTTTTGAAACAGAAAGTACAACGGAGATTTATTGGGTGCGTTTTCCTGAAGAAACTAAATTAATATTAAAAGAATTGGTTGAAAATTCGGGAGGAAGAGCGAAAGCCCTTGCAAAGGCTCAATCGCCGCTAAATTCAAAAATTCAGTTAACCACTAAAGATGAAAAAATAGTAATACAATTGTTAGCCTTACTAACAGATCTCTGTGAAGATTATCAAAATGAAAACATCTGCTATTATCAACTGTTGGCTCTGGTTGAAATCATTGAACGCAATGTGGATGCTTCCATTCAAGTATCATCCATAACAGCTCCTCAGAAAAGTATTTCGTTGATTTTAAAACACATACGCAAACATATATTTGAAACCAATCTACTTTCGCTTGACGCTATTTCGCAACAATTCAACTTTACCAAAAATCATTTAGGCAGTTATTTTAAGCAAGAAACAGGGCAATCAGTCAAGCAATACATTTCATATTACCGCATGGAATTAATTGCTAAGAAAATACGAGAGAGTGAATTATCTTTATCTGAAATTGCATTTCAGTTTGGCTATGTGGACGAAAGCCACTTTTATAAAAGCTTCAAAAAACATTATGCAACAAGCCCAAGTGAATACCGAAAGCAGTATAAAAATAAGAAGTCTTAGGGTTAAAACTTATCCTTGATTTGGCGCTAAGTACAAGGAATTATTTAGCTAAACCTATAAGGTTTTAGTTAAATGGTCTGACTATAAAGTTATTACAAACTAAACCTTATCGGTTTTTACCTCTAGTTATTTTGCCCCATTACTT
>JBMLRK010000558.1:0-7514 GCA_049241065.1 Spirosomataceae bacterium
CAACTCTCCACCCCATTGGGCTTGATGATTGAAGCCTGTGTAAAAGTTCATCTTCCAATTGGGTTTGCCAATTTTGAAATAGATGCTTTTTTGATGTAAATAGAAGTTTTTTACGTCTGTTCTATTATTCTCAAACCAGCCATGTGCGAAGTTACCTTTAATAGACAAAATCCCCCCTGTAAATTTTATGGGAACAAAGTTTGGAATGGAAATTTGAATTTTGGGCATCGGTAAAGCATTGCCTGACCAAATATAGGAACCTGATGACAAAGTGGAATCAACTAGTCCTACGATTTCTTTACGTCTGCCTACATAGATTTCAAAAATACCCAGTTTGGCTTTGACAAATAATTGAGGAATCAAAATGCTATTCTCTGCTCCTCTGTGATTCGTATCAATCGGATTTTTTGCACTTATGTTTCCTGCTAATTCTAATCCATAAGCCCAGTCAAAACGCTTGCCTTTACGATAATTCGATTGAACGCCTCCTCTAACTAATAAATAAGGACTCTTTGATGGCACAACTCCATATTGGTTTGCTTTCATCCAAAAAGGTGTATCACCAGAGGTAGACACTACGGAACTAACTCCCAAATAACTAGACACACGTCTTATAGACGTGGAGTCTTGCCCAAAAGTAACAAGATTGATATATAGTAGGGGAAATATGTATAGAAGTAATTTCAAGTGTTTTATTGTGTAACGCTATTATAATTGTCTTACTAAGTGGAATGACTTAATTTTGAGTGTATTTCAAGATAAATTGGTTAAGTCTCTTTATTATGTAATATTCTACGATAAAGGCTGGTTCAAAGTTAGTAATTTTATTTTAAGTAATGATACTCATACCTTCATGATTTTTCAAACATTGCACTTTTCTACTTTTTACTACTCGTAATCTTCACCTTGCTCACAACAAATCAACAAGGTTTACAACTGAAAATATCATTATTGATTCTATCTTTACATAAATATAGGCACCACTCGCTTTTACTAATTTGGAACGGTTATTGAACAATATATTCAACTATATGATACGTCGTTATAAGACTTTTTTTTGTTTAATCGTATTGGTATCACTATACTCGACACTACATGCACAGCAAGTCTCGCAGTATAGTCAATACATGTTAAATCCATATTTACTAAATCCTGCGATTTCTGGTATTGAGGATTATACAGATATTAAAACGGGTTATCGAAATCAATGGGTTAGTGTTGATGGCTCACCAACTACCTACTACTTAACTGCTCATACTGCTATTGGAAAAGCTGATAGAACGAGTTCGGGGGCAACACCTTACATGAGTAAAAGTATCAGACGATCCCCTGAGCTTTCTAGGCGTTACAAAGGTACTCCTAGAGTTCCTGCACATCACGGAATCGGTTTTTCAATCCTTTCTGATCAGGTTGGGGCGATGTCAGAACTCAACTTATCAGCTAGTTATGCACTACATACTCCTTTATCTGGTCGTTTTAAACTCGCATTAGGGGCTGCATTAGGGGCATCTCAATATAAGTTCGACCTAACGAATCTAAGTGTAAAGATAAACCCTGACCCTGCTTTGGCAACGGCTAACAAATTGGTCGCTTGGCAACCTACTTTCAACGTCGGAACGTACATATATTCTCGAAATTTCTACATCGGTATAGCTGCCAATCGTATGCTTTTTGATAGCTTCAATTATAAAGATCAGGGATCTTCTTCTTCTAACTATTCATGGACAGGCAAGGTCTTTCCTCACTATTTTCTTACTACAGGGTTTCGGGTAGATGTTGGTGAAAATTGGACTATTTCTCCATCAGCGCTAGTAAAAAAAGTCAATCAAGCTCCTCTCTCTATTGACGGAAATATGAAAGCTATTTATAAAGATCGCTTTTGGTTTGGTGGCTCATACCGTCCTAAAGATGCGGTGGTAGGGTTATTGGGTGTCAATATTAACTCTATGTTAAATATTGGATATTCTTACGATTTTACGATTTCTGACTTGGCTGTTAGTTCTAGAGGTAGCCATGAGATTGTGGTAGGGCTAATGATTGGCAACCGCCATAAAATTCTTTGTCCTCAGAATTTGTGGTAACTCCTAAAACTTCAGAAAAGCCCAGAACTTACGTTTTTTGAGGTACGCTAAATCAGTTTCTTTCTCGAATGCTTCTTTCTCAAAACGAATCTTGCGATAGGCCGCATAATGTTTAAAGCCTTTTAGACGATAATAAAGGTATTCCACTAAGTACCATAGATAGAAAGGGATAATCAGGAGTTCGAGTTGTTGTCGGAGGTGGATTCGCTCGTGGTTTAGTAAAATATTGGCGGGGTTCTTTTTTCGGATAAAAATAAAAGGAAATACCGCCATTCCATCTACCCATAAAAAAGGTATGTACAGATGAAATAGCTTTGATATTTCCTTTCGTAAGGTCTTCACTTATTGATATTTCTGATTGATTTTCTCGTAAAGTGATGCTGGCACTTTTGATTTGAAGGTGTTTTTCTGCACTTCTGGACGTACCCAGTCCAAATGTCCTTTTACCCACGCATAAGCCAAACCTAATAAAAGCATTCCAACAAACACAAACATTTCAACGACAGAGAACCAGCCCCACATCCCATCGGTTTGTTCGATATATGCTTTATTTCCAAAAACGGTAGCCCATGGAAATAGAAAAATTAATTCAATATCAAAAAGCACAAAGATTAATCCAATGACGTAAAATCGCATATTGAAACGCACATTGGCGTTCCCGTCTGGTGCTTCTCCTGATTCATAAGTAGTTAATTTTTCTTCATTCGGGCGAGAAGGTCGAATCATTTTTGCCGTAAATAATAATACGATTGTCAAAACAATCCCTGTAATGATGAAAAGAAGTATATACCCAAAATCGCTAATCATACTTTATTTATTTTTTAAATTGAAATAACCTTTTACCACGGTAAAGGTTGAAACAGCTAAGAAAAACAAAACTACATAATGTACGTAATTGATAATCCACGGAAAGCGTACTCCCAAGAAGTAGCCTAAACCTACTAACGAAAACACCCAAAGAGCAGCTCCTCCAATATTGAGAGCTAAAAATTTAGGATAGCTCATTTTTGTCATTCCCGCTAAAATGGGTGCAAAAGTGCGTACGTATGGTAAAAAACGGCTAATAATTAAGGCCTGATTACCATATTTAGCAAAAAACTCATTGGTCAACGTTAGGTAACTCTGTTTAAAATACCATGTATCGGGTTTATTTTTAAAAGTATTACCAAAAAATCGCCCAAAGATAAAGCCTGTCAGTGAGCCCAAAACGGCTGCTGCAAAAAGGTATAGTAGCACTACAATGAGGCTATATTTCAGAATACCAACTCCAACAAATACACCACACAAAAACAATAGGTAGTCGCCTGGGAGAAAGAAGGCGAAGAAAATCCCATTTTCGGCAAAAACCACAAAGGTGATTGCAAAAAGCCCTGCTCGAATGATTTCTTTAGAATCTGAGAGGTATTTGATAAACTCCGTTATATCCATTGTTGTTCACGGTGACAAGCATCGTGGAAATAGTTACCTTTTTTTGATTTTGAAATGTATGTGTCACAGAGTTGCACAAAGAGTCACTAAGCTACACAGAGAAAAATCTGGAGGCTTCTATGATAAAACCATAGAAGCCGCTACCAACAAAAATGGCTTTTCAGCCATGAAAAGTGGCGTTATTTACATTACTCATTCATCATTACGCATTATCTGCTACATTATCTCCGAAAGTTCTAACCATCTTAACTCTTTTTCGTCGAGGGCATCGGTAATGTCTTCGATTTCTTTTGACCATTTTTGTAATTCGTCAAAATTACCTCCAGCATTTAACTTTTCTACCAAAGCGGCTTTCTTTACTTCTAAAGCAGCAATTTCAGTTCCTAAGGTTTCGTATTCTTTCTGCTCCTTAAACGTTGGTTTGCGTTTTGGTGCTTCTGCCACTTTTTCTACGACAACTTCTTTCGGAGTTTCTTTAACAACGTTTTTTTGCTTACTCTCGTTTAAAAGTTGCTTTTCATTTTCGTCGAACCATTCACGATAATCGGTGTAATTTCCACCAAAGTCACGAATAAAACCGTCGCCTTCAAATACAAAAAGGTGTTCTACCAATTTATCCATGAAATAACGGTCGTGAGAAACCAATAGTAAACAACCACCAAACTCCATTAAGAAATCTTCCAAGACGTTCAAAGTTTGAATGTCAAGGTCGTTGGTTGGTTCATCCAAAATTAAGAAGTTTGGATTTTTTATCAACACTCGCATCAACGCCAAACGACGTTTTTCTCCCCCTGATAATTTTTCGACCATCGTATATTGTACTTTCGGGTCAAATTTAAAGTGGGTTAAAAACTGACTTGCCGTAATGCTTTGTCCATTTCCTAAGGTTACGTATTCGGCAATTTCAGTTACCAAATCAATTACTCGTTGTCCGTCTTTATATTCTAAATCACCTTGTTGGTAATAGCCATAAATGATGGTTTCTCCTGTAGTAATATCGCCACTATCGGGTTGAAGTTGTTGGGTAATCATGTTCAGGAACGTTGACTTTCCTGCACCATTTTTCCCGATAATACCAATTCTATCCTTTTTCTTGAAAATATAAGAAAAATCTTCCACGATTTTTAAATCTCCAAAAGACTTCGTCAATTTATCAATCTCCAAAATTTTACTTCCCTGACGAGCCATTTTTACGCTCAACTGAACTTTTGAGTCGTCTTTTGTTTGGCTTGCTTTGTCTTTTAGGTCATAAAAAGCGTCAATACGGTATTGTGCTTTTGTACCACGTGCTTTAGGCTGACGACGCATCCATTCCAATTCGGTTCTTAATTGGTTTTTCGCTTTATCAACGGAAGCGGCTTCCATGGCTTCACGCTCGGCTTTCTTTTCTAAGAAATAGCTATAATTCCCTTTGTATGGATAAATTTTGCCCCCATCTAATTCTACAATGTTGTTACACACACGGTCTAGGAAATAACGATCGTGGGTTACTAACAATAAGGTAATGTTTTGAGACGAAAGCATTTGTTCCAACCATTCGATTGTTTCCAAGTCCAAGTGGTTGGTCGGTTCATCCATGATGATTAAATCGGGTTCGTCAATCAAGATTTTGGCCATGGCCACACGCTTACGTTGACCTCCCGAAAGTGTCGAGATAGGTCTATCCAAATCGTGTAGTCCTAATTTTCCTAAAATTTGTTCGACCTTGCTTTCGTAATCCCATGCTTGGTATTTATCCATCAATTCCATCGCATCCGAAAGGGCATCGTCGCTATGGTTTTCAAGGGCTTTTTGATACGCATTAATGGCTTGAACGGCTGGCGAATCACCCGTAAAAAGAGAATCTCGTACCGAAAGACTTTCGTTAAACTCTGGATTTTGAGCTAAATAGCCAAACGTAATGCCTTTTCTGATACTAATATTTCCTTCGTCGGCGGGGATAATTCCTGCCAATACGTTCATCAAGGTCGTTTTACCCGATCCATTTTGTCCTACCAAAGCAACTTTGTCGCCTTTTAGGATACCAAAATTGATACTTCTGAACAACCAGCGTTCGCTGAAGTTCTTCGATATATTTTCTGCTGATAAATAATTCATACTACAAAGTTAGCGGAATTGCATGAAGGAGAGATGATTTTACATTTTTTGTTTAACTTAGTATCCGCTTTAAGTAAGCTTAATAGACACATAGACCGTATAGAAAATAGATTTTTCTAATGAGTAAGAAATTTTCTTTGTCTCAAATGGTCTTTATACGTGAGTACTAAGATTTCTGTTTTTTATTGTTCCCCACAACCCTAACAAGGTTTCATAAATTTATTTAAGAACTAATGACAAAAATATTGCTTGTTGAAGACGATGACAGTTTAGGTTTTGTAGTAAAAGATAACCTTGAACAAGAAGGTTATGAAGTCGATTTACAAATAACAGGAAAAGCAGGTCAACGTGCTTTCCAAGCAAACCAATACGATATTTATATTTTGGATGTGATGCTGCCAGAAATGGATGGTTTCACGCTGGCAGACTATATTCGTGGTACGGGCAGTGAAGTACCTATTATTTTTTTAACGGCAAAATCTTTAAAAGAAGACCGTATCAAAGGTTTAAAATTGGGAGCAGATGATTATTTGACCAAGCCTTTTAGTATTGAAGAATTGGTGCTACGAATTGAAGCGATTTTGAAAAGAACGGGTAAAAAGGTACAAGTGGTTCAAGAAGTGCAAGTTCATCAAATTGGTAATTATCAGTACGATAGCAAAAACCTTAAATTAAAGTGTGGGGATTTTTGCCAAGATTTAACGCATCGGGAATCGGATTTATTGGCCTTCTTGATTAAACATAAAAACGAAACCATTGCAAGGGATAAAATCTTAATTGCAATTTGGGGAGACGATGATTATTTTAAGGGACGAAGTTTAGACGTATTCATTACTCGTTTACGAAAATACTTGAACCAAGACCCACAAATTAAGTTGACGAACGTACATGGTGTTGGTTTTAGACTTGAGGTATTTTGAGTAAAAATGATAGATTTTGGATGTTAAATTTTGAATTTAATACATTAGCTATTAAGTCTTTACAAGCAAAATCTGATTAAACTTTTGCGACACGGGTGAATAAATTCACCCGCTAAGTGGAATACTTGGTTGGCTACTAGCCACATTACACAAGTTGCTTTTTATCGACACCTTTGAACATTACACTTTAAACTGACGATTACATCTAATGACTTCCATCCACGCATTGAAAGCTAGTTTATTGATTGAAGGAAATCCCGAACGAGCGGCTCATGCTAAGAAATATTTCAAAACGGGCAAGGGTGAATATGCTGAGGGAGATATTTTTGTGGGCTTGACCAATCCGCAAGTGCAGGCTTGGGCGAAAAAAAATTATCGCTCCATTAATTTAGACACGATACAGGAGTTTTTAAAAGACGAAATTCATGAAGTTCGCTTTGCCGCTTTATTAGTCATGATTGAACAGTTCAAGAAGGGTGATGAATTAATCAAATCGGAACTGATTAACTGTTATCTGAATAATGTTGCCACAATCAATAACTGGGATTTGGTAGATTGCTCGGCCTATAAACTTTTGGGCGAATGGCTTTTGGATAAAGACCGAAGTGTTTTATATGAATTAGCCCAAACGTCTCATTTATGGTCACAACGAATTGGTATCATTACGACGCTTGCTTTTATTAGACAAAAACAATATTCGGATACGCTTCGCTTGGCTGAAATCTTGATAAACCATCCGCACGACCTGATGCACAAAGCCTGTGGTTGGATGTTGCGAGAAGTAGGAAAGCGAGATGAGTTGGTCTTAGAAGAATTTTTAGACGAACATCTCAGCAAGATGCCAAGAACGATGTTACGCTATGCCATTGAGCGTTTTCCAGAAGTGAAACGACTGAGTTATTTGAAACAAAACTAACAAGGTATCTTTGTGAAACTATCATTAAAGAGCGTTACAAACGCAAGCCCACACCACGCCCGATTGCAAATC
>JBMLRK010000559.1:0-20290 GCA_049241065.1 Spirosomataceae bacterium
AATAAACGTGTTGTTTCTAGTATTTTTTTCATGTTTGATGAAGATAAATTGCTAAGCCCTTCCATTTAAAGGTTTTGGCAATTTAATCAAAAATAATAAGAACTGTTTGGCTAAACCTATAAGGTTTTAGTTAGGTAGTATGACTATGAGTCCATTATAAACTAAACCTTACAGTTTTTCACACCAACTTATTTTGCCCCGTTACTTACCTTTTAAAAGCCTCATTCCGTTTCTTCAATTTCAATAATCAAAGGAGGTCTCTTTTCTAATAAATACATCTTATCGAGTATACACTTTCGTTTCCCATTTTCATCTAAAGCAATTATCCGTATAATTTCGCCATTGGGTGCGTAGGTGATTGCTTGCCCGCATAGTTTCCCATTTTGATAATTCGAAATCGTTAGCGACTGATTATCAGACCAATAAACACTACTTTCTTCCTTAGATTCAGGCTGATAAATAGTGTCACGATACAGCCTATTAACATAAGGCTCTCGAAAGGGATTCTGATATTCTTGAAAGCGAATTAATACTCCTTTTGAATTAAATAAACGAACTGTTAGAGGAAAGCTAATACCTCCTTTTTCTGAATAATAAATAGAGGCATTCACAGGTACTCCTTGACGAAAATGCCTTTTCTCTTTTATATTTCCACTCGGATAATACCATATTTCATCTCCACTTTTTATTCCATTCTCATAACTAACCTCCCCTAATGGTTTACCACTTGGATAAAAATACAGTGCTTTATGATGCAGTTTTCCCTTATGATAAGACATTACAGTTTCTACTTTACCATTAGCATAATAAGTTCTTTTTTGCCCATTCAAAGAAGATGGTATTTTCTTAGTTTTACCGAAAATACTATCGAGTAAAGCGATGTTTTTTAGTTCGTAGTCACTCCAACCTTTCAAGCCATCTTTGTCTTTATATTGTCTGGATAAACTACATTGTCCGCTTACCAAAGGCAATCCACTTTTCCAATTATCTGAAAAGATGAACCATTCTTCCCCTTCATAGATATGCAAATCACAACTTGTAAATGATTGGTTAGGAAGTACACCTCCAAAAACGAAGATTTCACTATACTTTTCTCCCTTGTAGTGGGTGATTTCCTTGACACGGATTTTATAGAAGTTTGCAGGAAAATCCTTGTCACTTTGCTGAACTGCTGCTGTTGGAATAGGGATAACAGCCAAGACTTTGACAAGTCCAATATATGCGTGTTCTTTTTTCAAAATTGTCGCTGTTGACCAATAAGATTCTATACACCAACAGGCATTTGATTGATGAATTGAGAGGAGTAACGATAGTAGTACAAGTAGTTTTTTCATAGCGTCTTATGTTATTTAGATTAAGAACACATTATTCTTTGCCTTCTAAAACGTTCAATCTACCTATTTTCTTATGTCAAACTTGCTTTTACGCCTTGTTCAAAACTCATGGTTTTCCCTTGTAAGGTTCAGTAAGGGTAAACCATTATACAGCCAATTTAAAATAAACGCAATTTTACACTAGTACATTCTATGAATAATCTAGGCTACTGCCTTTATACAAACAATCGCAATCAATTATACCAATCCCAATGAAAATCAACTACTTACTCTTCATTATTGGTCTTTTTCTACTTACGGAAAAAACCTACGCACAAAAATTATCGGAACAAATTCGACTCAATCAACTTGGCTTTTACCCTACAGCTCCCAAAGTAGCCGTGGTTGTAAATACCCAAGCGAGTTTGTTCCGTATTAAAACGAGCGACCTTCAAAAGACTGTTTTTACAGGAAAATTAAGTACGTTTCGCAAATCTGAATTTTCGGATAAAAAGACACAAATAGCTGATTTTACCGCATTAATAACTCAAGGAACATTTGTGCTAGAAATTCCAGACTTAGGTATTTCGTATCCCTTTCGCATTGCTCCAAAAGTGCATCAGGAGGTAGCTAAAGCAGCTTTGAAGGCCTTTTATTATCAGCGAGCTTCCACCGAAATACCAGCAAAATATGCAGGAAAATGGGCAAGAACCTTGGGGCATCCAGACGATAAGATATTTGTTCATGCTTCGGCTGTTTCAGCGGATAGACCCGAAGGAACGGTAATTTCCTCTCCTAGAGGTTGGTATGATGCGGGTGATTACAATAAATACATCGTTAATTCGGGCATTACAATGGGAACGCTTTTTTCGATGTATGAAGACTTTCCTGCTTATTTTCAGAAGCAAACCCTCAACATTCCTGAAAGCACAAATACAGTACCTGATGTATTGGACGAAGCCTTGTGGAATTTACGTTGGATGCTTACGATGCAGGACAAAGACGGAGGGGTGTATCATAAATTGACCAATGCCAATTTCGACGGAATGATTATGCCCGACAAAGCTACGCAACCTCGTTATGTAGTCCAGAAAAGTACGGCAGCCACTCTCGACTTTGCGGCGGTGATGGCACAGGCTGCTCGTATTTATCGTCAATTTCCAACGGCATTCCCTTATTTGGCAGACTCTTGCCTCAAGGCTTCTGTTCGGGCTTGGGACTGGGCAAAACAACATCCTAATCTTGCCTATGAGCAAAATAAAATGAATGAGCAGTTTGCTCCCAAAGTTGTTACGGGCGACTATGGAGATAATACCTTTAGCGATGAGTTTATTTGGGCTGCTGCCGAATTATACCTCAGTACAAAAGATGAACGCTATGCGGCAGCTATTCCGAACGCAAAGCAGATGATTCTTCCCTCTTGGAATCAGGTAGCGTTATTAGGCTATTATTCCTTACTACGCTTTGAAAATCAGTGTACTGGAACAATCAAAGAGCAATTGCCCGTCCTAAAACAACAGCTTATTACCTTTGCAGACGAACTAGCGACTGGATTTGAAAAGCGTTCTTTTCAAACCTTGATGGGTAAAAAAGCGAGTGATTTTAATTGGGGAAGTACGTCCAATGCCGCTAATCAAGGAATTGCCATGATTCAGGTGTATAGACTTACGAAAAACAAAAAATATCTTGACTTTGCCCTAAGTAACCTCGATTATCTACTGGGTAGAAATGGAACAGGTTATTCTTTCGTGACGGGTTTTGGCTCAAAAACACCCATGCACCCACATCATCGTTTAGCAGTTGCCGACGGTATTGTTGACCCTCTGTCAGGCTTCTTATCGGGTGGCACCAACTGGGGTCGTCAGGACAAGTGCGAAGGGTATCCTTCTACGGTTGCAGACGAATGTTATTTGGATGCTGACTGCTCTTATGCGAGCAACGAAATCGCTATTAACTGGAATGCTCCCTTGGCTTATTTAACGGCTGCCATAGAAGCGATTCAATAAAAAATAATGTAAAATTTTGAATGATGGATTACTAGTGTAGGAAGGATTGAAAAATAGCATTCTCTGAGAAATTTTGTAAAATCCTTTTTTGACGATGGGCTAATACCCATCGCTGAGATATATCGCCCTTTCAGGGCTAAGACAGTACATTTTAGCCCTGAAAGGGCGACATACCTAAGCCTAGGGTGAAGCCCTAGGTCTCGAAATTTAAATTTCCCAAACGTTTCTCAACCCTTCGTACACTACTAATGATGGATTTTGGATTTAAAGAACTAATTATCAGCTAATTTTCCACGAGGACTTATCTTCAATAACGGTTATTTTCTGGATTAGTTAGTAATTTCAGAAAATAACCGTTGTTTATTTAGCACTACATTTTTAATGTGTTATTTTTCCCTAATTTTCCGAGGTTTAACGCAGACAGGGTTCTAAACCCTGTCTGCGTTATGCGGTAAAATTTTATGATTAAGTAAAATCATAGAAAACCGAAAATAACAGCAAGTAATGAAGCAAGAAAC
Organism: Spirosomataceae bacterium; assembly: GCA_049241065.1. Classification (GTDB taxonomy): domain Bacteria; phylum Bacteroidota; class Bacteroidia; order Cytophagales; family Spirosomataceae; genus JALRIJ01. The sequence goes on from JBMLRK010000559.1 coordinate 3,838, forward strand.
CAAGAAAATAATCAATTTTGATGGGCTATATGGCGATGAAGTAGGTAAATATGCTTCTGATTATATTTTTTTAGAACCTATTTCTACCAGAAGTAAGATATTCGATTGGGATATTAAAACCCATTTGCACCTACATTTATTTCAAGTATTTATTCTAAAAGAAGGAGGACTTTTATTTAAAGAAACTACTGAAGAAATGGAATTATTAGCACCGTGTGTGATGCTGATTCCACCAACTCATTTACACGGCATTGTCTATAAGCCTAATTCGGAAGGCTATATTCTCACCCTTTCGGAGGCAATTGTGGAGGAGATTTTTTTACCATCTAATCCAATTTGGACTACCTTTGAACAGATTCGTAAGCTAAGTCAATTTGTGGATGAGTATTCCTTTGACAAAATTGAAGCCTTATTAAATGCCTTACAAATCGAACTCTTTGGTGACAATCCAGAACGCCTATTGATGGTAAAAAGTTTGTTAACCCAATTGTTTATCATGCTTCATCGTTCTACTAAACTGGACGATTCCAAAGAAGGTAATTCGTTGATGATGACCTATTTTAGGAAATTTCAACGGAATATTAAACAAACAGAAACGCCCAAAAGTATTCCTGAATATGCCGCAGAATTAAACATTACACCCGTTCATTTGAATCGTATTTGCAAAGCCATTGGAGGTAAATCTGCCATTGATTTAGTAAATCAGCACCTCATTCAAGAAGCACAAAAAAGGTTATTGCACACCTCTTTTTCCGTATCAGAAGTGGCTTATCAACTCCATTTTGAATACCCCAATTACTTTGCTAAAATGTTTAAAAAATACGTGGGAGTTTCACCCCAAGAATTCAGAAAGCAACGTATCCAAGAAACATAAAAAAGCGGCTACCCCATTGCTGAGATAGCCGCTTTTTATGGATTGTTATCGCTTACTGATTCAAGAAATCACCGCTTTCGATACGTGCTAAACCGTCAATGCTTGCATTGTACAAATAGCCATAAGCTTCATAGCTTTGCCCTTCTGCCACTACATTGATTGTCTGACGTAAGAATACGCTTTCTTTCTCGTTTTCGTAATAGAACTCTTCATACTCATCCAAAATACGAAGTAAACGAAGTGAGTTTGTCAATTTGTACAATTCACCCACTACTTTATCCTCTGCATTGTCAGATGCTACAATCCCTGGATATTCTCCAATATTGTAGATTTTTCCTTGGTACGTTCCGATGCCTACTAATTCAGAGTTACGGTCAATTAATTTGTGTAATTCATTGCCATATCCTTTTCTTAGCGTTCCATAAACGAATAAGAATTCTTCTTGATCTGGTTCTGGTAACGTTGCTTCCTCAACCGACAATACTAAGTCTTCTTGTTCAACAACCGTACCTTCTGTCAATACGATATTTGCAACTACACCTTCGTAAGGAGAAGAAACGATAGATTCCATTTTCATCGCTTCGATGATGTACAATGGAGCGTTTTTCTTCACTTCGTCGCCTGGTTTTACCAAGATACGGCTCAAACGTCCTTGCAATGGCGCTCCAATGTCGCCTTTCTTGCTTGCTTTCGCATGTACCGCTTTCTCTACTTTGATATTTTTGTCCAAAATCTTGATACGACGAGCCTGTCCGTTCAATTCAAACGTTACAGAACGCATACCTGCTTCGTCCGCCTCAGATTTGTACAATAACTTAACGATGATGGTTTTACCTTCGTCAATTGTAATCAAAATTTCTTCGTCTGGTTTCAAACCGTACAAGAACGCTGGCGTTGGTAAAATTGAGATGTCACCATAAAGCTGTTGGTTTTTGTAATAGTCTTCATACACTTTCGGATACATTTTGTATGAAAGGTAATCCAAGAAACCGTCTTGATTTTCTGGGAATTTAGCTTCAAAATCAGCAAAGTCTTTATCGAAATCAATTGGAGCGATGCTATCGTTCGGGCGAGTAGTCATTGGTACTTCACCTTTCAAGATAATCTCTTGTAATTGCTTAGGGAAACCACCATAAGGCTGTCCTAAACCTCCTTTAAAGAAGTCTTTCACCGACTCAGGGAATGAAAGCGTAGCACCACGAGCATACACATCTTCGGCAGTTAAGCTATTGGCTGTCATAAAGATAGCCATATCACCTACCACTTTCGATGAAGGCGTTACTTTTACAATGTCACCAAACAATTTGTTTGCTTCAATGTAATTGTCTTTCATCAATTCAAACTTATCGCCTACACCCAAAGCAATGGCTTGTCCACGTAAGTTCGTATATTGTCCACCAGGAATTTCGTTATCATAGACCTCCGCAGTACCTGCTTTCAATTCAGATTCAAATGGATAATACATTTGACGAACATCTTCCCAATAGTTAGAGTATTTGTTCAATAATGGTAAATCCATTGGGCATTCACGCTCGTGACCTTGCATCATTGCCACAACCGAGTTGAAGTTTGGTTGAGCTGTTAAGCCAGACATTGCACCTAATGAACAGTCCACAATATCAACTCCTGCTTCAATTGATTTCAAGTAAGTAGCCGCCTGAATCGAAGCCGTATCGTGTGTATGTAAGTGAATAGGAATTGATAACGATTTCTTCAATTCTGTCACTAACAATTCAGCCTGATATGGTCTTAATAAACCAGCCATATCTTTGATTGATAAGATATGAGCTCCTTCATCTTCCAACTGTTTAGCTAGGTCTAAGTAGTATTGAAGGCTATATTTCTCGTTTGTGAACACGTCACCTGTGTAACAGATAGCCGCTTCAGCAATGGAGTTAGTACGTTCTCTTACGGCACGGATAGATACCTTCATGGCATCAATCCAGTTCAATGAATCGAAGATACGGAATACGTCGATACCTGTTGCAGCCGATTTTTCTACGAATTTCTCAATCAAGTTGTCTGGATAAGCAGAGTATCCTACGGCATTTGAGCCACGGAATAACATCTGTAACAACATATTTGGCATTGCCTCACGGAACTGCTCCAAACGAGACCAAGGCGATTCGTGTAAGAAACGCATCGCTACGTCGAAAGTAGCACCACCCCAAACTTCCATCGAGAATAATTGAGGGAAGTTTTTCGAGAAGCTCTCTGCTACTTCTACCATGTCCTTTGTACGAACACGAGTCGCTAGTAGCGATTGGTGACCGTCACGGAAAGTAGTATCGGTATATAATAATTCCTTTTTATCTTTGATGTACTGAGCAAACTTCTCTGCACCCATTTCTTCCAATAACTGTTTGTTACCTTTTGGATGTGGAGCAAATTCGTCATAAGCAGGAACGATTGGCGTACGGAAAGTACGTTCGTTTTTCACTTTTACATCTGGATTACCATTCACGACCACATCGCCCAAATAACGTAATGCTTTGGTAGAACGGTCACGAGTGGTAACGAAGTTGAATAATTCAGGGTGTGAATCAATGAATTGAACCACACATTTCCCTTGTTGGAAAACAGGGTGTTGAATTACGTTACGTAAGAAAGGAATGTTTGTTTTTACCCCACGAATACGGAATTCGGTCAAGGCACGTAACAAACGCTCAGAAGCACCTTTCAAGGTACGTCCTTTGGCAGAAACCTTTACCAACATCGAATCGAAGTAAGGCGAAATTTTTACCCCAGGATATGACGAGCCTTCATCCAAACGGATACCAAAACCAGCAGCATTACGGTAAGCGATAATTGTACCGAAATCGGGTTTAAATCCGTTTGCAGGATCTTCCGTAGTGATACGACACTGGATAGCGTAGCCATTCAATGGAATATCTTCTTGACGTAAGATATAAATATTTTTATCTGAAAGCTTATAGTTTTGAGCAATCAAGATTTGCGTACGAACGATGTCAATACCCGTTACCTCTTCTGTAATGGTATGCTCTACTTGGATACGAGGGTTCACCTCAATAAAGAAGATGTTTTCGTCTTTATCCACCAAGAATTCAACCGTACCAGCATTGTAATAATTTACAGCTTTACCAATTGCTAAAGCATAAGCATACAATTTTTGTCTAGTTTCTTCTTTTAAACCAAAAGAAGGAGCAACTTCAACCACTTTCTGGAAACGACGTTGAACCGAGCAATCACGTTCGTATAAATGCACTAAATTGCCATGTTGGTCACCTAACAACTGAACTTCAATATGTTTAGGTTGGTCAATGAATTTCTCAATAAAGATGGTATCATCACCAAAGGCATTTTTTGCTTCGTTTTTTGCTTCGCTGAATGCTTTCTCAAGATCTTCTTCCGCACGCACGACACGCATACCACGGCCACCACCACCCGCAGCAGCTTTCACCATGACAGGGAACGTGATTTTTCTTGCTTCAGATAAGGCAATTTCGTAATTTGTCAAATCCTCTTTCGAGTCTTCAATCATTGGTACATTTGCCTTACGAGCGGCTACTTTTGCGGCTACTTTATCACCAAGAGCGTCCATTGCTTCAGGTGAAGGGCCTACAAATTTGATACCTTCTTCACGGCAACGACGAGCAAGCGTTACGTTTTCTGACAAGAAACCATACCCAGGATGAATCGCATCAATCTGCTTTTCTTTACAAAGTTTGATAATCCCTTCAATGTCCAAATAAGGCTTTAGTGGTTCATCATCTTTCCCGATCTGGTAGGCTTCATCTGCCTTATAACGGTGTAACGAATAACGGTCTTCAAATGTATAAACTGCAACGGTGCGAATTCCTAGTTCGGACGCCGCACGCATGATACGGATAGCAATCTCGCCACGGTTGGCGACTAAGAGACTGTTGATTTTTTGGACGTATGGTTGTGACATTTTATCGGTTATCAGTTAACTGTTTGGAGAAATTGGTTAACAAAATTTTTGTTATGAATTGATAAAAATTTATCTACTTTTAACACACTGGTTACAGATAATTAGATTTAGTATCGAAGATACGTCATTAAAATCGAATCTTTCTCAGAAATGCCAGCAGAATAAAAACACATTACTTACTACAAAAATCAAAAATAAATTGGGTATTCAAAGAATGAATCATAAGAAAATTTGGTAATTATTGGAAAGATGCAATTTTATTGAGGTTAGAGTCAATTTGAAGGTCGTAGGTTAATTTACTGTCGGTATGATAATACTCGAAATTGTAATTTTTTAATAATTATGCCTCTTACTAATTGCTAAATCCATTTGGAAGCCTCATTCCAGAGGTACTAATTAACCATAACGATAGATGGATTTTTACCAGTTATTTTAGACGTAGTTTTTCATTCAACCGATCTCGTTGACTTCTGGATACAGGATACCAATTTTGGTCACTGAGTTGGACAAATAGACCTTCATTTTTTTGCATTACATGAATAATGCCATTCAAGTTGACAAGATATTGACGGTGAATCCTTAAAAAATGAAGTGCTTCAAGCGTAAGCTGAATTTCACGCAGGGTTTTTGCAACCAGGTGTGTTTGTCCGTCTATCAGTACAAATTTTGTGTAGTTGCTATCTGCTTCACAATATAGAATGGAGTTGATGTCCACAAAGGTGACACCATTTTGATAGGGTAGTGCCAATTTTGTGGGTTGCTTGGGTTCTGGGACGGAAAGTTGTTCTTTTAGATGAGAAATCTGTGCAGTTGAGGTTTGTCTAACTAGTTGAACTTTATGAACCGCATCCAATAATTCTTCTGTATCAACAGGCTTGAGTAAATAATCGATAGCACTGTATCGAAAGGCTTGTACGGCGTAGCGATCGTATGCCGTTACAAAAATTAATGAAAAAGAAATGTCGCCTACCCGTTCGAGTAGTTGCAGACCATTCATTCGTGGCATTTCGATGTCCAAAAAAACAAGGTCAGGTTTTAATTCAAGGATTTTTTTAAGACCTGTTTCACTGTCTGTACAACTAGCTATCACCTCAACACCAACACAGTGTTGCGACAATTGCAAGGAGAGCATTCTTACGCAGTCTGGTTCATCATCAATAATGATTGTTTTAATATTTTTCATAACTAATTCAGCGTTTAGATAGAGATTATTTTTGGTAAATTTATACCTTTTTATTAGGTAATGGTGCAAACTAGTTTTAAACTTATTATTCATAACTAGTTAATAGATATGGTATTAAATCCAAAATCCAAAATTTAGCATTATTACTTGCTTAAATCGGAATGATAATAATAACTCTTGTGCCAAGAGCTTCTCCGTTTTCGTCCATTAAATCTTCGATGGTCACCTTTGTATCGGTATTGTACAAGTGATTGATTAGCTCAATGCGTTCGGCGGTTACTTTCATGCCAAAGGATTTTTGTTTAATCGCAGATTTACTCTTGTATTCATTGGCTTGTTTACGCCCAACGCCATCGTCTATGATTTCGATGTGCAATAATTCATCATTTTCTTGTTTGATATTGACGATGACTTCCCCGCCCGCATCTTTGTGCATGAGGCCATGCCAAATAGAATTTTCTACAAAAGGCTGTAACAGAAGAGGAGGGATTTCTACAAATTGCTGATCAATATCTTCTTCCACATTGATACGATAACTTACCTTGTTTTTAAAACGCATGGCTTCCATTTCAATATAGAGACGGAGCGTTTCTAATTCATTCTTTAAGGTGATTTTCTCAGAACGGGAATTTTCTAGTACAAGACGAATTAATCTTGAAAATTTACTTAAAAAGCTGGTTGCTGCATCGGAGTTATTTTCCATTGAATATAATTTAATGGAATTGAGGCAGTTGAAAATAAAGTGTGGATTCATCTGAGCTCGAAGAGCGTTCATTTCAATTTCGGCTATTTTTTGTTGAAACTTAGCCTCATCTTGCTGACGTACAAAAAGGAGTTTTTGATGCTCTTCATGCGAGTGAAAAACCTCTAGTTGTGCCTTTAGAGCATCCTCTCGATAGGTATTAATTTTATCGGCTAATGCCATCGACAAAAGCATGGCTTCCATTGCAGAACCAATTTGAAGTGCATTCTTGACCCAACCGTAATCGGGTACCCAGCCATAATCGTTCAAAATAAAGATAATCACACAGGTTAATAATTGCGACCAAGCAATAATAAAGAATTTCGCTGGTCGGTATCCTTTGCGTAAAACTGCAATCCCCGTAGCAATAAAGCTAAATACACTGATAAAAGAGGCTAGTTCAGCGATGATTAAGCCCCACATAAACTGCTGTGATAAAATGACTACCAAGGCAATACTGTACATACCTATCAATATCAATAAGGTATTATGATAGCGGGGTACTAGCTTTTTGGTATTTAGAAAGTGAGCAGCGAATAACGTCCCTGAAATACCCGTCAAAACGATATATACATCTAAATATTTATTGAAAATCGGGAAATTCGGATGGAGGTATTCAAAGGTAAAGCCTGCATTGGCACCATTGAGTGCACTCATGAACAGAATATAAACGACGTAATAAATATAGGATTTATCTCGAATGGTTATGTAAATAAAGAGGTTATAGCAGACCATCAAAATCATGAAGCCAAAGTAAATCCCTTGCAAGAAGTCTTTCTCATGCTGTTCGGTCATTACGGATGGCAGTGTGCCAGCCGATACTTCAAAATGTGTTCCCTGTGGATGTTTGACCCGAAGGTAGATTGTCGAGGCGTGATGAGGCTGTATGTTTAGTTTATAGAGGTAGTCGGTACTGGTGAATTCTCGGAAATTAAATGGATGTAAATCGCCAGAGGGATGATGGATGACTTTATTGCTAAGTAAGTCCTGTTCGTAAATGTCCAGTTGGTGCAATGATGTATTGTCGATTTTTAAGAAAATTCCATCTTCTGTGTCATTTTGAAGCGTGAATCGTAGCCAAAAAGCCGATTCTATTACGCCTAAATTGACATAACTACGAGTATAAATCTTAAAATTTTTGCTAAAAGAAGGCTGAGTTACTGTTTGAAAAGAGGCTTTTTCTGAGGAGTCTTCCCAATATTCAGTGCTATTGGAAAGATTTAACATTTCGATTGAATCTTTCACTAAAACCTTCTTTTGAGCTTGCCCGATGTGCGAGCCCAAAAAGAAGGAAATAGCGAGGAGTAATCGACTCAAACATTTCATATTTTGGAGGTAAGACATCACAAATATATACGTTGATTGAATACCGTTCAAGCTTTTTGTGTGAATGGTAGCTTTTTTGAGTAAGTAACAAATGTTAGGTATTTTTACTAAAAAACAACTAGCGGTTTACCCTTATTTTACGAGGGCTTTGTTGATGTCGCTAACTAAACTTGGGCCTTCGTAAATAAATCCTGTATAAAGTTGAATTAAACTTGCACCAGCCTTTAGTTTTTCGATTGCGTCTGCTGGGGAGTGAATTCCACCCACCCCAATAATTGGGAACGATTGATTCGATTTGGTTGATAGATAACGAATTACCTCTGTCGAACGTTCTCTTACAGGTTTACCACTCAAACCTCCCATTTCTGCTACCAAACTTGGGTCAGATAATAGCCCTTCTCTCGAAATGGTCGTATTGGTTGCAATTACACCCGCAATTTTAGTTTCTTGAACAATTTCGATAATATCGTCTAACTGAGAATCCGTCAAATCTGGAGCGATTTTTAATAAGATTGGTTTCTGAGCAGGACGTGCCATGTTGGCATCTTGTAAGGTTTGTAAGAGTTGTTTCAAGGGTTCTTTTTCTTGTAAGGCTCTTAAATTTGGCGTGTTTGGCGAACTCACATTTACCACAAAGTAATCAACAACATCGAAAAGTTCGTTAAAACAAATCATGTAATCGTCCACAGCGTTTTCATTGGGAGTCACTTTATTTTTACCGATATTTCCACCGATTAACACCTTACTATTTCGTTTTTTCAAGCGTTCTACGGCATCTTTTACACCATCGTTGTTGAAACCCATACGGTTGATGATGGCTTCATCTTCTTTTAAACGAAATAAGCGAGGTTTGTCATTGCCAGGTTGTGCTTTGGGTGTAAGCGTTCCGATTTCGACAAAACCAAAACCCATTGCCGCTAGTTCGTCCACCAACACAGCATTTTTATCGAAACCTGCTGCCAATCCAACAGGATTTTTGAAAGTTAATCCAAAAACAGTACGAGCTAAAGAAGGATGTTCGTAGCCATAAATTGCTTTGAAAATAGCAGGAACAAAAGGGATTTTGAATAGAAAACGAACTACGCTAAAAGTCGTATAGTGAGCTTTTTCGGCTGTTAATTGAAAAAGGAGGGGTTTAATCAGCAGTTTATACATGATGCTATGGGATGGATTTTTTTACAAAAATAAGCAATACTTCTCAATCCATCCCATGCTTTTGTCTAAACCGTTTGGGAAAACAGGCGTTGTGTGGTTTCAGAAGTTAGCATTCGCTTATCAAAAGCCATGCAAATATTCCGAACAAATGGTCTTCCTTCGGGTAATACAACTAGTTTATTATCAGATAGTTTAATGAGCTTGTCCTCTACAAAGGGAACAAGGCGTTCTTGCAATGCAAAGGCTTCTTCTAAAGGGAAAAGGGAATCTTCCCACGAAGTTTCAAAATGGCAAATAATATTTAATATCTGTTGACGAATGGTAATGTCTTCTTCGGTAAGGATATGTCCACGGAGTAAGGGGAATTGTCCGTTGGTAAGCATTTCCTGATAGCTGTCAATGTCTTTAACATTTTGAGAAAAGGCTGTCCAAACGTCGCTAATGGAAGAAACTCCTAAGCCTAACAAAACCTTTGACTGCGTTGTGGTATAACCCATAAAATTACGGTTGAGTTTACCCGATTCCATAGCTTTATAAAGCGAATCAGAAGGTAATGCAAAGTGATCCATCCCGATTTCTACATAGCCGTGTTGTTCAAATAAGGTACGTCCTTTTTCGTATAATTCCCGTTTGAGCGTTGCAGCAGGAAGGTCTTCATCTCGGAATCCTCGTTGTCCATTTCCTTTTATCCAAGGTACATGGGCGTACGAATAAAAAGCTAATCGGTCTGGGCGTAATTCGATGGTTTTTAGGATGGTATCCTCAATTCCTGCTAAGGTCTGGAAAGGTAATCCAAAGACTAAATCATGACTAATGGACTCATAACCAATGGCTCTGCTCCATTCTGTCACCTGTTTGACATGAGCAAAAGGTTGAATACGGTGAATGGCTTTTTGTACGGTAGGGTCATAATCTTGTACCCCAAAACTCACTCGTCGAAAGCCAAGGTCGTATAAGGTTTTTAGGTGTTCGTAAGACGTATTGTTGGGGTGTCCTTCAAAACCAAATTCGATGGTCTCTGCAAAAGAAGCGTCTTGTAGTATTCCTTCAATCAGTAATTGAAGCATTTGTGGAGCAAAGAAACTGGGTGTTCCTCCCCCTAAATGAATCTCCGCAATACGAGGTTGCTCTGAAAAAAGGCTTCGGTAAAGTTGCCACTCTTTTAACACCGCTTTGATATAGACTTCTTCTACTTCGTGGTTTTTGGTAATGCGTTTATTACAGCCACAAAAAGTACAGAGGCTTTCGCAATAAGGTAGGTGGATGTATAAACTAATACCTTCTGTCGTGTTGGTCTGACGGAAGGTATTTTGAAGCGAATGAATCCAATCCGTTTCGTTATAGCTACTGTTATCCCAAAATGGAACTGTAGGATAACTCGTATAGCGAGGGCCTGGAACGTTATATTTTTGAATGAGTTGTGACATCTTCTAGCTTTTTTTCAAAATTAGAACGGGATGTCATTTTTAAACATGATAAAAATCAGGCTAAATTGGGACTTTTGTTTGGCTATCTGCCACAACACTTTTTATACTTTTTGCCACTTCCACACGTACAGGCATCGTTTCGATTGGGAATACTTGGTTTTACGATTTGTCCCGAATGAAAAAACCATGTATCGCCTTCTTTTACAAAGTGAGATTGCTCGTGGTGAAGGTGTGCTTCTTGATTTGAGTCGATATAAAAGGCTTTAAATTCTACTTCACCCGTTGAATCTTCTGCTTGTCCTTGTTTGGTTCGGATGATTTCTAGTTTTTGCCATTTACTTTCCGTAGCCCAAGTTTCTAAATCTGCTTTTGGGTATAAGTGCCTTTGTGAACGATGGGTACTCGCAATGAGGTAGTCGCTTGCGTTCACGCAGTAAGCAACATACCTCGATTTCATAAGAGATAGGGCAGTCTCAGCTTTTTTTGTTCCCTGAATAATAGGCTGACAACATTCAAGAAAGTCTGTGGATGACCCACAATAACATAATTTAGTCATGATAAAAAACGTGTTGCATTCCAGCAAGCTATTGAATAAAATGGAGTTGCACAGAGATAAAATCTATATGCAACTCCATGTAATCGTTACGAATTGTCGTACTCCAAAATCCTTATTTTGGAGACGTTGGGCGTACTTCTATTTTACTAGGAAGCGTTCTCGCAGGCATTTTGATCAAATCAGAAACCATTTGTCCAATGTCTTCTGGTTGAATTTTCCAAGCGTCTGCTTCATTCGGAATATGTCCGTTGAAGTGCGTTGCCACAGAGCCTGGCATAATCGTGGTCACTTTAATACCTTCGTTGCGTAAATCCATCATAATGGCTTGCGTGAAACCAACTAAACCAAATTTACTGGCATTATAAGCCGCACCTTTAGGGAAGAAATTCGTTCCTGCTAAACTCGAAATAGAAATAAAATAGCCCTTACTTGCTTGTAAAGATGCTAAAGTCGCCTTGGTAGTATTGAACACGCCCGTTAGGTTCACATCAATCGTTTCTTGCCAAGCTTCCGCACTAAGTTCTTGAATAGGAGCGAAGTGTCCTACGCCAGCATTCGCAATGACATAGTCGATTCGTTCCCATTTTGTTAGAATTTGAGCAACGGCTTCTTCTTGCGAAACCAAACTACGTACATCGGATACCAAGCCTAGTGCGAAACCTTCGTTTAAGGTATTTAAGGATGCTTCTGCTTCTTTGACTGCCTCTTCGCTTCTACCTGTAAAAGCCACACGGATACCTTCTTTAATCAAGACTTCGGCAATTCCGTATCCGATTCCTTTTGTTCCTCCCGTAATGAAGGCCACTTTTATTGTTGACATTGTGATTGCTGTTAGAAAATGTGGAACTAATTGTGTAATAATGTTGAATTTTAAATGTTGGATTTAATTCACTAGCTATAAAGCCGTTATAGAAAGTAATCATTGGTGCTATACTCTGTACCGTACTAATCCAAAATCCATCATTCAAAATCCATCATTTCTACCCGTTTACGCTTGTTTTTTGCCTTTCCAAAGGTAATAAATTGGAATACCCATTAAAATGATTCCTACACCTGCCCACGAAGGAATCGGTTTGTAAATCAATAAATCAATACAAAGTGCTACGGCAAAAATTAAGTATAATGCAGGTACAAACGGATAACCAAAGGCTTTGTAAGGGCGAGGGGTATCGGGTTGTTTTTTGCGTAAAATGAAAACGGCAAAAATCGTTAAAATATAGAATATCAAAATCGAGAAAACGGTATAGTCGAGGAGGTCGCCATAAGTGCCTGATAAACATAAAAGGCTTGCCCAAATACATTGGATAATTAACGAGAATTTTGGCACGCCTTTTTCGTTAAGTTCGCTTGCTTTGGTAAAGAAAAGCTTGTCTTTTGCCATGGCGTAATAAACTCTAGCTCCTGTAAGAATGATCCCGTTATTACAACCAAAAGTCGAAATCATGATGAATACTGCCATGATAATTGCCGCAGGTTTACCAAAGATGATTTCTGCTGCTGCGGTTGCAACTCTGTCATTGGTGGCAAACATAATTCCTCTCGAAAGCGTGTCCGTAGCATTCGGATGTCCTTGCAAAGGTAATAACATTAAATAGGCAATATTGGCTAAAATATACAAAGCACTTACGGTTAACGTTCCGTAAAACAAGCTCAATGGGATGTCCCTTTTCGGATTCTTCATTTCTCCTGCCGTGAAAGTGACGTTGTTCCAAGCTGAAGAAGAAAATAATGGGCCAATCAAAGCCAAGCCTACAATTGACCATAGTTTTAAATCACCTACCGAAAGGTATTGATAATCAATGATTTTTCCGTCTTTCCAAACCATTGAAACAGGACTCCATAAGTCGATGGAATTGATTGCCCAAACGCCTTTTTGTGGATCCATACCTACAATAATCCCAATGATAGCGAGTCCTAAAAGAGCGATGATTTTAGTACTTGTAAAAATGAATTGAACAAATTTGGCTGATTTTACCCCTCTGATATTAATAAAGGTCAGTAAGCAAATCAGTCCAACGGCTAAAAGTTGTTGGGTATCGAAAAATAAGAAATGATGTTCCGTACCGATAAAGTCAGGTAATAATACACCTGTATATTTAGCAAAAGCTACAGCCACAGCAGCGATAGTTCCCGTTTCAATGACAAGGAAAGTTGTCCAGCCAAAAAGGAAACCCACCAACGGATTGTATGCCTCACGTAGATAGACGTATTGACCACCCGCTTTGGGCATCATGCCAGCCAGTTCGCCATAAGCTAGAGCTGAAATCAAGGTGACAACCCCCGTAATAATCCAAGTTAGTAATAAGTATCCAGGCGACCCAAGATTTCTACTTACGTCTGCTGAAACGATAAAAATGCCAGAGCCAATCATCGAACCAATAACCAGCATGGTGGCATCAGTAAGGCTTAATTCCTTCTTTAAATGCGTGTTTTTTTCCATACCCAAAGAAAGTGAAAAATACGCAGGGATGCAAGAAACGTTAGCTGATACCTCGCTGTGTTGACCTGTTGTATGGGACAAGTTTGTATTGTTATGCAAATGTTAACTAACTGGTTTCTAGCTTATAATTAAATAATAGTTAGTTAATTTAATTTTTAATTAAATCCGATTTGAGCGAATTAATTTTATCGAAATAAAATCCCTATCAATCGTTTACGTCGATGACACAAAAGAAGTTAATTTACCTTTATTCTGATTCCACTTTCACTCCTTGGAAAGAAAATATTTTTGCCCGTACAGTAGTCCATTTTTTGGAGTCCACTCCCGAAAATTATTATCCGTACATTACACATTTTGTGGGATTCTCAGAAGAGTTTGCCAATTTCCTTCGTCAGTTTGATATGGTCTTTAACGTATGTTATGGCTTTGGAGATGCAGGACAACACGACATTGCTCGATGGTTAGATGCTCATCAGATTCCTCATACGGCTAGTAGATATGAGGCTCAGGTGATTGCAAAAGATAAATTTACCTTACCCGAATTTTGTAATCAGATTGGAGCGACAACGCCTGCGATTATTCCGTTGAGTGAGATTGCTAATTTTGGGGCAAAACGCTATATCGTAAAACCTCGTTTTGGTAGCTTACACCTTAATATGATGGTTTTTGACGCTGATGCAATTCCGTATCAGGAGCTGATGGAACGAGATGATTTAATTATTCAGCCTTACATTACGGGAAGAGAATTTACGGTAGGCGTGATTCCGAATGAGGATGCGTCGGATTATATGTGTTTACAACCCTTGGAAATTAAGCCTGACGATAATCGTGAAATTTATATTGCTGGTCAGAATTATGGTCGTACTGAAAAGGTGTTAAATCCTTCAATGGAAGAGTCGTTGATTCAGGAAATGCAGCAAACAGTGTTACGTTTACACAAAGCCTTGAATTTGAGAGGAATGTCACGTACGGATGTTCGTGTACACGAAGGCATTATTTATATTTTGGATATTAATACCATGCCGAATTTAGACACCAATAGCTTTTTACCTTTTATCGCACAGAGCCAAGGAATTTCGTTAAAGGAATTGTTTACTCGAATTTTGATGCGTTTTGAGAAAGTGTATCACGCTGATAATCAATTTGAATTGGTTTAGCGTTTTTTTCTTTTGATGATAAAAGCCCCACCGTTCGGTAGATTCCAGAAACCTATCGAACGGTGGGGCTATATTATTAGTAACGTTTTACCGTTAAATCTTGCAAACCACCTTTAAAGGTAATCGTGATTTTATTGCTTGAACTCGCATAGTTTGGCGTTTCCCAATAGTCACCTACTTTTACAAAATCGTCGAAGTTTTTATTGTTTAAACCACCGTCAATCTTGATACGACAGCCAGATTTTTCTGGAACTTGAAATTCAATAGAAGCCAAGCCAGATTCCACCTCTACCTTCATGTCTTTTACTTTATCACCAAGTTTAACATCAGTATCGGTTACACCTGTAGTCAGATTGAGCGTTTCAACTTTGTACGGACTCAAATCAAAATCTGCCTTTCCTGCTCCGAACTCAAAATTCATATTCCATAAAACCGATGGATTCAATTTAAGACTTACCTTGTTATTGGCTTTGTCTGAGTCCAAATTGATGCTGTTTTTCTTTCCGTTTAAGGCAAAGTTGACTGAAGGGTTGTCGCCTTCACCAATCTTTTTAAGCGAGATTTTGCCAAAATCAAGCTCTGCATCCGCCTCAACAAGTTCATTACTTTCTCCGTTGATTTCAAATTTGGCAGCTCCTCCTTCAAAATTAAACGTAGCTTTTTTAATAGAAGCATTCATACTTTCTACTAACTTTTGAGAACTAAAACCTTGTTTTGAATCGTTATCTTGCTCATCCTCAGGCTTAATGTCATTGAAGGATTCTTCCTCATCTTCTTTGTCGTTATCAAACCATTCGATTTTGTCATTTACTTTGTTTTTACAACTATGAACAAAGGTAAAAGACAGAGCTAAACAAAGTAATACAATGGTGATAATGGAGGTTGTTTCGTTGGACTTACCAAAGTATTTATTTACGCCCCAGTAAACTAACAAAAGTGGCCATAAACGACTGATAAAGTGCCAGTCAACATGAAACCAGTTAAATTCCATTCCTAAGAATAGAAAACCTATAAAAATCAGGATACCACCTGCAAATGCGTTTTTAGAATTCATGGTAAAGAAAGGTTGAGTTAAGAACAGATTATTGTTGACGAAGTTTGTCTTTAAAAATGATGTAGCCGCCTGCTCCAATCAGCAATAAAGGCCAGAATTTACCAAAGTCGAAGTTTGGAAGCCATTCATTTAATAAAAACAATAAGCCTAATCCAATTAGGACAGCACCTTTAATTTTGTTTGATTCACTTTTCATTTCACCAAAGGGGGAGTTATAAGTTGGTTCACTATATGTATTATTGTTGGTATCCCATACATTTTTTACGGGAAGGGCTATCCATGCAATGACATAGAGCCAGAATAGAAAGCCATGAGAAAATAACGCTAGTAAAACTAACGCAACACGTATTAAACTTGTGTCTGTATTGAAATATTCAGCTAGACCAGCACATACACCGCCTAAAACTGCTTTTGAAGGAATTCTAAAAAGTTTATTGTTCATCGCTAAAACGAATTTAGTTTGTTATATTCTGATGTAAATGTATAGGGATTTTTTAGTTCGAGTATTCAAATTTAAATGGACGGTTACCCGAATGGTTGAATGGATGTAGAAGGGGTTCACGGGTAAACGGGTTTTAACCCGTTTCAATACCACTATACCTAGTTTTACCCCGTTTAACTATCAT
>JBMLRK010000559.1:20390-21771 GCA_049241065.1 Spirosomataceae bacterium
TGTTCTTCTCGCTCATTTTGTAAAGTCTGAATTATACTATGGGGTAAAGAATCGTACAAACGAAATGTAATAAAAAAGGATGCCCCAATATGTTGGAAATGAGGCAGATTTCTCCAATACTCAGTGTTGGAATTCATTTGCTTAAAGCTATTTTTTAAGTGTAGGAACTGAATTTATAGTCTTAAATTTAAGAAAAAATATGGAAAAATTGGTTTGGGTGAACGGGTTAAAAACCCGTTCTAAGTTTAATTGTTCCCGAAACGGGTTAAAACCCGTGAACCCAAAATACTTTCTGCACGGGTTAAAACCCGTGAACCCACAAAAAAGGAGCAAATCTTCTGAAATGCTCCTTTTCTACTGTATTTATATTGGATAAGCGTGATTTTTATTCGTCTCCTAAAAAGAACCCTTCTCGTTTCGCTGCTTTAAGCATACTGAAAATGTTGGCTAAGTCAATTAATATGATAATTCCTGCTAAACCAAAGCTGTAGCCTGGAATCGCAATATGGTGCTCTGTATAATTATTGCAATAAATCCAAATACCTAAACCCGCCCCAACAATAAAGAAGGTTAAACACGTGTATAAAATTTTGGCATACATCATGGTGATAGACGAATATCCTGATTTTAAGTTTTCAAGAATCGCAGCAGGCACAATGAGGATTAACGCAAGCCAGTTCCAGTTTTCGGATGCCCATTTCGGTTCAAAAACAGAAATGAGGATTAGAACCGTAATAGCGGCAAAACTCCACGGGAACATTAAAAATTTGGTAGGGTGGTTTACTGACATATATTGATTTAGATTTATTATGTTGTCTTTTTACAAAAATACAGATTCCTATAGAAATTACGTGTTCTTCGTAAAAAATAAATAGTAGTTCCGTTTGCAAAGGCTTTCTGAAGAGAACCCAGTTTGTTATAGGGGGAGGTGTAGCAAGACGTTATTCGTTAATAGTATATCTGTTATCAAAAGTGACTAAAAATCAGTAGGTTAATCCATTTTCTTAGTGCAGAAATATTAGCAAATACATAATTTCTTATCCTACAAGGAATAGATTAATAACTTTTTATGAATCTATGTTTTCTATATGCCTATGTGGTTAAAGAGGTCGGAGGTGAAACAAAAAATCCAGCTTGATTGCTCAAACTGGATTTTCTTATTGTTAGTCAAGTTTCAAGACCGCCATAAATGCCTCTTGAGGAATTTCTACGTTTCCGACCTGACGCATACGTTTCTTACCTTTCTTCTGTTTCTCCAATAACTTACGTTTACGAGAGATGTCACCACCATAACATTTTGCGGTTACGTCTTTACGTAAAGCTTTTACTGTTTCACGAGCAATGATTTTTTGTCCGATAGCTGCTTGAATAGCAATGTCAA
>JBMLRK010000559.1:21871-30308 GCA_049241065.1 Spirosomataceae bacterium
ACTGTTTCACGAGCAATGATTTTTTGTCCGATAGCTGCTTGAATAGCAATGTCAAATTGTTGACGTGGCAATAATTCACGTAATTTTTCACACAGACGTTTACCCCATTCGTATGCTTTTTCACGGTGTACAATAGCCGAAAGAGCATCCACTGCTTCACCGTTCAACATCACATCTAGTTTCACCATGTAGCTTTCTTCGTATCCTTTGTATTCATAATCAAGGGAAGCATAACCACGAGAAATCGTTTTTAGCTTATCGAAGAAATCAAATACTACTTCCGAAAGAGGCATGTCAAACTGTAATTCAACACGGTCAGAAGTTAAGTAAATTTGATTTTTCAGGATACCACGCTTATCCATACAAAGCTTCATGATACCCCCAACATAATCAGATTTCGTGATGATTTGAGCCTTGATAAATGGTTCTTCGATTGAGTCAATCAAGTTAATATCAGGTAGTTCAGAAGGAGCAGAAACCCATACTTCACCATCACGAGTGGTATTCACTTTGAATTTCACCGATGGTACCGTAGTGATAACCGTCATGTTAAATTCACGTTCCAAACGCTCCTGTACGATTTCCATGTGCAACATTCCCAAGAAACCACAACGGAAACCAAAGCCTAAAGCGGCAGATGTTTCTGGCTCCCAAACAAGCGAAGCATCGTTCAATTGAAGTTTCTCCATGGCATCACGAAGGTCTTCAAATTCCGTTGTTTCCACAGGATAAATCCCTGCAAATACCATTGGTTTTACTTCTTCAAAACCGTGAATAATATCTTTACAAGGGCGGTCTTTGTGGGTAATTGTATCACCTACTTTAACCTCTTTTGCTTCTTTAATACCCGAGATTAGATACCCCACATCCCCCGCAGAAATAGATTTCTGAGGTTCTTGTTCCAAGCGAAGTGTACCAATTTCGTCGGCAAAATATTCTTTCCCAGTTGCTACGAATTTAACTTTATCCCCTTTTTTAATTGTTCCGTTTTTCACACGGAAAATAACCTCAATTCCTCTGTATGAATTATAAACAGAGTCAAAGATTAAAGCCTGTAATTCACCCTCAGGATCACCTACTGGAGCTGGAATACGCTCTACAATGGCATCCAAAATATCCTTAATACCAATACCTTCTTTACCCGAAGCATGAATAATTTCGTCACGATCGCAACCCAATAAATCCACAATTTGATCTTTCACTTCCTCTGGCATTGCCCCTGGAAGGTCAATTTTATTCAAGACAGGAATGATTACCAAATCATGATTCAAAGCCAAGAACAAATTTGAAATTGTTTGAGCCTCAATCCCCTGCGAAGCATCCACAATCAATAAAGCCCCTTCACAAGCAGCAATCGAACGAGAAACCTCATACGAAAAGTCCACGTGTCCAGGCGTATCAATCAAATTAAATGTATAAATCTCGCCATTGGTAGGATAATTCATCTGAATAGCGTGCGACTTAATCGTGATTCCACGCTCACGCTCCAAGTCCATGTCGTCCAAAAGTTGAGCCTGCATGTCACGTTTTTGTACCGTGTTAGTAAACTCAATCATACGGTCAGCAAGAGTACTTTTTCCGTGGTCAATATGTGCAATAATGCAAAAGTTACGAATATTTTTCACCTATCGTTGTTTTATCTGTTTTCAATATCTATTAGTCATCAAGTTGAAACTTGCCAACCAATTTACAAAAATACTTCCATTCCGTTTAAAAAGATAATATGTGACCTATAATTTTCTATTATGGACATTGTCTAAGGCTTTGCAAACGAAAGAAAGAAGCCTAAATCCTTAAAATGTAAAAAGAGCAGAGGAGAACCTGCTCTTTTTTGTGATTCGATTCTATGAAATCGTTATCCCATAAAACAAGATGTTAACTTCTGATTGTGAGTGAGAATGGAATCTTTTCTTTTAGAAATTATAATTTACCCCAACATATAACATTCCTGATTTTGCTCTGAAGCGATCATTTTCAGAGGGTATCGTTTGTATTTTAGTGGTAGTTGTTAATTCATTAAATAAATATTGGTAGGCAACTTTTAAGCCCAAATGCTCAGATAATTGATAGCGGGCATGGAGATGCGAGTTCAACGAGCCTTTATCATTATCTCCTACTAATAGAATATTTGTTGAAGTTGCTGCTGCTGTACTGGAGCTTTGCTTTCCATTTCTGATGTAGGTGCTTGAATGACTTGATCCAAATGAAAAGCCGATGGCATCAATATTAAAGCCAATTTCTAATTTTTCGGTGATTTGATAGCCTAAATTAATGGTTAAATTGAGGGAATTTATACCTGAGTTTGCGGTGGTTAGCGTATCAATATTTTTGTCGTCGGTAGTCAAGTTTGCAGGAGCGGTGGTGAAGTTTACATTACTTCCAAAAAATGAAGTAAATCGGATACCCGTGCCTACATAAAATTTCTTCTTAGTACCAATCCCCCAATTATGAAAACCTGAGGCACTAATACTACCCGTCGAAGAGCCAATTGATCCGCCTAATTCAGCAGAAGTACCTAGCTGAGCCATAGACCCAAAACTTAAAAGGGAGAAAGATAGAAATAAAAGTACTTTTTTCATGATTTGTAATTAGATTGAACAGTTATGAATACTCAAAAGTATGCTTTTTTATTCCTGAAAAATGTCGTTTAACTGACATTTTTTCGCTTTTGTAGTTAGATGAATCTTTTTTAATATTTAAGCTGATTAAGTGCTATAATTTTATTTAGGGAAATACCTAGTTTACCCAATCGTTAACAAGAAGATAGGGTTTCCTGTTAACGGAAACGAGGCTGTTCCTACTATTAGGAAACAGCCTCGTTTATGAGTGAAAGAATTAAATTCATCGAAGATGAATAGTACCTACCAACCTGGGTTTTGTTGCGTTTTAAGCGTAGGGTTGTTACTAATTTCCTCTACTGGTAATGGCCAGACATATTTAAAATTCGAATAAGGCACTGCCGCTAACATTGTGTAAGTAGTAGCAGGATTATTGGTGTATAAATTCGTAAATGTAAGCGTTCGGCTTGCTTTTGCAGGAATACCTTTTGGCCCATATACGGCATCATTACCAAGACGGTGGATATCTAACCATCTCATACCTTCTGCTAAAAATTCGATTCTACGTTCGTTTAAAATAGCTTGTACTAATTCTTGGCTAGTGGCAAAGCTACTTTCTGTGTAACGACCTGGTCCTTCTGGCACAGCACGGTTACGAACAGCATTTAATAAAGCTACTGCTCTACTATTTACAGTTGGGCTAGTACGAGCTAAGGCTTCTGCTGCATTTAACAATACTTCTGCATAACGGATAATTGGAGCATTATCTGTACGAGAAGTTACGTCTGCATACTTTTTACTGAACATTGCTCCACGTCCTGGTGACGAAGCTCCATCTTGCTGAACCATCGCAGCAGATTTACGGAAGTCGTTTGCTGGGAAGAATGGCTGATTCCAAATGAGTGGACTAATGCCAATAATTCCACGACCACCTAAAGCGGACGCAGCGTACATAGATGGAGCAGCTCCGTTTACACTACCATTATCTACGTCATTATTTTCGATTGAAAGAATGGACTCCACATTGTTTTTATTTGCTGCACCAAATGGTCCCATTGGCGTTGCAGTTAATTGATAACTACCAATTGGGCTAACTAGATTTCCTGTTGTTGGAATTAGTTTGTTTGCTTCTTCAATTACTTTAGCCCAGTCATTCTGGTGTAAGCGAAGTCTAGTTTTTAGTGCAATAGCTGCTCCTTTAGTAGCACGAGTGATGGCATTTTTAGAACGAGTTGCAGGTAAATTGGTCTCTGCATAGTCTAAATCTGCAATCATTTTAGCATAACATTCTGCTACCGTATTACGGCCTAATTTGCCTGCTTCATCTACCGATAGACCATCATTTGTTCCCACAGCTTGGTCACGATAAGGGATTCCTGCTGCTGCTGCCGTAGGATTATCATTGTATGGGCGTGCAAAGTTCGTTAACAAATAAAAGTGTGCCATTGCTCTTAGTAAGCGAAGTTCTGCTTCATAAGAACTTTTAACAGCTTCTGTTAATGCACTGTTAGTAGGAGCTTTACGAATACCATTAATTACTACGTTTGCTCTGTTAATCATGGCATAGGCAGTTTGCCAATAAAAGCCATTGTTGGGAGAGTTTGCATCGTAAGTACCATCGTAAGTTACACCATAAAAAGCCGCAACACTGACCATATCTTCGCCACGACAATCTCCTTGTTGTAAATGAGCCGCACCAAAAGGATACCCACGGACTACACCCGCTGGTGCTCCGCCTACATAGAAACCAGATTGAGCACCATCATAAACTCCTGCTACTGCCAACTCAATACGTTCGAGTGTTTCATAAGCAGTGTTCTCAGAGAGAGCATCGATAGGTTGCAAATCGGTTACTTCACAAGATGCTCCAAACATCATCAGGGTGCCTAGAGCTACTATTTTTGTATATGATTTAATTTTCATTGTATTTCTCATTGAGTTAATGTTTGTTGAAACTAGAATCCTACGTTCAAACCAAATGTAATGGTTCTGAATTGTGGGTTAGTGTTGTAGTCAAGCCCAAACGTTTGGTTAACATTACCGTTACTGTTCAACTCTGGATCCAGTCCTTTATAAGCAGTGAATGTAATTGCATTTTGTAATTGACCATACACCCTAACACTACTGATTCCGATGTTTGTTTTGGTAAGAATGCTTTTTGGAAGCGTATAACCCAATGCAATGTTCTGGATTCTAATGAAATCACCACTTTCAACAAATCTGCTGATTGCATTACCGTTTAAGTTGATAATGTTACCATTGTTTAATACCATCTTAGGTACATCTGTTACCTGTCCAACTGTTGTCCAACGCTCTAAGATTTCGGTTCCATTGTTATTGAAATCTTGGTTTAGTAACGTTTCTTGACGAGTGATGTTCATGATTTTGTTACCACCTGAGAAACGAGTGAAAATGTCTAAATCAAATCCTTTCCATTTGAATGTATTGGTAACACTGCCAAACCAAGTTGGGTTGGTATTGCCTAACACTCTTCTGTCGCCACCTTTCGCAACGTCCCCCGAAGCGAGTGCCGCTCCTGTTGTATTGGAAGTATTGGTTGGTTCTGCTGAATTGTAGAACGAATATGCACCAGTAGAGTTTACGTTACGTTGAACAATACGTCCATCCCCTTTCACAAATAGAGGGAAACCATTAGCAGGGTTAACACCTGCTGATTGATAACCATACAAGGCTGCAACAGGTTGTCCTACTGTGATGATGTGGTACGGAGAACCAGAAGGGAAGATTGGTTGGTCTTCTCCATCTAAGCCTTTGTTCAGGGCAGTCACCATGTTTTCTTGCGTAGAGTAATTCATGTTTACGTTCCAGCTAAAATCTTTTCTCGTGATTGCATCAATCGAGAGATTAAATTCTAAGCCTTTATTGTACATCGTACCTACGTTTTTAGAAATAGCATTGTTCGGCACACCTAATGATGGTGCTGTTGGCGCTTGTAAAATCAAGTCTGAAATATCATTTTTGTAATATTCAGCAGAGAAAATGATTTTGTTATTTAATATACCTAAGTCAACACCAACACTTGATTGCGTACTAGATTCCCATTTTAGGTCTGCGTTACCTGCTTGTGTAAATCCGATACCGTTTTGTGAACCGTATTGTGCTGCACCAAATAAACCTAGATACGGGAACTCCCCAATATTTACGTTTCCTACTTGTGCGTAACTTCCTCTCAATTTAATATCATTAATTACTTTAGAGATGCCCGCATTTTTGTAGAACTCTTCATTTGATACTTTATATCCTAATGATCCTCCGAAGAAGCTACCTCTTCTACTTGCTGCTGGTAAAGCTGAGATACCATCGTTACGAGCTGAGAACGTCATAAAGTATTTGCTGTCATAATCATATAACAACCGACCGAAATACGAATCAAAACCTGTAGTATATCCTTGACCTGTTACTGATTGTACAGAGAAACTACCTGTAATAATGTTCTCACTTTGGAAGAAACGGTCTGAGAAATTAGACGCTTGTCCTGTGAAAGAAGAATATACTTGTTGCTGATATTCAGTACCTGCTGTTAAATCAATAGCGTGTTTTTTGTAATCAATCGAGTAAGTACCAGTATTTTGCCAGTTCCATCTCGTAATATTTCTCGAAGACTGAGAAACAATACCATTTGAACCACGTCCATCACCATGTCTTGGATCTTGTGAACTGAAGCTACGAATGTCTGTGTAGTCAAGACCGATTGTTGATTTCAACGTTAAACCTTTAAACGGTTTGATTTGAAGATACGTAGTTGATAATGCACGACCTACATTAACATTGAATAGATTGTTAGCCAATACGAATGCAATGTTTGTATAGTTATTGTCAATGTTTCTTTTGTTAGCTCCTTGTCCTAATACAGCACCGTCTGGCGAGATATTGTATCCCGTAGGATTAGTCGAATCATAGATAGGTACGTTCGGGAATAATCTTGCAGCACCTGTTAAGTTACCAGATAGAGCGTTAGTGCCAGAGTTTAACCCAATATTTTGAGTTCTAGTTACTTGAAGTTTCGTACCAACTGAAACATAATTGTTGAAATTATGGTCAATGTTTGACGAGAAAGTATAACGCTTTTGTCCGTTTGAAACGATTGCACCTTCTTGCTTATCATGACCTAATGAGAAGTAGTAATTCGTTTTTTCAAGACCACCACTGAAACTAGCGTTGATTCCTTGTGTGATACCTTTACGTAAAATAACACTTTGCCAATCAGTCTCAGTACCTTTTCCATCTAAAAATGCTTGTTCTGTACCATTTGCATTTTTTAATTTTTCATTTGCAATAGTTACAAAATCGCTCGCATTTAACAGACTTAAACGGTTGATTGCATCACTCGTACCATACTGCATGTTTAAGTTTACTTTCAAAGGAGAACCTTTCTTTCCTTTTTTAGTAGTAATCAAAATTACCCCGTTAGTTGCTCTTGAACCGTAGATAGCTGTAGCCGCTCCATCTTTCAGAATTTCCATTGACTCAATGTCCGTCGGGTTAATGTCTGCAAGTGGGTTTGTTGGGTTGTTGGCTGTATTCTGGTTGCCGTCTAGTGCTGGAACACCATCAATAACAATTAATGGAGAACCGCCAGAAGTAATAGAGTTTGTACCACGAATACGAATACGAGGTGCTTGCCCAATGATACCACTACCAACAGTTACTTGTACACCTGAAGCACGACCTGCTAGTTGTTGGTCGAAACTGGCAGTATTTAAGTTGGCAATGTCTTTACCCGCTACACTCGAAATAGAAGAAGTAAGTTTCGATTTCTTCTGTACGCCATAACCAATAACAACGACTTCATCTAAGTCAGAGGTCGTAGATTTTAAGGATACATTGATTTGTGATTGAGTGCCTACTGAAATTTCTTTCTTTTCGAAACCTACGAAAGAAAATACAAGAACAGCTTTGGATGGAGCATTGATACTGAAAGACCCTGTAGCAGAAGTAGTAACCCCCTTCGTTGTACCTTTCACGATAACGCTGACCCCTGGTAGAGGTGAGTTGTCTTCCGCAGACGAAACGTTACCTGTAATGGTTCTCTCTTGAGCATATACACTTAGTTGTAGCAAAAGAAAAAACACAAAACCCATTAGTGGTAGTTTTTTGTTCATTTTTGTTCTGTTTTTGTTGACGATTTATTTTTCGAACCAAAAATTACTTACAAAAACGTACCACTCCAAGTAATAGAGTTGAAATCTATTGTTGAGTTAAGTTAATATTATTTTAATGATAAATTTTTAATGTTAAGTGGGGAATATGATAATTTAAATTTTAAGTAATTATTTGGACTACCTTAATAGAGATTTGTCTGATGTAAGTAATGGATATCATTAGAGAAAGAACCAGAGTATCTTATTCCGATGACCTAAATGATTACTAGCTAGTCCAAAAGGGGGTAATGTGCGATTTAAATCTCAATAATAATGGGAAAAAATCTAGTGCTTATTACTTAGTTATATACCCGTCAAAAGAACAAAGTAAAATTTCGTTGAACCAAGCTATTTTTATATTCTTCCCGTAACTTGCAAGCAGATTATTTTAACAACTCAAATCATGCCTGTACTGTACGAAAACTCTGCGAAGGAAACGAAATTTAAAATCTATTCCTCTTCGGCGGGTTCTGGGAAAACCTATACACTTGCAAAAGAATACATTAAACTTGCCTTAAAGTCGAGGTCGGCTTGGTATTTTAACCATATTTTGGCAGTTACTTTCACGAAAGCAGCAGCACACGAGATGAAAGAGCGGGTGCTGAAATATTTACGCCAATTTTCGAGCGATGAGCCTGAGGATATAGCTGCGTCGAGTTTGTTGCTTTCGCAAGTATTGGAGGAGTTGCAAGAGGAGGGAGTAACCATGGAAACGGG
>JBMLRK010000560.1:0-1818 GCA_049241065.1 Spirosomataceae bacterium
AAGTATTTTAGCCTCTTCATAATTGCCTAACTCTTGAAGGACTGTTGCTAAGTTATTTTGTAATAAGGCAATTTTACTATCTATTTCATTTTCAAAATGTACTAAAATCGCCTTCCCGAAAGGAATCCACTGAAATTTATCAATGGGGTTGTCTTTAGTTTGATCAATTTCCAATTTTTGAGAAATGGAGCTAAATAAATTTTCAATATCCTTTAATTCGATGTTTAGTTTCGGAGCAGTTACTTCGGTAATAATGCGGTGCATTTTAAAACTATCCGTTTCAGGATAGTGCATAAGCCACCCTTTTTTTACTAATTCGTTTAAGGTTTCAGCAAAAGTTTCTTCGTATTCATTTTCGGGTGCAATTAGTTCATGTAAAAGCTCAAAGCTATGTGGCTCAGGTGGTAAACAAGCCAATTGCTTCATTAGCCAAATTTCATGGGTGTTTAGTTTTCCAAGATTAAAAATCGACGATAAATAGGAACGAACTTTGTCTATCTTGTTTCCCTTATTATGGTCACTCGTTACATTAGCTTTTAGGTCATTTGTAATTGCGTTTTTTAGTTCTGCAATGCTTTTGCGTTGTACGGTAGCTGTTTTTGCCAATATTTCAATGGTGAGTGTATGATAATCAATCACTTCTAAAAGCTCTTTAATCGCTTGGTCATCCTTAATTAACAGGCAGTGGGTCTTAAAAAGAGCTAAGGCTTTTTCGGGTGACAGGTAGCCTAACTCTTTAGGATAAAAATGCTCTATGTGTTCACGGGAGGTCACTAATAAATGCCAATTAGGTTGCTGGGGTAAGCTTGGTAGTAATTTACTAAGGCTTGTTTCTGTATTGTCAATTAGTAATAAATTAGGTTTGTCCGTTAATGCTTTCAACTTCAACAATATTTCGTTAAAAAGCATAGGTAAATCTTTTTCCCGAGTATCAATTGAAAGATTTTCTTTTAGTCCCTCTGTATTTATAAAATCACTTTCAATAGAATGTTCACTATTCTGGCTTATCCATACAATGTGTTGATATTCGTCATAATATTGGCTCATATAGGCTTGGGCTAATGTAGTTTTGCCAATACCCCCTAAACCATTCACAAGAACAACGTGTTTATTATCAAACAAAAGTTGGTGTAAATCTTCCAATTCGTGTTCTCGTCCAATGACCTTGCTTAAATGAATTTTTGGAATATTGAGCGTTAATTCTTTCGGAAGTTTTGCAATACTATTTTGTTGTACCGTGATTGTTGAATTTGTTACGTCTTGAAAGTTTAGGTTATTATTACCTTCGTTAGTAATCGTGTTTGGCATAATCTTCTTATTTAAATAGTTACACGAATATATAAAGTCTAAGCAATCTTCCCTAAATTCTGAAAGCCTTTAAAACCCCAAAATATTTTTCAAAAGACTTTATCTTTTTACTTGCAATAGTGTTGCATAAACTTTACTTTTGTAACAACATTGCAATTATGAAACATACACACGAACATCACAACACCTTAAAGCTGGAGAAAGTGGGTTTTTACCTCTCAATTCTCTGTGCTATTCATTGTATAGCAACGCCTGTTTTGTTGACGGTTTTGCCATTTTTAGGGAGTTCTTTATTGGAAGATCACTCTTGGGAGCTTTGGTTTATCGCTGGTAGTGTACTGCTGGCGGGTATTGTGCTTTTTAAGGATTATAAAAGGCATTTGAATTATTTTCCTTTGTTGTTGCTTGTGGCGAGTTCGCTGACAAAATTATGCGAAATGTGGTGGCTGGGCGAACGATATGAGTTTATTACGGGAACAATAGGGGCGGCATTTATTGCAAGTGCCTATT
>JBMLRK010000560.1:1828-10535 GCA_049241065.1 Spirosomataceae bacterium
AAAAACAGATGTTATTATTTCAACTGGAAATATAAAGCAAGTTGTTGCTAATCAAAGAGGGAGCGAATTTTCGTTCCCTCTCTGATTTTATAGGGCTTCAAGAATAGTAGTTATTTTCTGAGTGTAGTTAATCAGATAAACTGGAAATGTGTTGTCGATTCCTGCTGGATGTGGGCTTAGAATTGAATCGTCGATTAACCATGTTTTGATCGTGCCATTGCTTGCTTTTTTCTGGATATAAATCATGCCGCCATCTGCACAGCCTGGGCATCCGAATGTTTGACTAGCCTGACTGCTTAAATCGCTAGGAAAGGAGGTGCTTAGGTCTTTAGCAAGTTGATATTGGGCATCGCTCAGTACAGTGCCTTTAAACGTGTATGTTTCTCTGTTCTTGCAATAAGTGCCTGATGTATCAGCGTAAAGTTTACCATCTTGTAATTTGTAGATGGCTGGTGAGCTACAACCCTATCCTAACCCCACTCTACCAAATAGCAGGTATTCGGCAGTACTTGATTCTGGAGTTACGTTATCTTCTGAAATATCGGAAGTACAGGCTAAGAATAGTGGTATCAAAAGAAGGCTGTAAAGTAAGGTTTTCATGTGTTTATTGTTTTAAGAATTAAGGATTAATGGAAATACCGCCAGAAATACGTACCCGTTTTAGAATGCTTTCTTTTTTCTTAGGCGGACTGACTTTCTTTTGTTCGATGTAATAAGGTTCTTCTTGCGTAACCTCTTGTACTGGCAAATCAATGGATAAGCCTTTTGCTTGTTTGGGTTGAAGAGCCGTTATAGAATCTAGTTCTGTTTTTACAAAAGGTTCATTTACAGGTAAAGAAGAACCTGTAAGTACTTCTTTATCAGGAATATTGATTTTCTCGACAATAGTACGGTGTTTCTGGATGATATATCTTACATTATTTGATTGATGGTCGTTTTTAAGGTTTTGAGGTTGTGAAATAATTTTTTTTCGGACGGTTTGAGGCTGACTATTGGGTTTAATATCCGTCGTTACGGTTTTTAACCAAGTAATGGAGGCGATTAAACCTACTAAGGCGATGCCGATGTAACCTGAGTTAGGAAAGTTATTGCTAGGCTTTTTTTCTTGAGGTAAACGAGCATCAATTCCTTCCCATACTGACTCGGATGGAGTCAATGAGGCATTTTCAAAGGCATCTTGCCATTGCTGCTCAAAGGAGTTATTGGATGAATCGTTCATATTAATGAAGGTTATTGTCTGTTCTTTTTCGTTCTAATAAGAGTTGTTGTTGTAATAATTGTTTAGCTCTCGCATACTGCGACTTGGATGTGCCTTCTGAAATATGCAACATTTCTGCAATTTCGTTGTGCTGAAAACCTTCAATGGCAAACAGGTTAAAAATGGTTTGACAGCCTTTGGGTAGTTGGTGGATTAAGGTAATTAATTCTTGAAACTGTAAGCCCTGCAAGCCCGACACACTTTCCTCTATTTTTCCATTTGGACGATCAACGGCTTCTAGGTCGTCGAAGGTATAGGCATTTTGAATATGTCTTAAAGCAGTATTCACCACAATTCGTTTAATCCATGCTCCGAGGGTGCTTTCTCCCCTAAAACTTCCCAAATAGTGAAAGACTTTTATAAAAGCATCTTGTAAAATATCCTCTGCTTCCGCTTTGTTATTGACATAACGCATACATACGACAAGCATTCCACCAGCATATTGCTGATAGAGCTGTCGCTGTGCTTTGCGGTCGTTCCGAAGGCACGCTTGTATGAGTTCTTGTTCAAGTTTCAAAATAATGCGGATTAGCTGTTTTGCTGAGGTTCTGTTTATGTAAATGTAATACAAGTGGTTTCATAGTAAAGACGCTTTTTATGGAACAAAGGTTGGAATTGCTCCCCTTTTTTTTCAGAAAAAATCGGTTGATGTCTTTTTCTGAAATCAATCGGACTCAGGATAAGCGAAAACAGCTTTTGTCCTGAGCGTTTAAATTTCTCATTAATTAGTATCTTTGCACCATCTATTTACCGAAGAAGAAAGCAGGGCTATTTAATTAGGTATCAGTACCCTTATTTCTTTCATTAGAATTCACCATGAATCAAGCAATTCGAGACAAATACGAAGTCGTTATCGGCTTAGAAGTACACGCACAGTTACAGACTGAAACGAAGATTTTTGCGGCAGATTCTGCTTCTTTTGGAGCATCGCCCAATACACATATTTCACCCATTACTTTGGGTCATCCAGGAACTTTACCTAAACTAAATCGCAGAGCAGTAGAGTATGCGATGAAGATGGGTTTGGCTGTGGGTTCAGAAATTACGCCTTATCAATACTTTGACCGTAAGAATTATTTCTATCCAGATCTTCCAAAAGGCTATCAGATTACCCAAGATAAAACCCCTATTTGTGTGGGTGGTGGCGTTCGTGTGAAGTTATCTACGGGAGAAAAAGTGGTTCATTTTCATCATATTCACTTAGAAGAAGATGCTGGAAAATCGCTTCATGCAGAAGGTTCTACGGATAGTTTGATTGACTATAACCGTGCAGGAACACCCCTGATTGAAATGGTGACAAACCCAGATATTAAGTCGGCAGAAGAGGCCGCTCAATTTATGACTGAAATTCGTAAGCTGGTTCGTTATTTGGGTATTTGTGACGGCAACATGGAAGAAGGTTCATTGCGTTGTGATGTGAATATTTCGGTAATGCCTGTTGGAAGTACGGTTTTAGGAACAAAGGTCGAAATCAAGAACATGAATTCGATGCGTTTTATTCAAAAAGCCATCGAATATGAAGTAATTCGTCAGATTGATGCAGTAGAAAATGGGGAGAGATTGATTCAAGAAACTCGCAGTTTTGATCCTGCAACAGGTCGTACCTTGGGTATGCGTGAAAAGGAGTCGATGAACGATTATCGCTACTTCCCAGAACCAGATTTAGTGCCTTTAATTATTAGTGAAGAATGGCTTGCTGAAGTAAAAGCTTCGATGCCTGCTTTACCGTGGGAGCAATTTGACAAGTTTACAAAGGTTTATGGTTTGCCAGATTATGATGCAGGGGTATTGACGGATGTAAGAGAATTGGCTGAGTATTTTGAAGCGACGTGCCAGTTTACCAAAAACTATAAAGCGGTTTCTAACTGGTTGATGGGTGCTGTGAAGTCTTATTTGAATGACAATAACCTAGAGATAAGTGCTTTTGCATTAAGCCCAGAGCGTTTGGCTCAATTAATTCAATTAATTGATGAAGGAAAAGTAAGTACGTCAACGGCTGCTCAACAGATTTTCCCTGTTTTGGTGGAAGATGCAACAAAAACGCCTTTACAAGTTGCCGAAGCAAAGAATCTGATTCAGCAAAGCAATACCGATACGCTTCAAACGTTAATTGATGAGGTATTGGCTGCCAGTCCTGCGAAAGTAAAAGAATACAATAACGGGAAAAAAGGTCTTTTAGGAATGTTCATGGGTGACATCATGAAAAAATCTAAAGGAGCGGCTGACCCAAAAGTGACAACAGCACTGTTGCAGAAGTCATTAGATAGTTTAAAATAGCAGAAAGTGATATCGACTCAGTAGTCGTCAGTTTAAAGTTTAATGTTCAAAGACTTCAATAAGCCGCTATTCGCTAACAACTTATGCTATATTTTGAGGTATATAAACTATTGATTAACGATTAATAGACGTACAAAATAGACAAATGAAAAAAATATTCTTGGGGCTAACACTTTCTTTGATGGGAGTAAGCTCATTCGGACAAAAATCTGACTTTGCTGAAATTACAGGTAAAGTACAAAATGTTGCTCCCGATAAAAAAGTGTATCTTCAAGTGATAAACGGGAGAGGAACTCCTGTAACGATAGATTCTTCTGTCGTGAAAGCGGATAAATCATTTGCCTTTAAGCACAAAATCAGCGAAGAAAGTGGCTATTATTTATTGAATTTCTTTAACCTAGAATTGAGTCAGAAAGTATTGTTGATTTTAGAAGGAGGAGAGAAAGTTCAAGTGTTGGCCGATGGAATGAATATGCCTCAAAAGCAGGGTAATTTTACCATTACAGGCAATTCGAAGAATATTGAGTACTTCAATTTAATTGTGAAGTACAATCAAGAATTGCAGGCTAAAATAGAAGGTTGGAATAAGCAGGCAACATTGGCTCAGGAGAAAAAAGATGAGGCAACACTTCAGAAAATTCAGAATGAGTTTCAGGCTGCACAAGCAATAACGGTTGGTAAAATTAAGGCATTGCTTCCAGATATGGGGTCAAATTTGGTAGCCTTATGGACAGCAGGAAATTTCTTAAATCCTGATAATGACTTGGAACAACTGAAAGCAGTTGCCGAGGTGTTCAAAAAGGAGCGACCAAATTCGAATAACATTCACATTAAATCGTTTTTAGAGCAAATCAAACGCTTGAACGGTGTAAGTGTTGGGGCAGAAGCACCAGAAATTGCCTTTAAGAACCCTAAAGATAGCTTAATCACCTTGTCTTCTTACAGAGGAAAATATGTATTGGTTGATTTTTGGGCAAGTTGGTGTGGTCCTTGCCGCAGAGAAAACCCTAACGTGGTGAAAATCTATGAGAAATATAAAACGAAAGGGTTTGATATTTTAGGCGTGAGTTTAGACCAAGATAAGAACTCGTGGGTGAAAGCGATTGAGAAAGACGGTTTAGTTTGGAATCAAGTTTCGGACTTACAATATTGGAATTCTGCTGCTGCCGCTGCGTATGGCGTGACGGGAATCCCTGCTCAATTTTTGATAGATAAAGAAGGCAAAATTGTAGCGAAGTTCGTGGGAAGCTCTGCTGAGTTGGAACAAAAATTAGAAGAACTCTTGAAGTGATAATGTTGAATTTTGGATGTTAAATTTTGGATTTAAGTGCCTCGTGATTGAATCACTTCACCCAAAAAATACAAGCAAGAATTGAATTTTCGGAGCATTTTTCTATTCTTCGTACAGCCCTAATTCAAAATCCATCATTCAAAATTCAACATCACTATCGTTTCCTTTTAGATAAAGATTTCAAAAGCCCTAGCAAATTTTATTTGTTAGGGCTTTTTATTGTATTTTTACCAGAACATTAAAACAATATTATTTTATGAAGGTAGCTATCATCGGAGCTGGAAATATGGGAATGGCCTTTGCCAATTCGTTCATTCAGAAAGGACTTGTGCAGAAAGAAAATTTTTTATTGATTGAAAAGAACGCAGAACGTGCAAAAGTACTTCAAGAAGAAGGTGCTGGCACGGTCGTTGATAGTATTTCTGCAAGTATTGGCGATTATGATTTGATTATTTTTTCCGTAAAACCTCAGGACTTTCTTTCGGTAACAGCAGAGCTAAAAGAAGTTATTCAACCTAATCAGGTGGTATTAAGTATCATGGCTGGTATTACGATTGAGAAAATTCAAGCCGCTTTGAATCATCCGCTGGTAATTCGTGCCATGCCCAATACTCCCGCATTGCTGGGTCTAGGCATGACCGCCTTTACGGCATCTTCAGAAGTCCCAGAAAACATATTGGCTGAAATAAAAGTTTTAATCGAGAGTACAGGAAAAGCACTTCATATAACCGACGAGTCGTTTATTGACGGCGTGACCGCACTGAGTGGTAGTGGCCCTGCTTATTTCTTTTATCTAGTAAAAGCGATGATTGATGCTGGAAAAGAAATGGGTTTTGAAGAAGATATGGCGGCTCTTTTAGTGAAACAAACCATGATTGGGTCATTTCATTTGATGGAAACAAGTGATAAATCGTTGGATGAACTGATTAAAGCAGTTGCTTCAAAAGGCGGTACTACGGAGGCAGCCTTAAAACGATTTGAAGAGGGAGCTGTTGCACAAAATGTAAAAGAAGGGCTTTTTGCCGCACAAAAACGTGCGAAAGAATTGTCTAATTAATTTATAAATATTTAAAGTTTATTTGTAATAAAATAAACACTTCTACTTATATTTAATAGCCTACGCTTACTCGTGGGCTATTTTTATACGAATTCCTTCATTAATTAATTCTTAACCAATTTTCTGTTATGTCCATAAAAATCTCCCCAAGGTATGTGGTAGGGGTCTTTTCTTTATGTATGATTAATCTTTCGGTTCTTGCACAGGACAAAAAGAAATCAAAAAAAGATGAAGTCCCTGCAAGTACGGTAGCATTACCCAAACCAGAACAACCAAAGTCTTCCTTAAAACCTTACAAAGAAGTTATTACAGATAAAGCCAAATCTACAACAGGGCTTTTCACGGTACATAAATTGGAAGATAAATACTTTTTTGAAATTCCAGATTCCTTGATGGGTAAGGAATTGATGGCGATTACTCGTATTTCAAAAACAGCGGCCATTACTGGAACGTATGGTGGTGAGTTGCTAAATAGACAAGTTATTCGTTTTGAAAAAGGCCCTGAAAACAAACTATTTATTCGTGCGGTGCAATATATCAATATCGCTCCAGATTCGGCTAGTCCAATTTTTAAAGCGGTGCGAAATTCCAATATTGACCCTATTGCACAAGCATTTGATATTAAAGCTATTCGCCAAGATTCGCTCTCAAAAAATAGTAGTCTAGTGGTAGAAGTAACGGATTTCTTTAAAGGAGATAATCAACTTATTTCGATTCCACCCAACACAAAAAGTAATTATCGGATGGGAGCGGCTTTATCTGACCGCAGTTATATACAATCTATTAAAACATTCCCTATCAATACCGAAATTAAAGTCGTAAAGACGTATTCTGCTTCTGGAACTGCACCTAGTATTTTGGGCTTACCGAATCCGTTTCCTTCGGTCAATATTCCTGCTGCAAATACCACAGGGGCTATCACAATGGAGTTGAATACCTCTATTATTATGTTGCCTAAAGTGCCAATGAAAAAGCGTTTGTTCGATAACCGAGTTGGTTTCTTTGCGAACGGATATACCATTTTTGACGAAAGTTCACAGCGTACAGAAGACCAAACCTTTGCGGTTCGTTGGCGTTTAGAGCCTAAAAATGAAGAGGATGCTAGAAAACAAAAAGCAGGAGAACTGATTGAACCAGCCAAACCAATTGTGTATTATATTGACCCAGCTACGCCCGAAAAATGGCGTAAGTACTTAAAATTAGGGGTGGACGATTGGCAAAAAGCATTTGAAGCAGCAGGTTGGAAAAATGCCATTAGAGGAGAAATTATTGCAGAGAACGATACGACGATTAGTTTAGAAGATGCACGTTTTTCTGCCATTCGTTATTTTGCTTCCACGATTGAGAACGCTTATGGCCCTAATGTACATGACCCTCGTTCGGGCGAAATTTTAGAAAGTCATATTGGTTGGTATCATAATGTGATGAAACTCTTGAAAAAATGGTACATGACTCAAGCAGGTGCCGTGGATGCGAGAGCAAGAAAAAATAAATTTGATGATGAACTTATGGGCGATTTAGTTCGCTTTGTGGCATCACACGAGGTAGGGCATACGCTTGGATTACGTCATAATTTTGGTTCAAGTAGCACTGTGCCTGTTGAGAAATTGAGAGACCCAAAATGGATTGCGGAACATGGTCATACGCCTTCAATTATGGATTATGCTCGTTTTAACTACGTTGCACAACCCGAAGACGGTGTAAAAGACTTGTATCCACGCATTGGCGAATACGACACTTGGGCTATCAAATGGGGCTATCAAACATTAGATGGTACTAGTCCAGAAGAAGATGCCAAAACCTTGAACAAGCAATATTTAGCAGAAATCAAGAAGAACCCTCGGGTTTGGTTTGGGACTGAAAGTAATTATTATGACCCTCGTTCTCAGAGCGAATGTTTAGGCGATAATAATATGTTGGCAAGTGATTATGGGATTAAAAACTTGAAACGAATTATTCCAAACTTGCCAGAATGGACAAAAGAAGAGGCTCAGGATTATGATATGCTGACAGAAGCCTATAACGAAATTGTGGGGCAATATCGTCGTTATATTGGTCATGTTGTTAAGAATATCGGTGGTATGTACGAAACTCCTCGTACGATGGATGAGGAAGGAAAAGTGTATGAACAAGCACCTAAAGCCATTCAAAAGGATGCTCAAGCTTGGTTACAAAGACAAGTGTTTGAAACGCCAACATGGTTACTTGAAACGAAAATTACGAACCAAATTCGTCCAGATCAAAGTTTAGAAAGTATCGGTAAACTTCAAGAATCTGCTTTAATATCAGTTTTATCACCCGAACGATTACAGCGAATGCTTGAAATGAGTGTCACGAATGCGAACGCTTACGGTGTTGATGAATTAGAAAGTGACTTACGTTCTGGAATTTTTAGCGAACTCAAAACGAAAAAAACACCAGATGCCTATCGTAGAAATCTTCAAAAAGTATTAGTGGATCGATATACTTCGATGTTGAGTCCATTGAGCGATTCGAAGAGAACAGATATTTATTCGATTACAAGAGGACAACTTGTTTCTCTCAGAGATGATTTAAAATTGGGACTTCCTTTAGTGACGGATAAAATAACGAAATATCACTACCAAGATTTAGTGAATCGTATTACACTAACGCTTGACCCAAAATAGGGAAAGGCCATTTTGTCAATGATTCCATTTAGAGGGTGAATTAATTCACCCTCTAAATGGAATCATTGGTTGGAATGTAGCAATTCCTCGGATTTTAAAGAAATCACTATTTCGCATAAATGAGAGGAATTGCTATTGAGCTTCGAAAAATTTATCGAAGCTCTTTTATTTCACCT
>JBMLRK010000561.1:0-12096 GCA_049241065.1 Spirosomataceae bacterium
TACTTTTTGTTTCAGACGGGGTCGCCCAGACGGGAACGCCTAGTTAAAAAGTAAGACGAAGAATTAATCAAAGAATAATATTTTTTAGAAAGTTTAAACAGCTTTATTGTAACAAAAGGGTGCAGATAGCTTAGTATTCTGCTATCTGCAAACTTTTGTTGCAATATTTATCTTATTCTACCACTAGTAAATGGTTTTTCTTTCCTTTTCCAATTAACAAAAACTTATCATTAAGTAATGTAAAGGCTACTTCTTGATTTGGATCTGTTATTTTATTTTTATTAACGCTTATTGCATTTCCTTGAATGGCACGACGAGCTTCTCCTTTTGACGCATAGATTTCGTTATTTGTCGTAATGGATACTAAATCTATGATATTGGTACACTCTTGGTATGCGTCACGAGAGATTGTTGTTTGAGGCACACCATCGAATACTGATAGAATGTCTTGATTGCTCATACCTTCTAATGCTTCTAGTGTTCCTTTACCAAAAAGTAATTCAGATGCTTTTACTGCAATCTCATAATCATTTAATGAGTGTACTCTGGTTGTTACATCTTTCGCTAATGCTTTTTGCATGATGCGTAAGTGAGGTGCTTCGGCATGTTCTGCTTCGAATGCTTCGATTTCCGTTTGTGTATATAAGGTAAATACTCGAAGTAAACGATGGCAATCGGTATCGGTTGCATTTAACCAGAACTGATAAAATTGATATGGACTGGTCATGTTGGGATCTAACCAAACGTTTCCAGATTCAGACTTTCCAAATTTTGTTCCATCGGCTTTTGTCACTAATGGCGTTGTAAGGGCGTAGGCTTTATGTTGCGGTTCGTCCGTTTCTACATTATCATGTCCTGCATCTTTTCTACGAATAATTTCTGTACCAGTAGTGATGTTACCCCATTGGTCAGAGCCTCCCATTTGAAGACGAACGTTCTTGTTTTTGAACAACCAGTAAAAATCGTAGCCTTGTAGTAGTTGGTACGAAAATTCGGTAAATGAAATTCCTGTTTCAAGGCGTTTCTTTACTGAGTCTTTCGACATCATATAATTTACAGAAAGGTGTTTCCCTGCTTCACGAAGAAATCCTAAGAAAGAAAACTCTTTGAACCAATCGTAGTTATTAACTAATTCGGCTGCATTTTCGCCACAGTCAAAATCTAAGAACTTCGCTAATTGATTTTTTATACACTCTTGGTTGTAACGAAGTGCTTCTTCTGAAAGAAATTCTCTTTCTGCTGCTTTTCCTGAAGGGTCACCAATCATTCCAGTAGCACCGCCTACTAAGGCAAAGGGTTTATGTCCTGCCAATTGAAAATGCTTCAACAACATGATTGTTGCTAGATTGCCAATATGAAGCGATGATGCTGTGGGGTCGAACCCAATATAAGCAGAAGTTACTTCTTTCTGGAGTTGTTCTTCTGTTCCTGGCATCATATCGTGGAGCATTCCTCTCCAACGTAATTCGTCTATGAAATTCTTTTGCATCAGTAGTAAAATTGATAAACTCCTAATAGGGGTATTATCTTAAATATTATTAGTTATGTATATTCAATACGATGTGTGCAAAGTTAGGAAGGATTTTTTGAAGAATTAAATGGGAGGAGATTAAAACCTTGAGAGAAGCTAATTGAGCGGAAGTCTTTTAGATAAAAACAGCAGACGAATGAACTTTAAGTTCTCATTCATCTGCTGCGTGATGGGTTAACAAATGCCACTCCGAATTGCCCAAGCGACCATTCCTGCGACGTTACGAGTAGCCGTTTTTTCCATAATCCGGTTGCGATGACCTTCTATTGTTCGTGTACTAAGGTATATTTTATCTGCAATTTCGGGTGTGGTCATTCCTTCACAGATGAAATTTAGTATTTCTAATTCTCTATCTGATAAATCAATGTCAGGAAGAAGTGCTGTTTTTTCTTTTTTAGCAGAACGTTGTACTAACTTATTACGCATAATTTGTAATAGAAATTTTCCGTAATAGTTTCCGTCCTTTTCTACGACCCGTATGGCATTTTCTATTTCGTCGGGGTCTGCATCTTTCAATAAATAGCCACTTGCTCCGAGTTCAATCATGTGTGAAACGAAACGTTCTTCGTCGTGCATGGATACTACGATGATTTTAATCGCAGGATATTTTGCGATTAATTGTTGAGTAGCCTTAATTCCGTCCAAGACTGGCATTTGCAAATCCATCAAGATAATGTCAGGCATTTGGCGTTCAACCGCATCAATCATTTCTTGTCCGTTGCCAGCTTCATGGATGATTTGAAAATCAGGAATCATGGACAATAACGATACCATTCCACGACGAAAAATGGCATGATCGTCTGCAATGGCTATTGTTATATTCTTGCTCGTTGTCATTTAAAGGAATGTCAGGTAATGTATGTGGCACTAAAATTAATTAGAATCTATCAGATAAGAATGGGTATTTATCTGGTTTGAGGGCATAATCGTTTAGATTGGGACACTAATTTGGAATCGAGAGCCTCTTCCTTTGGCAATATCGAAGTTAATTGTCCCGTTGATTACACTCAAACGACTTTCGATATTTCTGAGACCGATTCCTCTATTGGGTTCATTGAACACGGTGGGGTCGAAACCTACTCCGTTATCAGCTACTTCTACATGCAGTTTCCCTTCTATTTCAGAGAAGAACACGTCAATTTCTGTTGCTTGTGCATGCTTTAGGGCATTGTTCACCAATTCTTGAACGGTTCGATAAAGAGCCAATTCTACTTGTTGCGAGTAGCGACCTATTGGACTTATTTGCTGGAGGGCTACTTTGATTCCTGTATGAGAGGATACCAAACTGGTAAAGTCTTGGAGGGCCATGCTCAGTCCAAAGTTATCGAGCGTACTTGGCACTAATTCCTTTGATAAAGCCCTTACTTTGGTCACTAAATCATTGACTAAATTTTGTGTATTATGAAGATATTCTTTCTGTAATTCGGTGTTATCAAGGGTTCGTTCTAGCATTCCTAGACTTAAACGTACGGTGGAAAGATGGGCACCGACATCATCATGAAGGTCTCCTCCCAATTGTCGTCTCACCTGCTCTTGTGTATGAATACTGGCTTCTAAGAGTTGCTTGCGGTGATGTTCTCCTAATAGTTTGACACGCTGCCTTTGGCTTTGTTGCTTTCTGTAATACATGACAACAAAGATAACTATTGCCGAAATGGGCAATAACATAGCCAAAGTTGCTAATACGATAAGTTTGGGATGTATCGACAAGGTAGTTAGGAGTGTTTTTGTTTCAATAATCGTCCGTAAAAATAATACACTAAAGTGACAATACTTAATGAAAATAAAAACATTATTGCAGTACCGACTTCGACGATGAGTTTAATGAATTCTGAGTCTTGCTCAACCATAAGCCTATTGCTAAAAAAATTCTGAAGACAACTATAAAAATGTAATAAATATTCCAGAGAATTGTGTAACTCTCCGATTTATTGAATAGGATATTCTCACTAAAAATAAAAGCGAAGAGTACGCCAGAATAGTAAAACCATGCTCCTGTACTAATCCAGAACCATGGATCTTTTAAAATATTTTTGGTTTCTAAGGTTTGTAATAAGTTATAGAAGTACATAAACAAGATGGCAATCATCAACAAACTTGCCACAGAGTTGGTAATAGAATTAAAATGATTGAAATTCTTCCAACTTGAAAAATCATAAGTTAGCAGAAGGCAGGCTTCTGCTAACATAAATAAGGTAATAATCGTTTTTTGAATTTTGACTTTTGCTAGGCTGTAATACGCATAGGCCAAGATATAAAACTCCAAAAAGATATGAATATTAGTTAAAAAATGAGAATTCCTATCTTTCATAGGGACATGGTTTATCCGATATAAATAGATAATACCCCATTCCAAGATTTCCATAAGAGCCATAAAATAGACGCAGTAAAGAACTATTCTAAGCGGCTCTGAAAATAGATGCTTCTTATACATTACCA
Organism: Spirosomataceae bacterium; assembly: GCA_049241065.1. GTDB lineage: Bacteria > Bacteroidota > Bacteroidia > Cytophagales > Spirosomataceae > JALRIJ01. Next base: position 3,971 of record JBMLRK010000561.1, read on the forward strand.
CTCCAATGACTAAAGCAGGAATCAAAGAATAAGAAGATAGGTAGATTAAAAAAAGGTTTAAACTCATTTTCCAAGAATTGTTAATTTCAAATTAAGCACAGTTTGGCGGACAAGTTGGAGCATCACCTGCCACTTTGTTCATTGCTAAACCATCGGTATCTAGGGCTTCTAAAATTACCACTCGATGTCCTTCATCATTCACTCCATGATGAATTTTTAACGAACCGAAGTTCGGGTCATTCACTAATTCTTTTATTACATCGCCATTAAACGTTTGCGTGTGTGTTGACTTTGGTTTTGCAGCTTTGTGATTTTGTGCAAAACCCATTAGTCTGTTGTAATCGTCAGCGTGTTCGTCTTTGTTAATTAACTTTCCCATTGTTAAAGTGTGTTTTAAGTAAGTTTATAATTGTTTTCGGAATAAATTTCGTACAATCTGTCTTTTAGAAAAGACTTTTTTTCATACGTTTTTATATCGTTTCAAAACTACAAAAAAGGGAAACACTTTCAATAAGAGGGCTGTAAATCTACGTACAATTACGAACAAAACAGGTATTTCTACGTATCTAATTTAGCGTATTTAAAGGACTTTTAATCAAGACATTCCATTAAAAGTAAATCTCCTGTTTGATAGCTTATCTTGACGAAACCATCTTGAGCGGCTTCGTTGCTGCTTCCTGTGCGATAACCCAGTGTGAGATTTTCCTTTTGTAAATTATAGACTAGCCCTTCGGTAGCAATCTGCGTTACTTCTCCCACAGGAATTAAGGAGATTGGTGTTTGAGCAGGATACCACTTTTCGTAGTGATTGGGTAGTCGAAAAATCTTTGAATAATCGTCTAGCACCACTATTTTGAGCAAATTACTGTAACGAACCAAATTGGTAATATTGGTCATGGTATGGTCGGCTCGTCTGCCTGTTGCCCAGATTACGTTTACAGCGGGAAAGCCTTTTTCAATTAAATATTCATAGGCTTTATCCAAATCGTGTTTATTTTGGTCAGGGGTGTGAACAATTTCTAAAGGATATTGTCGTGCTTGAATAGCCTCTAAATCCAGATTTCGGTCAAAGTCTCCCAGAAGAACATCTACTTTTATTCCTAAATCAAGCACTCTATGAATAGCCGAATCTAGCACGACTACAAAAGGTGACCATTCGAGTAATTGCCCTAATAACTCCTCTGAACAGGCTTCGCCATTGGCAATAATGAGTGCTGGTTCTTGTTTGTCTCTAATGACGTGGTGTGATGACATGCTGTTTTACTTGTTGATATTCGTCGAAAGTATTGATATTTTGCAGTAAGGTAACGTCTGATACTTGAATTTTCTCGACTTCGACCTGCTGCAAGACCCTCAGTACGGATTTACGTTTGGTTTCGTAGGCATTCATAAAATGGCTAAACATCGCTGGTTCATAAATCGTAATAAGCGGTTCAACGGAAATTGACTGCGGGGAGTTTTCTTGTTCAATCCACTTAGTGAAAACCTTCTTTTTGTCTTGTTCAATTGCTTTATTTTCAAAACCAGTTGCCTTCATTTGTGGATTACGGTGACTGATTAATTGAGCAATAAGGTCTTCATTAATAAAGGGCATATCGCAAGCAATGACCAACCAGGCGTTATTAGGAAAAGCTTTCATGGCAGAAATAATGCCGACCAAAGGGCTTTTCATATCGTCAAAGCAATCTTCGATGGCAGGTAAATGACAGATTTGACTGGCATTGATAGACACAAAAACCTCCTCGCAAAAGGGTTTCAACAAATCGTATAAGTACTGTTCTTGTGGTTTTTCGTGGTATGCCAATAAGCGTTTTTCGCTTCCCATTCGAGTACTTAAACCTCCCGATAAAATTAATCCGTTCAATTTTGGAATCATCTGCTTGGATTGGTGGTGGCTGAATAATCACTTTTTCCACCTGTTTTAGTGATTAAGCGAGTTTCTTTAATCACTAAATCGTGCGAAAAAGCCTTACACATATCGTAAATCGTGAGGGCAGCTATGGACGCTCCAGTGAGTGCTTCCATCTCCACGCCTGTTTTGGCGGTGAGGGAACAGGTACAATCAATGATGATTTCGTTACCGATTAGTTCAATCTTGAATTTACAAGAATCTAAGCCCAATGGATGACATAAAGGAATTAAATCGGAGGTTTTTTTTGCCCCCATTGTTCCCGCAATGATGGCGGTTTGAACAACTGAACCTTTCTTTGTGACAATGTCTCCGTTCTGAAACTGAGCAATAATTTCGTCGGTTAACCAAACGATACTGCGTGCGGTAGCTGTTCTTTTAGTAATTGTTTTTGCGGACACATCTACCATGGAAGGATTATTGTCTGCGTCTATATGGGTAAATGTTGCCATTTTATTCTGTTGCTTTCTGCTTGCAAAGATTGTTCAATCGCTCTTTGCGGTGTAACTTCGTTTTAAATTCTTTCTATTCGATACAAAGATAAACGATAAAACCGTAAGGTCTTTATACTGATACCATGATAACAGCCGATGAAGCCCTAGCCAAGGTGCTTGAGCATTCGTATAATTTTCCAACAACTTCTGTAAGCCTTGAAAATACCATTGGCTATGAGTTGGCAGAAGCTATTTATGCCGACAGAGATTTTCCTCCCTTCAATCGAGTGGCGATGGATGGAATTGCTCTTCTTTTTGACAATATCGAAAAGACGAATGCGACCTTAGCCATTGAAGCAATTCAGTTTGCGGGCGAAGCTCAAAAGGCAATGCAAAACCCACTTGCCTGTATGGAAGTAATGACGGGAGCGGTTTTGCCTTTGGGGTGCGATACCGTTATTCGATACGAAGATATTAGTCTTGAAGAGCAACATGGCATAAAAGTAGCCCGCCTTACTATCCCATTTTCGGATATAAAAAAAGGACAGCATATTCATGCAAAAGGTTCGGACAAGCAAGCCGAAAACCTATTATTACAAACGGGAATTCGGATTAGTCCAGCAGAAATTGCGGTATTGGCAACGGTCGGCAAGACAACGGTACTTGTAAAAATGCCTCCTCGTGTAGCAGTGATTTCGACAGGTGATGAATTGGTCGATGTGAGCGAAAAGCCTTTAGCTCATCAAATCAGAATGTCGAATTCTTATTTATTAGCTTCGGCACTTTTGCCATTGGGCATACGAGCAAACCGTTTTCATTTAACAGACGAACCCGACGTGTTGAAAGAACGATTACGAGAAATCTTGACAGAACATGATGTTATTTTATTGAGTGGTGGGGTTTCGGCTGGCAAAAAAGACTTTGTTCCTCAAATTTTACGAGAATTGGGTGTTCAGCAACTATTTCACAAAGTGGCACAAAAACCTGGGAAACCCTTTTGGTTTGGTATGAGTGCCGAAGGAAAAGCGGTTTTTGCCCTTCCAGGAAATCCCGTTTCTACGTATTTATGTTTTTGTAAATATGCTCTTCCTTTTATTAGTGGAAAAGTGAGTCAGGAAGAGGTGATTTTGGATAAAGCCATTACGTTTAAGCCTCCGCTTACCTATTTTGTCCCAGCGATGTCTTATTTTAAAGCAGGTGTCCACTACGCTAATCCGTTTGAAGGAAGTGGTTCTGGTGATTTTGCTAACTTAACGCAGTGCGATGGCTTTGTTGAATTGCCTGCTGATAAGTCTTATTTTGAAGCTGGGGAGGTGTTTAAGTTTATTCGTTTTAGAAGTTAACTTACTTAGGGAGAAAACCTGTGAGGTTTTTGAAACCTCACAGGTTTAGGCTTACTCAGGGATTGAAATCCCTGTTTAGTATATTGGTCGTCCCGATGGGACTTGTATAAAAAAGAGGGCGGTTTTGTATGAAACAAGACCGCCCTCTTTATCTTAAAACGCTAAAATTAAGCTCCGAAGATACCTTTAATTTTATCGAACAAACCGCCAGCAGCTTGTTTTGCTTCTTCTATTTTCTCTGCGGCAGCTTCCTGTAAATCTTCGATTTTTTCAGCAGCTTCAGCTTTCAATTCTTCTGCTTTAGCAGCTACGTCACCACCTGTTAAATCTGCGATTTTACCAGTGATTGCCTCTTTTGCTTCTTCAAATTTTGCAGTTGCAGCATCAGCGATTTCCTCTACTTTTGCAGAGGCAGCACCTGCTAATTCATCTGCCTTTGCAGATACGTCAGTACCTGTAAGTTCTTTGATTTTGTCAGCAGCAGCATCTGCTAAACCTTCAATTTTTTCAGTTGCAGCATTAGCGATGTTTTCTAATGTGTTTTCTGCTTCTTGTGGAGTTTCTGGGGTATTATTTTCCATGGTAATAAGGGGTTTAATTGATTGAAATTATTCGTGTACTTTTTTATTTTTAAATGAATAAACGATAACGATTAGCCCAAAAATAACAGCGGGAATACTCAACACTTGTCCCATATTCAAGGACATTCCATTTTCAAAACTTGATTGGTTTTCTTTTAAGAATTCGTACAAGAAACGAAGCGTAAATAGAATAACCATAAAAACACCCGTAAGTAATCCTTCTTGTGTATGTTGTTTTTTCTTATTCCAGATAAACATAATAATCAAGAACAACACAATGCAAGAAAGCGATTCATACAACTGAGCTGGATGACGAGGAACAACCACATTGGCGTACTCGTGTCCTAAAGCAGAGTCGTTATAAAATTTGAAAGCCCAAGGTAAATCGCTCGGTTTTCCTAAAATTTCAGAGTTCATCAAATTACCAAAACGGATACATGCCCCGCCTACTGCCACCGCAGGCACAATGTGGTCGGTAACGTAGAGGTAACTGACATTTTTATATTTTTTAACGTACAAATAGAAGGCAGTGAACAAACCTATTCCTGCTCCGTGACTAGCCAAGCCTGCATACGGAGGGGTAATCATACTTACAAAGAACTTTATAGGGTCTGCAAATAACAGTGGATATTCATAAAAGAAATAATGCCCAACCCTTGCCCCTACTACCGTACCAATCATGGTATAAAGCAATAGTTGATCGGCTTCTTCTAAGGAACGACCTTCTTTTTTGAACATGTAGGAAACTACTTGATAGCCCAACAAAAAGGCTGAGGCAAACATTAAACCATACCAACGAATTGGAAATCCACCAATAAGAGGAATGCTTTCTGGAAAAGTGAAAATATCAGGGCTGGTATGCCAGTCGATATACGTTAACATTTAGGACTTGGTTAGTGAATAAAATTAACTATTGTTTAGTAGTACCATTAGTAACAAGACCTTACTAGTCAATCACACATCCGTTGTTAGGAGGCAGTCAAAACCAATAGGTTAATCACTCGTGTCAATACGGATATAGTCGTAAATAAATAATTCCATTTACTAACCCTACTAAACAGATACAATTTAGGTATTTATTTTCTTTTTTCATAAACTCAAAAAAGCTTCCAAGCCTCCTTCTAAGTTTTTGATGAACAAAAAGCCTCTTTTCTTCAAAATCGTGCAGGCAATTTTGCTTTGTAGTCCAGTATAACAGACCACGACAAGCTCCTGATTTTTGTATGGTTCTAATAAATCCAAGCGTTCCATCAATTCTTCAAAAAGGATAGTAATACCACCGATTGGAAAATCCTCTATTTCGTCAGGAGTACGAATGTCTAAGATGGTAAGTTCTGATAAGCGGTCTTTGAATTCTTGGGGTTGCATAACATATTAAGTTAATGAAAAAGCTTCTTAAACGAGTTGATACTTGTTTAAGAAGCTTGAAAAAATAGGTAATCATTACTATTAATGACTAGCAGCTATTAAAAGAACCGTTGAAATAGCAGTTCCTATAGCAAAATTTGTCCACACTTTTCGAGATTTTTTACGTTTCGCTTGAGCTGTATAACCTTCCGCATAGCGTTGATTATCCATTAAGCGTTGGTCAGGATAACCTAGATTGTGTATTTTAGGTGTTGTTGAAGAACAAGCAACCGCTGGAATTAATCCAAATAAACCATTGATTAATAATGATGTAAGTAATGTCCATGTTGCTGGACCTGAGTGTCTTGAATAATATCGTTCAGCATCTTGAGTTCCCTTCAAATAGAGGTCTTCATTTGTGACGTTTGAGATGGGGGAAACCTGTACGGATATAGTTGAAGGGCTGTCTGGATTAACATTGGTAGCAGGCACTGTTGAAGTTAGATTCCCCTGTGTATCAAAAATATCTTTTGCTCCATTCTCATACTTAATAAAAAGTACTTCTTTCTTATCAATCCCGTAAATAGGGCCACTTTGATTGTCCCATCGTTTGTATTTAATTTCTTGCGTTGTTACTTCGGTTACTTTTGAAGGAATTTCAGAGCCATCCCGTTTTGTGATCATGTCTTGTGCAGTACTTACTAATACGGTTGCTAAAAAGAAAAGGAGGCTTAAAATTTGCTTTTTCATGTATAAGGATGGTTTCTGTATTAAGTAAAAATTGTTAACGTAGGTTGAATAGTGTAGAAGTAGTAGGTTTTGTTTACCTACCACTTCTATGAGAAAACTATAATTTGTTGTATGCCAAAATACCGCCAATTACATTACGAACATTGGTAAAACCTTGTGTTCCTAAAAATGCCTTTGCATTTGCCGAACGAGCACCCGAACGACAATGCACCACTACTTCTTGGTCTTTCCAAGCTTCAATTTCTTCAAGACGATCTGGAAGTTCGCCCAAAGGAATCAAAACAGCTCCTAGATTATCTTCTTCATACTCATACTCTTCTCTTACATCTAAGAAGTTGAACTCTTCGCCTGCATCAAGGCGTGCTTTTAAATCTTCTACTGAAATATCCATAATAATGGTACGGTTTATTAATTTATCTATTGGTTACTATGCTTTTTCTTAATGTGTAATGGCAATTTTACGAACAAATGTATGCTGTTCGCTGGACAGTCGCAACATATAAATGCCCGTATTGAGTGTTTGTAAATTAATTTCTTGGCTGTTTGTTTCTTCTTTCCAGACCGTTCTACCTGTTAAATCTAACACCTCCACATATTTTAAGGTTGGATTATTCCATTGAATCAGTCCTGAACTCGGATTCGGTGACACAATAAGTTGGCTATCTACTTCATCTTCTGTCGCCAATGGTTTATTGATTACATTGATTACTTCTACTCTTCCTCCCATTACTGGACGAATCATCAATGAACCTTTTACAGCAGAATTGGTGTCCGTATCGGGTACCCATTCAGACCCAAAACTAAAGAAGGTTGTATTAAACGTTGTCTTCTTTTTACTAGCATCTAACTGATAATGCGGTGTATTCTTGTCTAAACCTATTTTCAACGGTACATCATCACTTAGCTGTAAATACCCTACATAAAACGTATCTGACACTGCTATTGGGGTTTTGACAGTCTGTTGAATGCTCTCCCCAACTTGATAGGTCGCTTCTTTACGGACATCGTATTCGATGAATCCATTCATCAAATCTGGATATTGAATGACCACCTGACGCTGTGACAATACTTTTCCTGGCTTACCTTTGTCTTTATCCCAAACAACCACAATGGTATTTTTCCCTACTAAATTTTGAAGTGAGGGGGCAATCGCCAAACGAATTGCACGCACAGAATCGACCTTGCCGTTGTTGATAAACTGAACTGCCACTTTTCCATAACCCTGACTCAGGTAAGAAGAAGCCTCCGCAGTACCATCGTCGTAGGCATAATAATCTTCCAATACGGTAGTTTTGCTAATAGTATCATTAGCCGTCAATACATTGGGAAGTTTTATATTCACTCCGTCCAAAGAAGCATACTCAAATGTTGCTTTTAATTGCACTTTGCTGGCACTCGCAATGGTCACTTTGGGTAAGGCTAAACGAATAGTTCTAGTTTCAATTTTGTTTTCAAAGTCATTTAGGGTAACGTCTCTTGTAAGGAGCGTTGCCCCCGTCTGATCGGTTAACTTAAATTGTACTTTGGGGTTAAAACGAGATGCGTAAGTGATTAAATCTGTCGAAATACTATCCACTAATACAGCCGAAGGATTTTGGAGCAACTGCTTAATTGGCATTGAGCGGTAGCGTTTTAGCAAAGGGCTGACCTCTTTTCGTAATGCAGCATCCACTAAAACGTTATCTTTCAAGGTTCTGGCTTTATTAAAATACACGTAATCCACATTCCACGTATCAAACTGTCCAGTTAAACGCCCAAAAGC
>JBMLRK010000561.1:12196-37643 GCA_049241065.1 Spirosomataceae bacterium
TAAGAAGATAAATCAATGGCTTTACTCATTAAAGAATCCGTACGCCCTTGCATCGTCAAAGAGTCATTACTTTCTTTCGGAAAAATATAAGGCGAACCATTGGCTTTTAATCCGTCAAACGAAGCCATATTCACCGAAGGCTGTTGGGTAGAATAGGTATTATTCACCCAAATATTGGTAGGTGTTATCCACAAATTAGGATTGGGAATACCGTTTTTTGAGTTTGCGAAATCGTCAAAAAATGGCAATTGCAAAGAAGCATCAGCAGTTTTAGCCCCTTTGTTTGGGGTACGTTGCAAAGGGTAATAATCGTCCAATGGTACAGTCTTAAACTGACCAAACGATACAGATGTAGCAACAAAAAAGAGTGGTAAGAGAACTAACCACCCTTTTTTGTGTTTATGCCATGCACCTAATGTGACGGCATAAACATCAATAACTCTTTTTATCATCATGATTATTAATTTTCCGTTGGCGGATTTCCAGCCACCCAAAGGTCAATCATTTCACCTGCGTGTAGTTTATTCCCTTCATCACAAGCAGGAGTTTGACGAATCACTTTACCTGCTGGTTCAGTGGACTCTGCATCGTAGATGACTGTTCCTTTTTGAAGTCCTGATCCTGAGATTATAATAACTGCTTCGTCATAAGGTTTATCCACTACGCATGGCACCTCAATTTCTTGATTGCCGACTCCGTTACCCACTACAAGCGTTACTCTTGAACCTTTTGCAATTAACGAACCAGCTTCTATTTTGGTATTTTGATACTTCACTTCTATGACCTCATTTTCACGAATATCGTTTTGATACTCCAAATTAGGTTCTAATAATCCTGCTATCAATAGTTGTTGCATGGCACTCTTTACGGATTGATCTGTCAATTTTGGCAATCTTACCATCGGAGCGGTTTCGGTATTGATGGTCAAGTAAATTTTACGACCTTGCTTTACTTTTGAGTTTTCTAAAGGATATTGGGTTAAAACTGTCAAAGGTTTTACGCCTGGCGTGAAAGTACTGTCCGTTACTTCAAATTCGAGGTTTCGGTCACTTAAAATATCCTTTGCTTCTTCCATTGACAATCCTTTCAAATTAGGCACAGAGATTGTTTCGCCATGATTGGTACTCCACGGTAGATAGACAAAGAAAAAGCCAAAAAATAATACCAGTACTAAACATACGATTAACGACGCATGTACAAAAACATCTTTCTTGGAATCGGTAGGAATTTTTATCATTTCTTTAGTTTATATTCAATTTAGACTTGACTGGTTTGAAAGAATCATCTAGTTGCTCTACTTAGTCCAGCAAGTATGAATGTGGGACGATGACTCGCATTCTTCTAATTAACGATGCAATTTACAAGATTAGTTTGTTTTTGGAAAATTGGATGTAGAAAGATTGAAGTCTATCTTTGTTTTGTATGACATCTATCGACGACATAATTCAAAAAATTGCCTCCTTACAAGACTCCGCTAGTCCGCACTATTTTTCGGATGGCTTGTTTGAGTCTTATCGTGGCAATGCTATTTGGGGCTATAAACGTCCCGATACCAATCTCTTTTTTACGGCAATTACCCTTTTTACCTTACAATCCATCCAATCAAAACTTTCGCTTAACTCTCAGCAACTCATTGATACGATTTGCCAGAAAGGCATTCAAAACTACCCTGATTTTCAGAATAAAGATGGATTATTGACCTTTAATTTCTTTAAGACAAAACCCTCACAACATTTCCCACACGGGAATATCTTACATCGTTTTGAGCATTTCAGAATTCCTGATGACATCGACGATACAGCATTTGTGTATCTTACTGCAAATTATACGCCAAAAGATGCCATTGCGTTACAAGCAAAACTACGGGTTCATTCAAATGGCTATAAACAAAGCATCCGAAACACGTTTCCAGCTTATCGCTCTTTAAAAGCGTATTCTACTTGGTTTGGCAAAAATATGTATATCGAATTTGATGCCTGTGCCTTATCGAATATGCTCTATTGCCTGCTCCATTTTGGTATCGAACTCGATGAACACGGCATTGACTCTGTCCGTTATATTCAACAATGTATTCTGAGTAACCACTATTTAGCAACTCCTTTTAGAGTAGCCCACCAGTATGCCCGTACGCCCTTGATTATTTACCATGTGGTTCGGCTAATGGCTCGTTTCAAAATCCCAGAATTGGAAATTTGTCACGATAAAATTATTCAAGACATTCAGCATTTATTAACAACCTCCTCCCTAAGTTTAATGGATCGGATGATTCTTGAAACAAGCCTTTTTCGCTTGCAAGTCCCTTATCAGTCTGAACTTAGCTTGGAACAATTGAGTCATTCAGAAGAAATACGAAATTACCCTTTCTTTATTGCAGGTTTTTTAACGGCTTACGAAAATCCATTACTCTATCGTATTGCCTCTTCGCCTTTATTTCACATTCAATGGAGTTGTGAAGCTCATTCGTGGGCTTTATTGGCAGAATGGTTAACGCTCAAAAGCGAAGCTAATTTAAACGTCTAGTCATTAACCGTTTCACTACTTCATACAAAACTAGTGGTTGTAGTGTTCGCCAGTTGATGACTTCCAATGTTCCTCCGAAATTGATGTAATAATCCAGCTTATACTTTGTCCATTCTACTTGAACGAAATCCCTGAAATTACAGGCAGCAATCCATCCGTCTTCCACTTCTTCAAACCATTCGGCATAATAATCATCTTCATAAGAGCCATGAAAGTTGAGGATATTTTCGCCAATCAAAATAAATTGCGAGATTCCTTCCCTTAATAAATGGTCAATGACATTCCGCTTAAACCACATAATGTCATTGTGGAGGGTATCGTTCCATTCTCCGAACATTTCAATGATGACAAATTGCCGAGTATAATCGGCGTAAAGTATTTTACAATAGAGTGTTACGGATTCAAATTCATCCCAAAGTGGATGGATATAATAGCCATAAATATCATGCTCATAATAGGTCATATTGTACTGACGACCATAAAAAGGTGAACGTTGATCTTTAGACGCTACATATAAATTTTCCCAGTTATAAAAGGGTTCAATATCTTGCATAAGAAATGAATTGCTATTTTTTCAAAAAATGATTACCTTCAATACTTGATGACAATAAGCTACTCAGTCGCTTTCAAGTATATCAATAGACAGTTGTTTTTTTTACTAAATTGTCTTTAATCCCGATTATTTAATTCATCCATCACTTAAAGGTACTAGCTTATCTCGAATGAAACAACCCTTTGAAACCTCTCGTTTGGTACTTGAACCCATTCAAGAAATCCATGCCAATGAAGTATATGATAAGTTACAAGATGCTAGGATGTATGAATACATTCCGAACACATCTCCTTTATCTAACGAAGAAATAAGACAACAGTTTAGGAAATTACAACAGCAGTTTGGCGTTTGGGACGAAGATACACTCCTACTCAATTGGATGATTCGTCTTAAACCTGAAAATAGTCTTATTGGTAGTATTGCAATCTCCGTATATGATACGGCAGACGCTTGGATTAGTTTTGAAATTTATCCTGATTTTTGGGGAAATGGCTATGCAAGTGAGGCTTCAAAAAAGGCTTTAGAAGTATTGGTGATGCAGTTTAAAATCGAAATCATCAAAGCTCGTGTGGATGCTCGAAATATTCCTGCAATCAACCTATTAAAGAATCTACAATTTGTCTTTTTAGAACATTCAGAATCAGAAAATATGCAGATTTTTGGCTTAGAAATTAGCTAATGAGATGTTAGTAAAGGTTATAAAAATCAAAAGCGAGGTTGTAGCCTCGCTTTTGATTTTTATAACTTAACCGTTAATCCTAAATTAAAACCAATTTTATTAGGCTTGACCAGTAACAAGGCATTAGCATCGCTCTGAGAAAATAGGGCATAACTCCAAGTAGGCTCTACAAAAAAGTGAACATTATCTCCAATTTGACGACTTAATCCATACCCAATATTCACAAAACTCGTTGCCATCTTTGTATCATTTAGATTGATTGCCCCTTCTATACCTAATGTAATGTGATGGGTAATTGACGGCCCTTTCAACAGAATATATTGGTAATCAACCTTTGCTCCTACATAATTCGCTTTCAGTTTATATTCTTTCGCTTCTTCTGCAAAGGATACGTTGGTTGCCTGACTATCAGAAGCTTGCGATACAATTGAATCTGTTCTTACCTGATACGAAATGAGTTGCGAAGAACTGCTAAACGACAAACCCGTACGCAGTTTCATACGATCCGACAAACTGAATCGTAAACCTGCCTGTGCATAAATACCAATACGTCCGCCATCATTTACGGTGATACCATGTACATAATTTGCATCCGTTTCGTTTGGTGTAATGGTATAATAATTCACCAAAGGCATCGCACTCACATATAATTCTACAGGTTGTTTAATTTTATAATATACAGCAGGTTTTGGCCCTTTGAAACGAATCTTAGTTTTAGCAAAATGACTTGTTAAGAATTGATAAGGTTTACTCTCAAGTACGTGTAAGGCATTCAATTTAGTTGCGTTAGCATCGTTACTTTCAGTAAATGGAGTAGCTCCATTATCGCTTCCTGAATTATCTGTTTTTATACGTTCTTCATTCGGAGTACTTGTTTTATCATAAGCAAACTCTGTTCTATTTTCGTGCTGTTTAGTGATTTGTTTCGTAATCTGCATCCTACTTGCTGCCTGACTTGCATCGTATCGCATTCCCTTATTGTCGAACCCATTTTTAAATACAGGTTGACTTTGCTGCTGTATCTTTTTGGCAATTTCTACCTGATGCCCTTCTCGTCCAATTTTACGAATTGTATGAACTGGTGTATTGACCTTCTCATTAGTTGTAAGCGTTGGCGTGTCTGCTCCATTTTTCAGAAAAACTATTTTTCTAATGCTATCCGACGAAAGCATATAAGCACCAATCAGCATGGTAAGCATTGCTACCGCTGCCCAAGGCCAATAAATAAAGCGTCTGACGGGCGTTACAGGAAGTTGGGGTTCGATCTGATCCCAGAGAAAATCTCCCGCATCCGATTCAAAATCCTGAAATCGGTCACGAAAAAAATCATCCATCGAATCATTTTGATCGTTATTAAGTGCGTTCATAATTGATAATTCCCATTTGTTTAAGATATTTTCTTAATTGTTCCTTTGCACGAGAAAGTTGTGATTTTGATGTACTCTCACTGATATTTAACATCTCCGCTATTTCGTTATGCGAGAACCCGTCAATCACAAATAAGTTAAAAACTACCCGATAACCGTCTGGCAATTGATGAATAACCTTGAGTAATTCTTCGTTCGACAAGGAATCCATCACATTCGAATGATCATCATTACTTAGTATAACGTGTTCATAATCGGTATTTTGCTGAAATTTAAGATTTGCGTGATAATAATTAATGGCGGTATGTACTACGGTTTTACGAACCCAAGAACCTACGGCTCCAACCTTTTCTAGGGTATGTATATTATTGAAGATTTTGACGAATGCCTCTTGATAAATATCTTCTGCCTCTTCACGAGTACGGGCATACCTACGACACACACCCATCAACTTACCTTTATATAGATTATAAAAGGCCGTCTGTGCTTTGCGGTCGTTACGTTGGCAGGCTCTTACTAACTCCTGTTCGTTCGGCATTCGGTGTCACAATTATATTTTTAGATGGAGAGAACAAGAAAGACTTCCCCTAATGGGAAAGCCTTTACATCAAACCACTTGTAATAATTTCTTTTTCAGAGTGTTAATTTGTAATTCTTACTTTAAAGTTAACACTAAATTGTTGTCCTTCTTTGGTTTTTAATAGGTAACGAAAAACATCTTCCCTATTTTTTCCTTTATCTTTTAAATTAGAATTCAGTTTATAAACTAATTGTTGTCCATTCAAGACACTCACCGTTCCATACTTACCTTGACTTATCACAGAAACAGATGCGACGTGTGTACAAGAGGTCACATTTAAGTAATATGGAATCTCAATACTTGCACCAGTTAACAACGAAGCCTCTTTAACATCCATCATCCCGTCTTCTACATTTGCTTTACACGAAGATAAGTCTTTAAAGATAATAGTTACTGGAACATTTGGCGACAAAATTCCTGACTTTTTATTAACCGTATAGGCCAATATATCTTCACGAACCTTCGTATTTACTGGTAATAAAGATGGTACAAAACGATATTCGATGATATTATTCTTATTTACGACAGCCGTACCATATTTTGGCTTTATGCTTATTTTTAAACTTGAACGATCTATATCGTCACAAAGTTTATCATTTTTCAACACATCTATGTATTGTACTGTGGTGTCTGAAAGGGCTACTGCCCAAATATCAGAAGCTAAAGTTGTTACGCAAGGTCTTTGTGTACTTCCTTCAATATCTAAACGAACGCTTACAATCCTACAAATTGGCTTTTCGCTCGTAGTACAAATTTTGTACAAGAAAACCTCTGAACCATCGAATCCAACTGGTGGTGTATATACAATCCGATTATTTTTCACAACTGCGATTCCCTTACTAGGACGAACAACAACCTGAAGTGATACTGAATCTAAAATTGCATTACAATAACGATCATTTTTTAGTACATCTAATACAACAGATTGACTTGCAAGCACGGTATTATCAATCTTAAAAAAATCAGGTATTGCTCCAGCATTACACGGAAAACTAGTTATGTCGCTATTAATTTTAATATTAACCGTATCTAAGCGTTTTTTTCCAGTTTCAGCATTTATTGTTTTTAGCACCACGAAATCCTCTGCCGAATTCACAGAAGAATCTGCGTAGTAAACCAACAGATTTTGAGCAGCTAATAAACTTGCCTTCCCTAAATCACCATTTTTTTCAATGGTTAAAGATTTTCCCTTTGCTTCTCGAAGGAAATCTCTAATATCTAGTGCGATGTAACTATTCGGATCGGAATAAAAAGTACGATTACTTAACAATTGCCCAGAAACGTCCACAGAAGGGTTAGGTGCAACATCTGATTGAATCCTGTCACATGCCCCTAAAGTTCCCATCAAAAAGACGAATCCTAGTATGATTGGTAAAAAGCGTTTCATTCTTTATTTTTCGTAAAAAGAAAACCTCCATTAGTGTTCTCTTTTCAATTAGACCGAAAAACATACGCAAAGGTTGCATCGGCTCATAAATTATTTTTCTTGATAAAGAATTCCCTTATCTACCTGAGCAGGAAGTGGCCCTTTTGTCACTAATTTTAGTGCTGCCAAATTTGCTCCAGCTTTTGCACAAGACTCAGGTGATTCTCCTTCAGACCATGCCGTTAAAAAACCAGCCCAATAAGCATCCCCTGCACCTGTTGCATCCACTACATCCAATTCTTTCACACCAACATACACCTTTTTCTCTCCTTTTTCATACGAGATGACCGATCCTTTGCCTCCTTTTGTAAAACAAATTAAATCAGCACCCATTGCATGAAAATCATGTAGCACCTCTTCTTCTGTAACGATTCGTCCATAAATACGTTCCGCATCGTCTTCACTCAACTTCACTAGCGCATTATGCGAACAAAAAGCAGCAATTGTATCCCAAGCTTGTTGGCGATCTGGCCAAATTTGAGGAGCATAATTTGCATCAAGACTTACTCTACAACCGAGGCTATTAGCTCTTTTTGCGGCATCAACCAAGGTTGCTTGTGCTGGGTTTTGACTCAATGCAAAACACGTTGTATGAAAAATAGCAGACGATGCTAATAACTCATCTGGCACATTTTCTGGATAAATCATCCTATCCGCTGTGCGGTAAGCAATGAAGTCTGGAGTACCTTTTGTTCGAGACACCACCACAATACTGGTGGGCTGTTCTTCATTATCAACTACAAATGTAATATCTATTCCTGTTTTAGCAACCTCTTCTTTTAAAAAAACACCTAAGTTATCTTTTCCTACTGTAGAAACCAACGCTACACGTTTACCTAGGCGAGCCATATTCGCAGCCATATTCGCAGGACTACCTCCTTGAAATTTTTCAAATTGGCTTGCATTTAAAATGCTATCCGACAACTCCGTACCAATCAAATCCACTAATAATTCTCCAACGGAGAGCAATGCATATTTTTTCATATTTTTATAAAAATGGTATAATCATTCGTTACTTTGGCGATAAGCACAAAACTAATCAGCTCATTAGCAACATATTAACTACAAATCTTATTGCTAATACTTTATTTATTCAGCATTCGTAAAACTAGCACATACTAGAACAGTTACCTTATACTAAATAAAGGAAAAGTGACATTTTGACCTAAAGTTAATAAATATTTTTACAACTACATATAGAAAACTTACGAGATTATTTTACGGTTAACTCTTTTGTTCTTTTTGACTCTGTTTAGTTGAGTGAAGTAAAATATTAACGAGATGATTGGCCGAATGAGTTGCTGTATAATGTTTAGCAATTGTTAATAAGTTAGCTATATATTTTTTCTTCTCCAAACTGGGCGAAGAATCTCCTCTAAACAAACTTCTACATAAAATTAGGTGGAAGTTATTGTCACGGGGGTCATATATTACTAATGGATTCATGAGGCTATCTAGCATATCAAAACAGCATAAAAATACAGGAAAGTCGAATATTCCCATCCCATTTAAATCAGGAATCAAGTTGGCATCGTAGTAGCCATAGTCCCAAACGGAGTTGTCTATACCTGCATTCGATAGTAAGGTAGATAACTGATTCAGTTCTTGACGCATTTTGACAAGCGGTGTCTGACTGCCATCAAAATAGGCGATATCAAACCATTCATTAGAAACAACATCTAGGAAAGACAATCCAGCTTTAGCTAAATCTAATTTGTAATCAAACAAGGGATAGCCTGGGGCAAAGTAGCCTGGATAAAAATAAGTGAGTCCTTGCTCAATAGCATATTCAATTTTAAGCAACATCAAATATTTTCCTAAGCTATATTTCTTATAATCAGGGTCATAAAAGCAAGAAATCCCCATAGAGGTTGTTTGTCCTAAATCGAAATATCCGACAGCAATGAGTTTCTCTTCCTCATATACACATACATTATACGAATCAAAAATATCCTTATTGCTTTCGTTGTATAATAAATACGGCAACGACGGAGAAGCATCAAAGGAAATAGAAGCTCTATATTTGGCAAAAAGTTGCTCTTTTTCGGGAGTAATAGACGCTCTATCAACCACCACGTTAAATTTAGCGTTTAGCTTTTTGAGCTTTTGCTGTGTTTTTGATAGATAGAAATCTGCTAAAGCGATTCGTAACCAGATGGCACTATAAAATTGTTCGTTGAATCGAAGAAAATTAGTGGTAAAAATAGATTGTCCCATTCTAAACCACCCGTTTGCCAAATAAGCATCAAGTTGTTTAGCACTAATTTTTTCTGGATAGTGGATATTAGCAAACATGCAAAGCTGATTTATTAGAAATAATACTGCAAATATATCCATAAAGCGTTAGTTCATGGCAAAATACCCTAGTATAACGTCGTTCTTTGGCAAATGATGCACATGAGTTAAAAACCTTAGCGAATCATTGATTATATTCAGAAAAGATGGGCATTTAGACAACATAAATCCAAAAAATATCCGTATTTTTGAAAGAATAATTATATTCTTTGCATTCTAATACAAAACACACTTGTTTGATTTTCTCTTTAATCCAAAAAACCGTTTCTGTAACTTAAATAAACTCTTGGGATGGGTCTGTTTGGTGTATTTCATCATCTTTTCGCATGGACAGATACGGGCTGAAAATAAACCTGAAACCGTCATTAAGCAGTATAAAACGGCACATAACGTTCATGTAAAATCTCAACTGACGCAATCCAGTATTTCTCTTGACCCTATCCACAAAAGACAAAAAACCATTACCTATATCATTTTGGGAGCGTTGGTAATTGTCATTATTTTGGGAGGATTGACCCTGCTTTCTCTTCAAGAAAAGCAGATTGCCAACGTAGATTTACAAGACAAAAACGATGAAATTCTTGAGCAGCGCAATCAGATTCAGGCAATGGCTGAAAAAGCCGAAGAAGCGACACAGGCAAAGTTGAAATTTTTCACGAATATTTCGCACGAATTCCGAACGCCTTTAACCCTCATTTTGGGGCCTACGGAAGAATGGCTTGCCAAAAGTTCGGGAGTTAGTAAGGAACTTCGTAATGACTTGGCTCTTATCCAAACCAATGCGAATCGTCTGTTGCGTCTGGTCAATCAATTATTGGATTTCCGAAAAATTGAAAGTGGTAGCATGGAGTTACGAGCCACTCAAAACGACTTAGTAAGCTTTGTGACTAGCCTTTCTAAATCGTTTGAACGCCTTGCAAAAAGTAGAAATATTCAATTTGATTTTTCGAGCAATGTGCCTTCGGTAAATAGTTGGTTTGATGTGGACAAACTAGATAAGGTTATTTTCAACCTCCTATCCAATGCTTTTAAATTTACGCCTGATGGTGGAAAAATCAGTATCCGCATCATCAGCGAAGCCATTGATAACTGCGTTCGCATTATTGTAGAAGATAATGGAAGAGGAATGAATACGATTGACTTAGACCGTATTTTTGACCGATTTTTTCAGGTAGATAATTTTAATGATGTGGGCAGTGGCTTGGGATTAGCCCTCTCAAAAGAGCTAATTCTCTTGCATAAAGGAGACATTAAAGTACAGAGTGAAAAATGGAAAGGTACAAGGTTTGAAGTTTCCTTACCTTATGGCAACGAGCATTTAACACCCCAACAATTAGCACATACGCAGGCAGAACATTTTTTTGTGAGCGAAGAAATGGTACACGAAATTGTTCCTACCAAAAAAACAGAAGAAATCTCGAATGACAAGAAATTTACGCTCTTAATCATTGAGGACAATGCAGAAGTACGCACCTTTTTGCGTTCGAGATTGGAGGAAGACTATGAAGTATTGGAAGAAATTAATGGTAATTTAGGATTGAGTAAGGCATACGAATTAGTACCTGATTTGATTCTGTGCGATGTGATGTTACCAGGGAAAGATGGTTTTGACATTACCCAAAAATTAAAGTCAGATTTTAGGACTTCGCACATTCCAATTATTTTATTAACCGCCTTGTCGTCAATAGAAAAGCAAATTGAAGGTACACAAATGGGAGCAGATGCGTATTTCTGTAAACCTTTCAATATGGCTTTGTTACGAGAACGAATCAAAACACTTTTGAGAAACAGGCAAATTTTACGAGAACGTTACATCAGCGAAATTGATAAGGTTGTTTATGATGCCAGTGAAAACAAATTGGACAAGAAATTTATCAATGATTTTGTGGCGATGATGGAAAGCAATTTTCATCGCAGTGAATTTCAAGTAAATGATATGTGTAAAGAAATGGGCGTTTCTAGGGTGCAACTCTATCGTAAGGTGAAAGCCTTATTGAATTGCAGCGTGAACGACTATTTACAAGATGTTCGTCTGAAAAAAGCACGCTATTTACTTCGCCAGACGAATGAACCCATTCAAGACATTGCCTTGAAAGTAGGGTTTACCTCGCAGGGGTATTTTGCGTCTTCCTTCAAATCGAAGTTTCAGATTACCCCAACCGAATATCGAAATAATATGCCCACGCAAACGGAGGTTTAAGTTGTTAGGCTTCAGCAATTAGTAAATATGGATAAAAATATACCCTCTTTAATTAGTTCGAGTCAATTCAAATTAATTCCACAGATTTTACTCACAGGTTTATTTTTGCTCTGGGGTTGTGCGAGTGGGCTTAATTATTTATTGATGAGCCAGTGTCAACAAGTATTTAGCCTGTCTAATTTTCAGACAAGTTTTGTACAGGCATTCTTTTATTTTGGCTATTTCTCAATGGCCTTACCAGCAGCCTATTTGATGCAACGTTACAGTTTTAAAGCGGGTATTATTTTGGGTTTGCTACTGTCTGGAGTGGGAGCGTTTCTATTCTACCCAGCGGCAGATATTCAGGAATACAGTTTCTTTTTGGTGGTTGTTTTTATCATTGCCAGTGGGTTGGCTTTTCTGGAAACAGCCGCTAATTCGTACATTATTGCTTTAGGAACAAGCGAAACAGCCAGCTTTAGATTACTATTCACACAGTCATTCAACCCCATTGGATTCATTGCTATTTTACTGATTACAAACGAATTATCTATTATACCAACAGGAATCAAAAACCTACAAGTCGCTAATGTAGATGACTTTTCACGTCTATACCTTCAAGATATTCTACTCCCCTATATCATTGTTGGTATCATCGTCGTTATTTGGGCATTACTGATGTTTTTAGGAAAATTCCCAACGGTTAAGGAAGAAAGAGGCAAAAACAAACACCTGCCTAATCTTGCCACGATGTTGACCAATATTCCATTAAGAAAATCCATCATCGCTCAGTTTTTTTATATGGGAGCTCAGGTCGGAATCTGGACCTATTTTGCCCAACATTCACCCAATACAAGCGATTTATTAGGCTCAAAAGCCTACTTAATTAACGCCTTGGTATTATTTACTTTGGGACGCTTCGTGAGTAGTATTGTATCGAAATACCTTGCTATCGAAAAAATCTTATTGGTGTCTGCCTTTATCAACGTTATCCTGTGCGGAATGGCCATTTGTTTTGACAATGAAATTGGGTTGAATGCCCTATTAGCTACTAGCTTTTTTATGGCAGCGATGTTCCCCGGTATTTTTGTATTGGGTGTTAGCGATTTTAAAGAAAACAGTAAATTGGCGGGAGGACTAATTGTAATGGGAATGATTGGAGGGGTTTTCTTGGCCGTAATCATGAACCAACTTGCAGAACTATCTTCGATTCAGAAAGCATTTAGTTTACCGCTCATTTGCTTCGTTATCATCGTGCGATATGCTTGGTATTTTATCAAAAAAAATAACGCTGACTTACCAGAAGCCAGCGTTAACTCATAAATTATTAAGTGTACTAAGTAATTCTATAACCCCGCTTTGACTGCCATCTCCTTCATAAATTGGAGCGATTGAATAGCCAAATCGTCACAAGAGTAGGCCGATTTTCGCCATAAAGACGTAGGGGCTACTAACTCTTGCACTTCTGATGAGAACGACTCAAGCACCAGCGAGCCTTGATAATCAACGGCTGCCAGTGCCTTAAAGAATCCATCCCAATCAATGTTATCTTTTCCTAAAATCCCTCTATCGCTTGCCGCTGCGTGTACGTGTTTCAACAAACTTCCTGCTTGCAACACAGGCGTACTCATATTCGACTCTTCGATATTGGCATGAAAGGTATCTATCTGAACGCCAACATTATCCAACCCAATTTCAGAAACAATATCCACTACTTCCGCAACAGAAGTTAGTAAATAGGTTTCATATCGGTTGATAGGCTCTAATGCTAAGGAAATCCCTTTAGTTTTGGCTACAGTGGCTACTTCTCCAATTACGTCCACGATTAAGTTCGTTTCTGCTTGTGTTCTTGGAGCTTTTGTAAACACACCAATGCCTGTATATAAAACGCCTGCCAACAGCTTCA
This sequence comes from Spirosomataceae bacterium, assembly GCA_049241065.1. Taxonomy (GTDB): domain Bacteria; phylum Bacteroidota; class Bacteroidia; order Cytophagales; family Spirosomataceae; genus JALRIJ01. The sequence goes on from JBMLRK010000561.1 coordinate 25,702, forward strand.
CTTCTAATTCGTCTAAGACATTGAGGGCATTTAACAACAATGATTTTGCTTTTTCTGGATAGAAAGGCAAGTGATGGTCTTGTGGTAAAATAAGAGAGCAATTTAATGCCACTCCGTTATCCTGAGCCATCTTTTTTGCTGTTTTTGCATCAAAGTCTGCCAAATTAGGTAGCAGTATTTCTACGACATCGTAGCCTGTTTTTGCGGCTTGCTCTAAAGCAAACTTCCCGCCTTCGGTCGTCCATGTGGGAATCCATGTTAAGATCGACGCTCCAAATTTCACCATGTTATTGAAAATTAAATGCTGTAAGATTGTTGAGATTAAGTGGAAATGTGAAATTTTGAATTTTGGATTTTAAATTTTGGATTTAATTTGCTAGATATTAGCTTATTCAAACATCAACTATTTTTTATTGTAAAAAACGAATAGCGAGTGTACTAAATCCAAAATTCATCATTCAAAATTTTGCATCATTACTTAACGTTATGCTTTTTTGTACCCTACAAAAGCGTAAAAAGCAACCGCTACAAAACACAATAGAGGTACAATTTCAGAAACAGCAATACCCATTGCATCAGAAACTAGTCCCATCACTGCCGTTAATACTGCTCCACCAATAATGGCCATTACTAATAAGGATGCTCCGATTTTTGTACTACTTCCTAAGCCGTCTAAGCCCAAAGAGAATACCGTCGGGAACATGATAGACATAAAGAAACTCGCAATTACTAAAGCCCAAATACCAACCATTGAAGGAGCTAAAATGGCAACTAACACCAAAGCAATACAAATAAGTGCATAAGCTCCCATTAAGATATTTGCTTTCACATATTTCAACAACGCTGTTCCTCCAAAACGGCCACACATAAACACGACCAAAGAGTAAGTTAAATACGAAGCCGCCTCTTTTTCTGACATATTCGGAACAGCATTTTGTGCATAACGAATTAAATAACTCCAGATACCCACCTGAGCCCCCACGTAGAAAAACTGCGTGATTACCGCTAAACGGAAATGTTTGATACCTAAAAGGGATAAAATCGAAACGTTTCCGGTTACTTCTTCCTCCTCTGCTTCGATGGCAGGGAATTTCGTTAAGGCAATAAATACAACAAACAATACGACGATGATACCAATAAGCAAATAGGGAGTTTGCACTGCCGTTGCTTCACTAGCGTAATAATTTGATAGTTCTGTAGATGAAAGTTTTGCTAATTCCTCTTTGCTATATTCGACCCCTGAAAAAATGAATTGTTGTCCAATTAAAATTCCAGCAATCGAGCCAATTGGATTAAATGATTGAGCTAAATTTAAACGAAAAGCAGATGTTTCTGGATTTCCTAAGGCGGCAACAAACGGATTGGCAGCGGTTTCTAAAAAAGCAAGACCAGCAGCAATCACAAAAAGAGCCATCAAAAAGAAGGTATAAGACTGCATTTCGGCTGCGGGATAAAACAAAAATGCTCCCGTTGCATACAACGAAAGTCCTAAAAGAATAGCCGCTTTATAGCTATATTTTCGCATGAATAATGCCGCTGGGATAGCTAAAACGAAATAACCGAAATAGAAAGCTGATTGCACAAGCCCCGACTGGAAATCGGTTAATTCAAATGCTTTTTGAAATTGTTTAATCAGAATATCGTTTAGGTTATTGGCAACACCCCACATAAAAAATAAACTCGTTACCAAAATAAGAGGAACAAGGTAAGTACCGTTAGGATTGGCGTTCTTGGCTAGTTTTGCCCCAGAAACCACATTCATTTGTGCCATAGTGTAAAGTGAAGGTGTGTAAAAAGTGTAAAGTTTAATGTCTAAAGCCTTTTGCCAAACAGGAAGATTATTTAACAAAATAACATTCCTGTTTTTGCTTTAATCTGAGTAAACTTTTTACTTTTTACACATCCCCATTAAATTAAATTGTCATTGGGATAATTAGTGTTCAAAACAAAGAATTAATATCCTGCGTTTTGCTTTAACGTTGGAACGCCATTTACCACACTTACGTCAATTTGTTCTTGTGGAATTGGATAGTATTCGTGTTTGCCTTTAATAAATTTGGCATTTTTCAACAACGGACGTTTTGTTCTTTCAACATCTAAATATTTGTTGATTTCAACGTCTGCAATTCCCCAACGTACTAAGTCGAAGAAACGGTGACCTTCCATCGCAAATTCTAATCTTCTCTCGAAACGAACTGCATCACGAGCATAAGCTTGTCCTTTACTTGCAAATGTATTTCCAGCTAATTGGTATGTTTTAATGCTATAATTTGCCGCAGGTGTTCCGTCCGAAAGCGTTACTTTTGTTCCATTCATGGCTCTTGCTCTTACCAAATCGACATAGGTCTGAGCTTTGTCTAAACTACCAATTTCTACTTCACATTCAGCAGCCCATAACAATACGTCAGCATAACGAATCAAGCGGAAGTTATTCGCAGAACCTCTCCAGTACGTTGCAAAATTGGCAACCAATGAACCTTCTTGACGTTTGTAATACGCATTTTTGATGGGCGTATAAGGGCCATACGTACCTGATTGATCACGAATCCAGCTTTGTCCTGGGTGTAAGCCCCAGTCTAAATAAGGAATACCACGACGACCAACTGACCAGTCTAATCTTGGGTCAATAGACGTAGTACGATCTGGGGTAAAGCTTTCAGAACTCTTTAAATACTTACCTCCGTCTAAATCACTTTTCAAATCACTTGCATTGTAAGTACTGAACAATGGTAAACCATTTGCATCTGTTTTGTGAGCGTTCACCAAGTTTTGAGATGGTTGGTGAAAACCACAACAACCAGATGGAGCACCACTGTTAGCAAAAGGGAATGCCAATGCTTCTGCAAAACCACCGTTTTGTCCTTCTGTAGCACCGTCGTTAACAGAGTACTGAATTTCAAAAATTGATTCGGTGTTGTTATTCGTTTCTGCGTTGAAGTTCTCGCTATAATTTTTTGCTAACGAATATTGACCGCTTTGAATAATCGCATTCAATAATGGCAAGGCTTCGCTGTGCTTATTTTGGAACATTTTCGCTTTTGCTAAATACGCCTGAGCTGCCCATTTGGTAGCACGTCCAACCTCTGCCTGTTTTGCAGGAAGGTTTTCCATCGCAAATTTGAAATCGGCTTCAATATTTGGCCAGATGTTTTTATCATTCGGCACACGTGGATCAGTCACGTTTTCGTCAATGTATGGAACGTTATTCCATATTTTCTTCGCTTCAAAGTGGTAATGACCTCTCAAGAAACGAGCCTCTGCTTCCACCGTTTTTGCTCTTTCTGCCGAAATGGTATTGTTCTTTTTTGCTAAGGCTAAGGCACGCAAGGTATTGTTACAACGATTGATACCTTCATACGAATGCCACCATTTTCCTCTTACAAATTCGTTAGCAGAAGTAGCCGTAAAGTCTTCAATCATATTTCCTTGCGACTGGTCACCCGGGTCAGAACCTTTGTGTGAGTCGCCCGCAGCCACACTACCATAAATCCAGTTAGATGGAGCAGCGTGCCAAGGGAACGATTTTGTATAAGCAAAAGGGTGTTCTAAGTATCCATCAATGGCAGCATAAGCCCCTGTTAATAAACCCGTCACCCCTGTTTCGGTTGCTAACGTCTCGGCCGACAAAGCTCCTTGTGGCTTCATTTCGTCGAGATAATTACTACACGATGACACGCCCATAAGCGTTGCAATCGTTAATATAGAAACTACTATTTTTTTCATCTTGAGTATTGTTATCTTAGCGATAGACTAACAAGTTGAGTAGGAATATGAGCCAACTCCTTGATAGTCTATCGAAAATGGAATTAAAACGTTAAGTTCAAACCTACTAAAAGGGTTTTAGCTACTGGATACGAACCTCTGTCAACACCTATGTCCAAGTTGGTTGTACGAGCGTCTGAAGCAGAGAATGAACGTAAACTCAATTCTGGATCTAAGCCTGTGTACTTCGTGAATGTAATCAAGTTTTGACCTTGTACATACACTCTCAAACGCTCAAGACCTAATTTGCTTACGATTGCTTTTGGAAGCGTATAACCAATCTGAAGGTTTTTCAAACGTAAGTAAGAACCATCTTCTACGAAATAGCTGTTCGTTTCTGTTTCACCATTTGGCGTTCCTGACGATAATTTAGGAACCATCGTGTTGGTATTGGTTGGAGTCCAAGCATTCAAGATGTTTGTCCCTTTTCCACTTTGATAGAATACACCTGCAAAATCAGTGAAGTATTTCGTGAAGTTATAAATACTATTTCCTTGAGAACCTTGTAAGAATACCGCTAAATCGAATCCTTCGTAGGCTAAATTAACATTGAAACCATACGTAAAATCTGGGTGCGGACTTCCGATGATAGTACGGTCATTTGCATCAATTTTACCGTCTTTATTTACGTCTTCGTATTTGAAACGACCTACACCGTCGGCACTTGAAGCAAAGTTTTGCGAAGCACTTGAGCTAACTTCTGCTGCATTTTGGAAAATACCTGCTACTTTATATCCGTAGAAATAAGACAATGGTAAACCTTGTTGTGTACGTGTTAAACGTTGCTCACGAGCCTGAGCCCCTGCGATAGAGAACAATGCGTTATCCCCTAACTTATCCACATTATTTTTGTAATGCGAAACATTTAAGCCTAAATCATACGTCAATTTGCCTACTTTATCACGGTAGTTTACCCCTAAATCAAAACCTTTGTTTGTCATTTCTCCAATGTTGATGTAAGGAGGATTAGCAAAACCTACGGTGGCAGGTTGTGGTACTTGCACCAACATATCGGTTGTTTTACGGTTGTAAATATCTAATGAAACCGTCATTTTATTTTTCAAGAAAGCTGCATCAATACCGAAGTTCGTACTGGTTGTTGTTTCCCACTTCACGTTATCGTTCCCTAATGTTGAGTTAGCAAAACCAGACTGCGAAGAAGTTTTTGTTCCTTGAATATCATAATACGTCGTGTTTACATCCGAACTAAACAAGGTATATGAAGCGTAGTCACCTACTTGTTGATTACCTGTTTGTCCAACCCCGATTCTTACTTTCAAATCATCAAAAATTCTTTTCACGGGTTCAAACTTAGTTAAGCGAACTCCCGCACTTACCGATGGGAATGTTGCATAGCGATTTGCAGAACCAAAACGAGAAGAACCATCACGACGAACCGTTGCAGATAATAATAAGAAATCATCGTAGTTATAATCCACTTTACCAAATACCGAGAATAAACGGTTTCCAGTACGTGAGCCATCGTTAGCAATACCACTAGCACCCACGCCCATCGTACGATAATCCACATTTTCCGTAAAGAAGTTGGTACGGCTTGCATACAAATACGTTCCTAATGATTGAATTGCTTCAACCCCAACTAAGGCATTCAAATCACCTTTACCTATTTTTCCTGCATACGAAACCGTATTTGACCATGTATAGTTAGAAAGGGTAGAAACTGTTTGATCTAATTTATTAGAACCTACGACTTCAGCATCTTCGTAGTTGATAGCCGTAAACTTAGTAGTTTGACCAGCTAGGTAATCGACACCAATACTTGATTTTGCCGTTACACCATATCCGAAATCAACTTCCATAAAGGCATTACCAAATACTCTCAAACGACTATCTTCATTATCTTTTCCTCTGTTCAAGGCAGCTACTGGGTTTTGAGGGTTATTAAAACCACCGATACCCGTACCAGCATAGCGACCATCAAGCCCATAAACTGGCAATACAGAAGGCATACGCATCGCCATTGTTACAGGGTTTTCTGTATTTTGGTTAGCAACCCCTACTTTATTTGAATACGAAACCGTTAAGTTTTCACCCACACGAAGACGTTTTTTCAAATTGAAGTTTGTGTTCACACGACCCGTAAAACGTTCGAATCCTGTATTTAACAAAATACCATCTTGTTTTGTGTAACCACTTGAGAAAGCATAGCTACCTGCTTCTGTTCCACCTGTTACCCCTAACGTATAGTTTTGGGTAGGAGCATTGTTGAAAATTTCATCCAACCAGTTTGTTCCTTGTTTGCTTACTGGAACATTAGCCGTGAAGCTTGCAGGAATTACAGGCGTAGCTCCATTACCAAAATAAGGATGAGAAGGAGTTTGTCCGTTGTTTTTCTGAGCTGTCCACAACATATCTGCAAATTGTTGTGCATTCAATACCCCTGGCAATTCTGGCACTACTTGCGAACCCATGAAAGCATCAAAAGTCAACTTTGTTGCACCAGCTTTACCGCCTTTTGTTGTTACGATTACAACCCCGTTACCAGCACGAGCACCATAGATAGAAGCAGAAGAAGCATCTTTCAATACTTGTACGCTTTCAATATCATTTGGGTTAATATCGTTCAAACCTGTTTGTGTAGGAACTCCGTCGATTACATACAAAGGTTCGTTATCACCTACCGTACCAAAACCACGGATACGTACCATCGTACCCCCACCAGGACCACCTTCTTGAGCAACAGTTACCCCTGCGATACGCCCTTGTAAGGCCTGACTAACCCCTGTTGAAGGAACAGCCAATAAGTCTTTAGAAGAAATTGTACCAACTGCACCCGTAATATTCTTCTTTGATTGTGTCGAATAACCTGTTACGATGACTTCTGATAAGGCTTTAACACCCGATAAACTAACATTCACAACATCCTGACTACCAACGCTTACTTCTTTCGAATCATAACCAACATACGACACCACTAACACGTCTGTACTTCCTGCATTCAGGGAGAAATTACCCGAAACATCGGTTGAAGTACCCGTTTTTGTTCCTTTAATCAAAATGTTAGCACCAATAAGTGACTCACCTGTGCTTCCGTCTTTCACGGTTCCTCGGATTGCCCTTCTTTCCTGTGCGGATAGCTGAAAACACAGCACTAATCCTACAAAAAACAAGGTAACCTTGAGTTTAGTAATTGTTAAATTCATAATTGAAAATTGTTGTTTGGACAAAAATTGGATTAAAAAAATCTTAATTTTAAATAGGAGCTTATGGCGGTAAGTATCCCCTAGTTATTTAATAACCTGTTTAAACATTCGTAGAACCACTGGCTGGCGTAAGCAATGAATATATTCTGTTTGAGCGCAGCGAGTTTATATATTCTTGATTTTTTTGCGGTCCGCCGCTGCGGTTACTTTTTGTATCAAGACAAAAAGTAAGGCTAAGAATTAATCAAAAGAATTTATTTTGAAGAAAGTTTAAATAGCTTTACTTTAATGAATCTTAAACCTTAGCGTCAATAAGGCTTGAAATTTCTGTTTCGTAAATGGCAGGTGTTGCCCCTTTGCGAGTAGCTACCAAAGCCCCAACGGCACAAGCGTATGCCAGACACACTGCTGGTTCAATGCCTTCCAACCATTTTTTCAGGAACGAAGCCAAGAAGGAATCTCCACTCCCAATCGTATCTGCTACGGTTACTTTATAGCCCGTATGCTCTGCAAAAGCATTATCTTCTCCGATAAAAAAGGCACCATCTCCGCCACGTGTAACCACAATTGCTTTTAGGTCATACTTAGCTTTTAAGAATTGAGCATTCGTAACATCGTCTTCGTTCTGAGCAAACCATGAGCAAATAAGTGCTAATTCCTCCTCATTTACTTTTACAAAATCAGCCAATGCTAATAATTCCTCTACCAATTCTTGAGAATAGAAAGGCGTTCTTAAATTAACATCCAGCACTCGTAGCGAAGCCAAAGAAGCCAGTTCGATTAATGCTTTTTTCGATTGAGGCTCTCTACAAGCCAAACTTCCAAAGACAAATACATCCGCCGCTTTCACGAGCGTTTTACTTACTTCATCTGCTTCGATAGCGTCCCAAGCAGCAGGCGAAGCAATCGTATAAGAAGGACTTCCCGCAGCTGTCAAACTCACCTGTACCACTCCCGTTTCATAAACTAAATCACGTTGAAGAGCATCCGTATTGACAGTACGCTCGTTTAAGAAATTAACCAAGCCATCACCCAGTTCATCCGCTCCAACTCTACTGACCATAGCAGCATCCATTCCTAATTGTCTTGCATGAACTACTACGTTCATGGGTGCTCCTCCTTCTACTTTTCCTGAGGGAAGCAAATCCCAAAGCGTTTCACCAAAACACACAATTTTATTCATCTTTTGAAGCATCTTATTTACAAAATCAATTTGTACCTTTTTGAGAATTATTTATGCTTTTCTCATTTTGAGTGATGCAAACTTACAGCGACAATCCAGATTTGGCTTTTAGATTTGTGCTATTAATTATAAAAATTGTTCCAATTAAAAAAAATAACAGAAAAGTGCAATTGCAGGCATTGAGAAGGGTTTTAACGAAGCGATATTGTCGAATTTGTATCATAAATAACAAAATCGTATCATAGAGGAGGTACGTTTACTAGAATTGTATGGGTATAGAAAAACGATTTTAGAAATCTAAGCACAAAAAAAGCCCAACGAAAATTCGTTGGGCTGCTGTAAATCTATGTATATAAAACGCCATTTCTAACATATCATCAATAATGCGTAAAAGAAGGGTGCAAAGAGTTAACTTAAAGCACCACAATAGAATGACTATTTGCTTAGGAGGCAGTCAACTGCTAGTAGTAGGGATAAAAAGCAAAAAGCTCAGAAATTACTTTCTGAGCTTTTTTGCGGTCTGGACGGGACTCGAACCCGCGACCCCATGCGTGACAGGCATGTATTCTAACCAACTGAACTACCAAACCTTTTTTTGTGATTCTACAACTAGCAATTATTGTGTCGTTGTTTTATCGTGATGCAAAATTAGGTAATTATCTTGATTAAACAAGCTATTCATAACAAAATAGCTAAATAAATTTTACACAAAAACAATAAATAGTTTATAAATCGCTCATTATCAACAATGAACACTATGTAGTTTTTTTATTTTTTATCAAAAAAATATATAAGATTATGCCAATTCTGTTGATAGTAAGATACATGTTCAGTTTATTTTCCTTAGACTTACAATGTGGAATACGTTATTTTCTGTTGAAGTTATTGATAACACATTAGCATCAGCCTCTAATTATAACTATGTCGATATTCAATGGGTGTTAAATTAGTCTTACTTTTAAATAGTTTGCTGAATGATTGCGAGTATTCAAATCCTAATTGATAAGCGATTTCGCTAACGGTCAAATCGGTTGTTATGAGAATTTCTTTTGCTCTTTCAATCAATTTGTTATGAATATGTTGCTGCGTATTTTGTCCCGTCAAACTTCTGAGCATATCACTTAAATATGATGATGATACATTTAATTCACTCGCAAGTTTCTCGACTGTTGGCAATTTCACATCTGCATTATTGACAAAATAGGTTTCTAAAATACGTTCAAAATTGGTTAAGAGGTCATTAGTAGCCATTTTTCTGGTGATAAATTGACGGCTATAAAAACGGTTACAGTAGCTCAAAAGTAATTCAAGATTTGATACAATAACATCTTGACTAAAATTGTCTAACCTTGAGTTTATCTCTTTTTGAATGTTTCGAACAATCGCTTCAACGGTCTTTTCTTCTTCGTCCGAAAGATGCAGCGCTTCATTGACTGAATATGAAAAAAATCCATAGTTTTTGATGACTTTTCCTAACTGATATTCTCTAATTAAATCAGGATGAAATAGTAACGACCAGCCATCTTTATTTCTATCTTCTTCATTATCAATACTGATCACTTGGTTTGGTGCAATGAATGACATTGTTCCTTCATCAAAATCGTAGTAGTTTTTACCGTATTTTAACTGTCCTTGAAAACTTCTTTTGATAGAAATATTGTAAAAATTGAGCAGTAGATTTGGCTTTTCTTCGTCACGAACTGAAGTAACTTGAGAATGGTCGATAAAAGTAATTAGCGGATGTAGAGGTTTAGGTAATGACATCAAACGATGTAATTCCGAAACTGAATTGATGGTTTGAATATTTCTTTGGCTCTTTTCCATTTTATGAAATTATACATGAAAATAGAGAAGCGGTAAAACTTCTCTATTAACTTGGTATCATTACTTTTGATTGTAATTTACTTAAAACCACCCGACACTTCAACGGTTTGTCCAGTAATAATTCTTGATTCATCAGAAGCAAAAAATACGGCCATATTGCCAATATCATTTGGGGTAGCCATACGCCCTAATGAACTTCTATTTACAATTGATTGAATGGCCTCGGATTCTTCTGAAATTCCTAATTTTGCTACTCCATCCGTAAAAACACCACCTGGGCGAATAGAATTAACTCGAATATTTTTTGCACCTAACTCCTGAGAAAGAGCATACGTAATTGAATCAACTGCTCCCTTAGATGCCGCATAAACAACTGAATATGGTTCTGGCCTTGTTCCCGCAAATGAACTAATATTAATGATACTACCTCCACTTGCACCAAACAGTTTGACGGCTTCTTGAGATGTGAGCAATACTCCTAAGACATTCAGGTCGAAAATGTGTCGGTACGAATCCTCCGTGAATGATTCTAATAAGGAAAATCCGTAAACACCTGCATTATTTACCAGAACATCTAAACCACCAAAAAATTTGACGGTTTCTTCAAAAAGACGTTTGACATCCTCCTGCTTTGACATATCCCCTTGAACTGCAACGGCATTGCCGCCCGAACTGATTATTTCGGCAACCACCACATCAGCACTTTCTTTACTTGAAGCATAATTTACCACTACTTTTGCCCCAGATGCACCCATTTGTTTGGCAATTCCAGCACCAATTCCTTTAGATGCACCCGTTACTACTACCACTTTGTTTTCTAATTTATTATTCATCGCTTTGTTTATTTGTGAAGTACAAAGGTCTGAAGTTCAAAAATTTTGGATGTGTTCAAAATGGAGTTGTTTGTGTTCAAAATGGGTGTGGATGAAAGAATTAGATAAAGTTAAAACGAAGTACAGAGCTAAGATTACTATTTTGGGGACTTCCGCTTTTGTTATCAGAATTAAAATATCTGTATTACTTGTTATTGATTTAGGCTTCCAAACGGTACAATGTATTATATTCATTCGTTTACTTACCTTGGCAAGTTAGGATAATTTATTTTACAAGATTTGTCATTTAGCAAACAAGGAAATCCACGTTAGCGAGTAAACATATACGCTATGTAAAGAAGAGTCAAACAGTCTTGGAATAAGATAACAAATAGGTAATTAACCAATCAAGATAATAGTTAATTAGCATAAAAAGTAAAAAGCTCAGAAATTGCTTTCTGAGCTTTTTGCGGTCTGGACGAAATTACTATTGATAATCAATTAGTTACACAAAATTAGAAAACAGTTAAGACAACATAATGGGTTTTATGGTTCAATAAACCCATTATATCACTTAGTCTTCAATTTCTTGATCATCGCTATCATACCAATCTCTATAGTGATTAATATGAGAATGAACGCTTTCTGGGTTAATTGGCAAATAATATCGTAGCAATCTTTTGAACTCCTCTAAAACCTCTGGGTCAAAACAAAAATCAAATAAATTGTCCAATAGATGCTCAATCCTATTTCTATCCAGACTTTTAGTATTAATAATGTCTGAAACTTCATATCTCAATCCATTGAGAGCCTGTTTTGCTAATTGGTTTCTGAGCCTTACTAGTTCACTGATAGACTCGAAACGTGAGGAATAATCGTCAGACATAGTATTTATGAATAGTTTAAAAATCAAATTATCACTTTAATTAACCCACATCCTCATATGAACTTATGAAGGGATGAATCTAGTCTGAATCAAATGTAGTAATACAAACCAAAACCTAGCTCCTAGCCTATTTTCTCATTCATCTCGGAGCGGAACACCTCACCTCTTCAAAAAAGAATACCTCAGTCGCTTTAGCTTATCAAAATATAAATTGCTGTATGCGTTTTTACTTTCCTCTGAAAGAAATGAGCGATTTATAAACTGATGCGTTTGCAAATTGTCTTGCTGAAAAAAGGTAATAATCTTTGCTA
>JBMLRK010000562.1:0-1955 GCA_049241065.1 Spirosomataceae bacterium
CAAAAGTCTCGTAGAGACGACCGAGCTAGTAAGCAGGGATTTTAATCCCTGTACAGTACAACGCCCTCTTTGCAACGAATAAATTGCCTAATCGTTGCAAAAAATGCAACGATTAATTCATTTTGCAACGATTAAAGTATATATTCGTTGCAAAATATACAACGAATGAGCATTTTCATACATCAGAAAAACAACTGGCCTGTTTTCAAGTGGTCAAGCGATGAATGCCTTAATCTATTGAGTGAGGTTAGAAATTTACAGGGCAGACTAATGGGTAAAATGGAGTCAATCGGTTTTGACCTTAGAAGAGAAGCCCTGCTTGATACGCTAACATTAGATGTCTTAAAATCGACAGAAATAGAAGGTGAATTATTAAGCCCTGATCAAGTACGGTCTTCTATCGCAAGAAAGTTAGGGTTAGAAATAGCTGGCTCTGTAGAATCGGACAGAAATGTGGACGGCATGGTTGAAATGATGATTGATGCAACACAAAACTGCTTTGAACCATTAACAACAGACAGACTATTTGATTGGCACGCAGCTTTGTTTCCAACTGGAAGAAGTGGTATGTACAAAATAAGGGTTGCTAACTGGAGAGAAGATACCACAGGGCCAATGCAAGTTGTATCTGGAGCGATGGGAAAAGAAAAAGTTCATTTTCAAGCTCCTGATTCTACGTTAATAGCCAATGAAATGAATCAATTTCTGGAATGGTTCAATCTGGATGAAACATACGATTTGGTAATTAAAGCAGCGATTGCCCATCTTTGGTTTGTTACGATTCACCCATTTGAAGATGGAAATGGTCGAATCACCCGTGCATTAACCGATATGCTTCTTGCAAAAGCGGATAAAAGTACACAGCGATTTTATAGTATGTCAGCACAACTCAGACTTGAAAGAAGACAATACTATGAAATTCTTGAACAGACACAAAAGGGAAACCTAGATATAACCGAGTGGATTAAATGGTTTTTACATTGTTTAATTAATGCTTTAAAATCTACCGATGTAGCCCTAACAGGAATTTTATTCAAGGCAAACTTCTGGACTAGTCATGCAGAGGTAGCTCTCAATGAAAGGCAACGAAAATTAATCAACAAATTACTTGATGGTTTTGATGGTAAATTAACTTCATCTAAATGGGCAAAAATTGCAAAGTGTTCAAAAGATACTGCCGTAAGAGATATTAATGAACTGATAAACAAGAACATATTACAAAAAGAAGCAGAAGGAGGTAGAAGTACCAATTATGAATTGGTGAGATAACCCACGCTGGACGAGATTTGAAATCCCATCCCACACAAAAGCTATTTCACAATCAACACCCAAAAGTCTCGTAGAGACGACCGAGCTAGTAAGCAGGGATTTTAATCCCTGTACAGTACAACGCCCTCTTTGCAACGAATAAATTGCCTAATCGTTGCAAAAAATGCAACGATTAGGCGATTTCACAAACTCACACTGATAGAAAATTTAAAGAATGAACCCTTTAATTTACCTCCTGATACATTTATTCCTTTGAAAAAGTGTGTTCAATAACATTTATTCATTTCAAAAAATGTTATTGAACACCTTAGAGGGAATTTTACCCTCCTTCAATCCCTAGTTAATTTTCACCGAACCAGAACAGACATCCCCTTCTTCTACCCCTGTAAGCCAACGTTTTAGTTTGGTAGTACGCTCTTTCGTTAGTTGAGCCTTGTACTCGCTCACACACATAGGAAGCACAGAACCATAATAACCCGCTTCTCTGTCTGGATACATCATTTTCACATCGGCATCTCGCAATTGAACCCATAATTTTTGAGCGGTAATCATGCTCTTAATAAACACAGGGTCGTCCTTATATTCCTTCAAGATTTTTTGGTAAACGACATTCAGCTCTTTATCTGCTTTTTGAAAAGTGGCATTAGCATCGCTATTCATTTGAGCCTGTGTTTGGCTAAATCCAA
>JBMLRK010000563.1:0-2298 GCA_049241065.1 Spirosomataceae bacterium
CTTTAGGCGTGTTAGGGTCAAAAACGTAGGTGTCGCCCGTTTTAATTACTTGCGAAAAAATAGCCCATACGGCATCGTAATCGGTTGTTGCATTTGTTTTTCTAATAATCATATTTGGTTGTGATAATGCTGAAAATCTATTATCTTTCAAAGGTAAGCATATCCAAAAATAATCCAAGAAATGAAGAATTTAGAAAATATACTGCAAGAGTTAGAAGAAGCGATTATTTCGCAAGAAAAAGTAAATCCTACGGTATCGTCCTCGTCGGTGGGTTGGCATATTGAGCATTCGCTCTTGGTCATTAACTCAGTGATTACGCAAATGGCAAAATCAGACCCGAGTAAGTACCGTTGGTCTTTTAGTTTTTGGAGAATGCTTGTTTTTATAACGAATAAAATTCCACGAGGTAAGGCAAAAGCTCCTAAAGTGGTTCGCCCTGCTGAGTCAGTACCTACTAATGAACGCTTGATAGCACAACTCCAGCTTGCCAAACAGCAGGCGGATGTTTTGGATACATTAAGTCCTAATCATTATGTTGAACATCCGTATTTTGGACATCTAAATCTACAACCGACTCGCAAGTTTTTGGTGATTCATTCTCAACATCATTTGGACATTATTCGAGATATAGTGGAGGGGTAAAAACTTTCGTCTGACCCTGACAGTAGTCAACGACCCTGTCAGGGTCAGACGAAAAGGTATGGGTATTTAAAATAGTATCCCCACCCTGACAGGGCAAAAAAGCCGCTGTCAGGGTTATTTTACAGGGGTTAACAATCGGGAGGCAAAGAATTACGACTAATCAAATAGTGTTGAAAATACCCATTTATTCTTGTAAAAGCGTTTCAATATCTTCTGAAATGCGTTCAATATCAGCGACTTGAATGGCGTTGTAAATTCCCCTAATTCTACCTTTTCTATCAATCAATAACATTGATTCGGTATGTAAAAAGCCGTTTCCTTTCTTTTGGATACCTAATCCTTTTTCGGCAAAATACGATTGACGGGCAAGCGTATAAATCCGTTCTTTGTTGCCTGTTAGTAAGTACCATTTGCTCGGATTGATATGGCGTTCTTGTCCATACTGCTTGAGTTTTGCCACAGAATCAACCCAAGGCATCACCGAAAAGGAGACCAAGCGAGTATTGTTATTATTGGCAGGCAGAGCAGCGATGTCATTCGCTGTTGCCGCTTTTACGTTGATGTGCAAAACGCTAAAATCCTTCTACTTCGGCATTCAAAATGCGTAAACGAACATATTGTTTGGGTAAACTCACCTGAGCATCAGGCATTCCGTTCGTTAGCATGTAGTCATCTGGTGCTTGTAGTGGAGGGCGAAACATCACTTTCTTTACTACAACTAATGACGGCAATGATAGCAAACAAGGTGCAAACAACGATGATGTTTTTCATAAAGTCGATTTTTGATTAATTGGTTCTATCGACTTAGATGTGGTTGGGGGGGGGAAACTCGTGGAATGTGCGAAAAAAGTCATAACTACTTTTAATTTCAGCGTGTTTTTGTCGAAACATTTTGCAGTTCACGGTACAGATACAACCATTCACGTAGGATGATTTACCAGTAACGAATCATTAAATGATAAAGAATGTGATATTTGTTAGGTGGCTTATGTCCATATACAGTACATGACGAGAGCGTCTTAGAGATGTTAATGTTATTCTAAGTAGTGATAAGTGTGATGTGAAGTAAGGAGCTAACATGAATATAACGCTTTCTTTTCTTTGATTTTACACATCGAAATTACATGGAGTGCTGACTTTTGACCATTCATTTAGTTGATTTATGATTGAAGCAAGAGTATTATTAGGGTCTTTCTGAAAGCCGAAAATTATTTAATTCATATTTTATGAAAACAACTATACTAAAATACATTACCTGTATTTTAATGCCTTTATTGGTTTCTTTAGGAATAGTTATGCCATCGTATGCACAAGTGCCAACGGTACCTACTATTACGACTCAACCGTCAGGAAATACCTTGTGTGTAGGGCAAACCTTTGTGACGACAGTTGTTGCTACAGATGCTGCTGAATTTGAATGGTATCAGGATGGTAATCTACTGGTCAATGGTAGTGGAGGTAACGGGAGTATTATTTCAGGAGCAACTACTTCCACATTGACTATCAGTAATTTGTGTGCTACCTGCAATCCTGGAGATTATACCGTAGTAGTGATAAGTGCTTCTGGAGGAGAAACTGTCAGTGATATAGCAACGTTAACGGTAAACAGTCCAGCCGATATTACGACAGCCCCATTATTAAGTTATGCAAAATGT
>JBMLRK010000564.1:0-9423 GCA_049241065.1 Spirosomataceae bacterium
AGAATGTAGGTTTCCGGTACCTAAGATGAAGGTTCGATTCCTTCCGAGGCTACAATTAAAAGTACTTAAATTGTTGTATATCAACAATTTAAGTACTTTTTGCTTTATGGAGAATTCGGAAAAGCCTAATTTGGTTACGCATTTATGGTATATGCTTATCCCTACTCTGTATATTAGGCTATTGGGAGGAGTTTCTACTCACGAGTGTTTTACTCAAAAATAGCGTCAATGGCTAGGAGGTAATTAATGTAGTAAGTTAAGAGAAATAATCATAATGGCATCGTAGTAATTTTAACTAGTTCTGATGGACGATTCTAGAACATGTTTGAGAAATGTACGTATCTTTAAAAATTATTCACCTTAAACGATTACTCGATTGTTACCAATTTACAAAGCAAAAGTTTTTGAGAGCCGTATTGAGAAAGGGGGACGTACTCGTCCTTTAGTTGTAACAGTGAGAGATAATGAAGGGCATCTCAAACAATTTGTAGTTAAACTGTATTCAAAGAGCGATGTACAAGAGAACAAGGCTTTAGGAAAAGAGGTTTTACTTATTCCCTTAATCGAAGAGTTTGATTTATTGACACCCTCTCCTGCACTTATTCGTTTTGACCAAGGGTTTATAAATACACTACCCCGAGAACTGCAAACTGAAGTAATAGAAAAAGGGGCTTACCTAAATTTCGGATGTGAATATCTTGACGGATCGTTGAACTTCAATGAAACTATTCCACAATCAACATTAGATGAATTGGACAATGTTGATACCATTTTTGCCTTTGATGTGTTATTACGAAATCTTGATAGACGTTTAACAAAGCCTAACCTATTGATGCAAGAACGGAGTATTTACTTAATATAGATCATGAATTCTGTTTGATTGTAAATGGAGATTATGAGAATTGGGAAGACCCAGCATGGACTTTCCCAGTTAAGAATCATGTATTTTATCCATATCTGTCCAACAAAATAAAAAAAACAAAAGAATACTGCTTCTCTGCATTTGAAGATAATCTAAGGCGTATAAATGTTAGCAAACTAACAAGTTATATTGAACAGTTAGAAACAGAACAAATACCAATGCCAGATACAGAAATATTAATAGACTATTTACGCCATGCAAAACGAAATAGTCATAATTTTGTAACACATTTAAAAGGAATATTATAATGAACACGAACGTATTTACATACAGTCTTTTACGTTACGTACACTCTGTGTCCGCTGGCGAAGCGTTGAATGTGGGGATTTTATTTATATTTCCTGAACAACAGCGAGTTCAATTCTTATATCCAACTAAATTATCACGTTTATCCAGAAGTTATCATGGTTTCCCTGACTTTCTTGTAAAAGCTAATTTGAAAGGGATTAGTCAAAAAGCTCAGCGAATAACAAAGCAATGGAATTTATTTTATGATGAAATCATAAGCCAGCCAGACCTCTTTGTTTCTCGTGAGTTTCTACTAGAAGATGCTACCGCATTACAATTTAGTGAGTTTAGAACTGGGATATTAGATGAATATGATGCGTATGAAGAAATTATAAAAATGTATTATAAGTTATATTTCAGTAATTATGACGAGCAGTCCGCTAAGAGAACATTGCATAATGAAGAGTATATCCGCAAAAAGTTAGGTGCGATTATAAAAAGAGAGAAAAAAATACAGCAGTATATTCAAAAAGATGTAAAAATTGAAGCTAATAATGGACTAAGCTTGATGTTTGATTATTGTTGGCAAAATCATCAGCAACATTTAATCAAGCCATTATCCTTTGATTTAGAAAAATTAGATGTGGTACAAGAAAAGTCAGCTAAAATATTTGGATACCTAGCTCTACTTGAACAGACTGCAAAAGACGAAAATTATAAGTTTGATTTACTAGTCACCCGTCCTACGAATCCAAATTTATATAAGGCTTATGATAACGCATTAAAAATACTAGAATTAATACCAACTGATAAAGAAATCGTAGAAGAAGATAAATTTGTAGCCTATACAGAAAAAATCAGAGATGAAATTGTTGGATAAATAATGCTAATCAGTCTATAAAATAAGCCTTCGCCCAAAGCGAGGGCTTATTTTATAGGATGGAACGAGAACCAAACTACTTATTTGCTTAACTTACATCCCAAATTCACAAGTTAAGATTTCTCCCCATGATTTTCGACTTTCGCCTAAAAGTGTTTTATAGTGTAGCTCAGAATTTGAGTTTTACCAAAGCTGGTAATGAATTGTTCATTACACAGCCTGCCGTGACTAAGCAAATCAATGAGTTGGAACATCAATTACAAACTCGCTTGTTTAATCGCCACGGAAACTCGATTTCCATTACGCCCGCAGGACAAATACTTTTTCGTTATGCCGAACAGATTTTTCGCTTATATGGGCAACTCGAAAATGAGTTAGCTCAATTGGCTGATATAAAGCAGGGAAGTTTAACCATTGGAGCGAGTACTACCTTGGCAACTTATGTATTACCTCGAATTTTGGCTCTTTTTAAAAAGCGTCATCCAGATATTCAAATGCGTTTCATAAACGGAAACAGTGATTTTATTGAACAGCAAATTATTGCAGAAAAACTAGATATTGCCTTGGTCGAAGGGGTGTCTAATCATCCGCAAATTCATTATGACCCTTTTGTAAAAGATGAAATTGTCTTGGTTGCTCGTTCAAATGCTCCTTTTGTAACGGCTAAAGAAATGAAACCTGAGCAATTATTGAAAATCCCTTTGGTAATTCGTGAGCAAGGTTCTGGAACATTGGAAGTCGTGCAACGAGCGTTGGCAGGAGTGAATATAAAAGCGAAAGATTTGGTGATTGATATAAAACTAGAAAGTACCGAAAGTATAAAGCAGTACTTGTTATATGCCGATTCTGCTGCGTTCTTATCCATTCATGCCGTAACCAAGGAACTCCAGAAAAATGATTTTACCATCATTGATATTAAGGGTGTTGATATTTCCCGAACCTTTCAATTTATTCAGTTACAAGGGCAACATCAAAAATTAGCTGACTTATTCCAACGCTTCTGTAAGAGTCACTATAACTTTTCGTAATGACATATTAATATTAATGATTAGTTTTCAAAACCATTTTTGCGGAACTTTGTTCCATAGAAATAAACCAATCAATAAGTTCTCGTGTGAAATTTGCTTGAGCTTGTTTGTCCGTTTTTAATTCAACATCCATCATTCAAAATTCATCATCATCACGTATGGCTATTATAATCACTGACGAATGTATCAATTGCGGGGCCTGTGAACCCGAATGCCCTAACAATGCAATCTATGAAAATGCGGTAACATGGACGTTTGCACAAGGAACAAAATTGACCGAGGTAGAATTGGAAGATGGAACCGTCTTTGATGCAACAGCTCCGCAAGAAGCCGTTTCAGAAGAATTTTACTATATCGTACCAGATAAGTGTACAGAATGTATGGGTTTCCATGAAGAACCACAATGTGCTGCCGTATGTCCAGTCGATTGCTGTGTGCCAGACCCAGACTTTGAAGAATCCGAAGAAGAACTATTAGCTAAAAAAGCATGGCTTCATGCGGAAGTAGCCTAAAAATAAAGATGAGTTATGGGAATGTTCTCCCATAACTCATCCAACATTCAAAATTAGTAGTGTACGAAGGATTGAAAAATAGCATTTTCTGACAAATTTTGTAAAATCCTTTTTTGACGATGGGCTAACACCCATCGCTGAGATATATCGCCCTTTCAGGGCTGAGACAGTATATTTTAGCCCTGAAAGGGCGACATACCTAAGCCTAGGGTGAAGCCCTAGGTCTCGAAATTTAAATTTACCAAACGTTTCTCAATCCTTCGTACATTACTCATCCAAAATTCAAAATCCAATATCTACCACTATTTCTTCTCCTCCAGCATCTTCTTTAAGCCCAATAATTCATCTCGTAAACGTGCTGCCACAATAAAATCAAGGTCTTTGGCTGCTTTTTCCATATCCGCTTGTACCTTTTTCATTTGCTTTTCTAACTCAGGTTTACTCATGTAAGCCATCACAGGGTCAGCTGCCAGATTCATTTCAGTTGGTTCAACGTAATAATTACTATTACTCTTGGTTGGTTTACCCATAATGTCTGCAATCGAAGTACGTTCCATGATTTCGGCTTTCGAGCGTAAAATGGTTTTCGGTGTAATTCCATGGTCGATATTATACTGCATCTGAATAGCCCTACGTCGATTTGTTTCGTCAATCGCTTTTTCCATCGAACCCGTAATTCGATCTGCATACATCAACACTTTACCTCGGTCATTACGTGCCGCACGACCAATTGTCTGAATCAACGAACGAATATCTCGTAAAAAACCTTCTTTGTCAGCATCCATAATTGCTACCAAGCTTACTTCGGGCAAATCAAGCCCTTCTCTCAATAAGTTAACACCCACCAATACATCAAAAACTCCCAAACGTAAATCTCGAAGAATCTCTACTCTTTCTACCGTTTTAACTTCAGAGTGAATGTAACGACATTTTACGCCTACTCGATCCAAGAATTTCGATAACTCTTCTGCCATTCGTTTGGTAAGGGTCGTAACAAGTACTCGCTCTTCTCGTTCAATACGCAAATGAATTTCTTCTAATAAATCATCTATCTGATTGATACTCGGACGAACTTCAATTTCTGGGTCCAGTAATCCCGTTGGGCGAATAATTTGTTCAACAATAACACCCTCCGACCGACGTAATTCGTAGTCCGCAGGCGTAGCACTTACAAAAACGGTTTGGTTCGACAGGTTTTCAAACTCTTGAAAATTCAAAGGTCTATTATCTAAAGCAGAAGGTAAACGGAAACCATAATCAACTAAGGCTTCTTTTCGTGAACGGTCGCCTCCCCACATCGCTCTAATTTGCGGAATCGTAGCGTGGCTTTCATCAATAACCAATAAATAATCTTCTGGGAAAAAGTCTAATAGACAAAATGGTCTTTGTCCTGCTTGGCGGTCGTCAAAATAACGAGAATAGTTTTCAATACCCGAACAATAGCCCAGTTCTCGCATCATTTCCATGTCAAACTCCGTTCGTTCCTTAATACGTTGAGCTTCTTGCAGGCGATTTTCAGATTCAAAAAACTTAATTTGTGCTACTAAATCATCTTGAATTTGATAAATAGCTTTCATCAACACATCTCTTCCTGTCACAAAAAGGTTGGCAGGAAAAATGGCTACCATTTTTTCATCGGATATTTTCTTCCCTGTATTGGGGTCAATGCGTTGAATGGCTTCGATTTCATCCCCAAAAAATAAAATCCGATAACCAAAATCAGCATAAGCCAAGAAAATATCAACCGTATCTCCTTTTACTCGGAAAGTACCTCTCGTAAATTCCGCTTCTGTACGAGAATATAGAATTTCAACTAAACGAAAAAGGAACTGATTTCGTGAAATAATTTCTCCGACACCAATTCTCAAAATGGATTTGCGATACTCTTCGGGGTTTCCCATACCATAAATACAAGATACCGAAGCAATCACAATTACATCTCTACGACCAGACATCAAGGCTGAAGTCGTTGCTAAACGCAGCTTTTCTATTTCTTGATTAATAGATAAATCTTTTTCGATGTAGGTATTCGTTGAAGCAATAAAGGCTTCGGGCTGGTAATAGTCATAGTAGGAAATGAAATATTCAACGGAGTTTTCGGGGAAAAACTGTTTAAACTCGCTATAAAGTTGTGCTGCAAGTGTTTTATTATGACTCAAAATCAAGGTCGGTCGATTTACCTGTGTAATCAAATTGGCAATCGTGAAGGTCTTTCCCGAACCTGTTACCCCCAACAAGGTCTGTGCTTGTTCTCCATTATCGACTCCCTCAACCAATTTTGCAATTGCTTGCGGTTGGTCGCCCGTGGGTTTATATTCTGAAATAAGTTTGAAATCCATACGTGAAAATTGCCTGCGTTGTTTATCTCTTGTTCTAATAAAACCATTCCAAAGATAAGAAAGTTTATTCGCTCAAGGAATAGCGGTTTCGCTATTTGAATTGTCAAAGAATATTTCTAAATTTTCATTAAAATGAAACAAACTAAATGTTAAAGGGAATTCTCTAAGAACTACCGACTAAAACTCATTGCTATCCATTCATCATGAAAAAAATACTAAAGTACACCCTAGGTTTTGCATTTATTGCAATTGCTGCCTATTTCGCTGGCCCCAAACCTACCAAACCACGCTTGGATGGTTATCACGTAGATTTGCCAGATTCTTTGATAGCGTTAGAAGAGCAAATTAATAAGGAGGAACGAGCAATAAACGGCATTCGTCCCGATTGTGAAGCACGCATTGTATGGGCAGATTCCTCAAAAAAACAAAAAACGCATTTGGCATTTCTCTATATTCATGGATTTTCAGCTTCGCAAGAGGAAGGCGATCCTGTTCATACCAATCTGGCTAAAAAATATGGAGCAAACCTATATTTAGCTCGTTTAGCAGGACATGGGATTGATTTGGGAGATAATACCATGAAGGACTTAACAACGGACGAACTCATTCAATCGGCTGAAAAATCATTAGCAATTGCTCAAAAATTAGGTCAAGAAGTGGTTATCGTTTCAACCTCTTTTGGAAGTGCATTAACCTTATATTTAGCATCAAAGCATCCTGAAATTAAGGCAATTGTACTGTACTCTCCGTGTATCAAGGTTTTTGATCCTAAAGCAGAATTATTGGATAATCACTGGGGGCTATACTTGGCAAAATTAGTAACAGGCTCGTACATTCGGGATTTTAAGCCACAAAATCCTAACCATAAAAAATATTGGTCAACGCATTATCACCTTAATGGAGTAGTAGCTTTACAGAATTTCCTCACCAACGTAATGACTCCCGAAACCTTCGCTCAAGTAAAATGCCCCACTTTTGTAGGGTATTACTATAAAAGTGAGCAGGAGCAGGATAATGTGGTATCTGTAAAAGCAATTTTAGAGATGTATGAAAAGCTAGGTGTTGCACCTCAAAACAAGCGTCTCATTAATTTTCCTAAGGCAGGGTACCATGTGATTGCATCTTATGTATTGTCAAAAGACATAGAAGGAGTAGAACAGCAGACAACAAGTTTCTTGAATGAAATGGTTGGTTTAAAACCTTAACATAGATATATGTTCTCTGTGGCTCTTTAAGTAACTCCGTGCAATAATTGATTTCGAGTAAAAGACAATTCTCTAAATCACAATCATAATTTTCTCTGTGTAACTCTGGGACTCTCTGCGTAACTCCGTGCAATAACTCACATCGTTACGCAGAGAGAAAACTTATAAGTTAAAACCTATGAATTAAAACCTGTTCCAAACTCGTCCAAACAACTTCGCCCATCGTTTTGCACTTTAAAAATTTATCAGACTTATAATAACGAGCCAATTCTGAACTTAATTGAGCCGTATTTTCAGGACTCGAAATCTCATCACGAGCCATAATTGCCATTAATTCGTTGAGTCGTTGTTCCTCTACCTTCAAGCGTCCCGCAATTAACGAACGTTCTTCAATCTGATACTGTTTGGCAGATTCAGGGGTAATATATTTCATTCCCAGTTCAATCAATTTATTGTTCTGTTTGAAATATTGAGGCATATAAACCGAACGTTTTCCTTCAAAACTCTGCTGATCAAAGTCAATCGCTCGAATACGATAATAAACATCTTCAAAGTCTGGCGTAATATCGACGACAAAGTTAGAAGAGTGCATATCGCCCAAAAGACGGACAAAGCAACGTTCATTAAACTTGACAAACTCTTTCGCTAAACGTCTATGAATAATGTTTGGGTCATTCATAATATCATTTTTGAAAAACTGATCACCAGGAATTCCAACAATATGTTCTTCTACCAAGGTATTTCGAAAGGTTAAATAACTCATTCGATTGGGTGATAAAAGGTGTTCTAATTCCATTCCATATACCCGAGATGAATCCGCCTTCTTAATATAGAAGTAGTCAAAGTTTTCATTCACACGATTGACAATGCGAATTCTAAAAGGTTGCGTATTGCCATAAGTACATAGATCTACACGATCTATCGTAAGGTGCTGAATCACTTTTTCATCTCCATCAGTCTTCAAATCGGCATAAATCTGCTTCAAACCCTCATATATATGTTCAATATCACTATATGGAAAAAATACAGTCTGCCATAAGGTATCATTCCCAAAACGGTCATATAAATTTATGGAAGATTCAAAACGGAGTAAATCTCCATACTGAACAGGCATTTTGATTTCTCTTCGATACTTTTCAAGATACTTTCTGAGCTGAAGATTGATGTTAAAAGGGATTTTCTTTTTAGAAATTAATGCCATTGGTATAAAAATATATCGTTCTGTATAATCAAAAGGGAAGTTACATTTATGTTCGGGTTTTAGAAAGGATTTATCTAAGTAAAAAAAAATCTAATACGTATAATACATAACATATTTGTTTAAATTTGTATCTACTTTTATTGAAAATAGCCTATTAATTAGGATGTCTTGCGATTGTCAGAAGAATAAATTTTAAATATGTACAACCGCTTACCATCAGAATATGTATTTACTACTATTAGGAATGTTAATGGTCAACCTCTGTCTCTAACATGAACTATATAGTTTTACTTTGTTGCATACGTACAGATTAATTGAATGTTTAAGTAATCAATATCATATACTTGAATTATTAGATGCGTTTCCAACTGTTACTACTTTAAGAGAGTTGTAACCTAGCTTACCTTGTATTTATTAATAAACAAACCTAGCTCTATGAGTGCTTCTATCGAAACCTTGGTTCGCCAAATTGTTGACCTTTCAGATGATGAAATCAACCAAGTAAGACCTTTTTTAAAAACTAAATTTATCAAAAAAGGTGAATACTTTGTTACCGCTAATCAAATAGCGGATGAAATCGCATTTGTGCAAAAAGGCCTTTTTAGGATACATTATTTGGTACATAATCGAGAAAGTATCCGCTACTTTGGGTCAGAAGGGACTTTTATTACCTCATTGCCTAGTTTTACAAGCAGAAAACCTAGTTTGGAATACGTACAAGCGTTAGAGGACTCTGTTATACTTGTGTTAACGTATGAAGATTTACAAAAAATGTACACCTTGTCGTATAAGTGGGAACGAGTTGTGCGAATTTTGACAGAAAAGACCTTTAATGACCTTCAGTTTAGAGTATATTCCCTCATCTCACAATCTGCTCAAGAACGATATGAATCTTTTTTTACACAAAGACCAGATTTAATTCAGCGTATTCCACAATACTTGATAGCGAATTATCTTGGTATTTCTCCTGAAACACTAAGTAGAATAAGACGACCTTAGATACATATATTGAAATATCAGGGGCAATTACACCTATGAAGTCGAATTCACACATGTCACTAGTAATACAATATAGGAATGACACATAATCATCTCAGATTTATTTATT
>JBMLRK010000565.1:0-3659 GCA_049241065.1 Spirosomataceae bacterium
ATGTTGAATTTTGGATTTAATTCACTGGCTGTTACTTACCTTGACTTATTTCACCACATAGAGACATAGAAAACATAGTTTTGTATTTTTTTGACGATGGGCTAACACCCATCGCTGAGATATATCGCCCTTTCAGGGCTAAAATGTCACAAATAATGACATTGCCCAAAAATTTGTCAGAGAAAACAAAGGTGTCTCAATGCTGTAAATTGACGACTAGCTAGTTCATTAAATCCAAAATTTAAAATTCAACATTCAACATCATTACCTACTTCGTTTTAATCTCGAACACCGCTACTGAATTTGGGGCAACTCTCACCTCAATTGGTTCGCTTGCATTAATTTTTCGCTGCGACTTTTGATTAAAGATTCCTTTCAACACATACGTTCCTTTAGGCTCTAATCCCATAGCTGTCCATGCACCTTCTGGCACAACGATGTTTAGATTTTGCTCGTGTTGGTTATCGAAATTACACACAAAAAGCATACGTTGATTATCGGTATGACGCAAATAACTATATACCTTACGACGGTTATATCCTTCATTCTGAATATATTGTAAATCGAAGAATTTACCGCTCTGAATTGCCTCCGAAGTATTCACCAATTTATTTAAGTCCTTATAAAAGTCTCTTAAATACTTTTGGGTTTCCGTCAACTGTCCTCCATCGAATTTGCCTCCATTCATCCATTGCTGATGCGTTTTTACGCCCCAGAAGTCGAACATCGTCGTACGGTCGTCTGCTTGATTGAAGCCTTCTTTTCCTTCTGCTGTTTCGCCTAATTCTTGTCCAAAATAAATCATTAATGGCCCTGTATGAAGCGTAGCCGTAACCATCATGGCAGGCACAGCGGCAAATGGATCACCTTTTGCAATCGAAGCACTGTTAAAACGGTGTTCGTCGTGGTTTTCCATAAAACGAAGCATGTGTTCGCTAATGTCACCCGATTCTTGTTGCCAAACACGAGTAATGTTTTCAGCAGAAGCATCGTGTTTTTGCTCTACTAAATGTCTAAGAGCATCGTATAAGCCGACTTTATCGTATAAATAATCAAATCCACCTGTTTTAATATAGCTATGATATTCGTGAGGGCGATAAATTTCTGCAATAAAAATCACCGCTGGATAGTCTTTTTTCACCTCCGCAATAGCGTATTTCCAGAATTCAACAGGTACCATTTCAGCCATATCACAACGGAAACCGTCTGTTCCTTTCGCAGCCCAATATTTCAAGATATGAACCATTTTCAGCCATGTATCAGGAATTGAGTCAAAGTGTGTACGACGATGATCTAAAATATCTACTCCATAATTCAACTTAACGGTTTCAAACCAATCATCAATCGTAGGTTGTGCCGTAAACACATCATTACCAGATACTTTAGCAGGGCTTTCGTAATACGGTTTATCGGCCTTCACAGGAGGTACAACCCCAGCTGGCACTTTAAATTCGGTATTAGGCAAATAGTAAAAGTTATTATTGGGAGCAAAACCTTTTGACTGGTCATCGTCTTGTCCAAAATCTTTTACACCCGCAGGTTTCATATCCGAATGATATTCTCTTGCTACGTGATTTGGCACAAAATCCATGATGAGTTTCAAGCCATTTTTATGGATTCTAGTCACCATTGAATCAAATTCAACTAAGCGTTTCTTTGGATTCGTGGCAAAAAACGGGTTTACATCGTAGTAATCTTTAATCGCAAAAGGCGATCCACAACGCCCCTTTACCACCTCTGGGTTATCTTTAGGAATTCCAATAGCAGAAAGGTCTTCCATGGTTGCGTGTTCAATCAAACCTGTCATGTACAAATGCGAGTAACCGAACTTTTTCAATTCCTTCAAGGCCTTATCATTGATGTCCTTAAATTTGGTTACGCCATTTTCCTCAGCCGAGCCATTTTCTTTGTTGGTAGTGTTGGTATTTCCCCACAAATGAAACATCATTTGTAATACCACTAATTTGTCGTTTCTCTTCGTCATCAGTTTCTTAATCGGGACTTTATCTTTATTGGGTTTATTTACTAAGACTTTTTTCTTTACAGTATCCACTTTCACTGTGGAGCGACTCCCTCCCGTTTTCAGCGACGTAGTTGGTACTACGGAACGCTGTGCTACTGGTTTTGGGCTTGCATTACTAACAGTCCTTGAAGGCACTGCTGGTACAGGAGTCTTTGCAGTCATACTTTTTACTTGTGAAACCGCTTTAAAAGAGCTAAGTATGCTAAGCAAAAGTATTAAATTTTTTATGGGTTTTAGCGACATTTTTAGAATAAAATTTGGTGTATAGCACAGATTAGCACACTATACTTCTGAAAAATTCTGTTTATTTTTGATTTAATTTCGAGCAAAATACAGAAAAAAAACTGAACTTTGCAATCTATAAACCACCTAATATTAGTACGTATTCGTTGAAAATATTAGCATAAATCAAGCTATCTTAGTAGATAAATAAACAGACATCCATTAACCAATCTTTTATAAAAAACATGAGAAAATCACTTCTTGCTCTGCTTTGCCTGTGCTTAGCTAGTGTCTTCGGCTATTCCCAAAACCCAAGTGTTCAACGGATTGACCCTAGTAATTGGTGGGTCGGTATGAAAAACCCTCACCTTCAATTGTTAGTCTATGGTAAAAACCTGAAAGGAGCTACTGTTTCTATCAATTATGCAGGTGTTCAACTTACTAAAGTGAATGAAGTTGACAACCCTAATTATCTTTTTCTGGACTTAACGATTAGTCCTGAAACTAAGGCAGGAACGTTCTTGATTGATATTACTAAAACCATTGTTACGACCAAAGGCAAGAAAAACCGTTCGAGCATCGTACATCTTCAACAACCGTATGAATTAAAGGTAAGAAATCAACATCCGCAGGAAATTAATTCCGCTGATTTAGTGTATTTAATTTTACCCGATCGCTTTGCCAATGGCGACCCTAGCAATGACAAATTTGCGGATATGGCAGATACTGCTGCCAATCGCTCAAATCCTTTTTTACGTCATGGAGGCGATTTAAAAGGGATTCAACAACATTTAGATTATTTCACAGAACTTGGTATTACTACGCTTTGGCTAAATCCTGTGGTGGAAAATAACCAACCTCAAACCAACGAAGGCGGCGAGATGCGTTCAGCTTATCATGGCTATGGTTTTACGGATCATTACAACGTTGACCGTCGCTTGGGTGGAAACTCCGCTTATAAAGAACTTGTTGAAGCCGCCCATGCCAAAGGACTCAAAATCGTACAAGATGCTGTCTATAATCACGTAGGTATCAACCACTGGATTCTGAAAGACCTACCCATGAAAAGCTGGTTGAACCAATGGGACGAATATACCAATACTTCCTATCGTGACGAACCAATCGTGGATATTGTTCATGCCAACAAATCTGACTTTAAGATACAACAAAATGGTTGGTTTGTCCCCTTTTTACCTGATTTAAATCATCATAATGAGTTTGTTGCCAATTATTTAATCCAACATGCCCTTTGGACGGTTGAATATTTTGGAGTAGATGGCTGGAGAATTGATACCTATCAGTACAACGATTTACCGTTTATGAACCGTTGTAATCAGGCTTTGTTAGACGAGTATCCGAAGATGTTTATCACAGGGGAAAACTCGGTACAGAGCGTGGTTAGTCAGGCTTATTT
>JBMLRK010000566.1:0-1167 GCA_049241065.1 Spirosomataceae bacterium
TGATCATCACTTTAATGCTTTCCAACGGAACGGGAGGGTGGTTTAAAAAGTACTTAGAACCAAGTAGTCCTTCTTCTTCACCACTAAAAGAAATGAAAATAATACTTCGTTTGGTCGTGTTTTTTAGTTGGGTAACTTGCTCTGCAATAGATAATAAGGCCGCCACACCAGAAGCATTGTCATCTGCCCCGTTATGAATGGCAAGGGTATCTTTCTTTTTGCTTCCTGTGCCTTTACCGCCCCAACCCAAATGGTCGTAATGGGCTCCAATCACGATAAATTCTTTTTTGAGAACGGGGTCAGAGCCTTCTATAAACCCAACGACGTTTTGGGTACTTACACTGTCAGACTTTACCTTGTTGATGTCGGGTTTGGCAAATAATTGAAAAGTTTGGAAGTAGTTGTCGTTAAATGCCTGTAAGCCATATTTTTTGAAATGTTTGGCAATGTAGGCGGCTGCTTTTTTATTGCCTTTTGTTCCAGGAAAACGCCCTTCTAGCTTATCAGAAGCTAAATAACGATCGTGTTTGAAAAAGGTTTTTGCGTTAATGATACTTTGTGCGGTACTCGTTAAGCTTACTGAGATAAGCATAAAAAAGCTAAGGCAAAGTGCCTTGTTGGAGTTGAGGTAGTACATGAATATAGGAATTAAAATAAAGGGTTGTTGATGAAGTTGTTACCAATACGGACTTGAAGATACGTTAATTTTGGCTTTGAGAAGTGTTGATTTGTAGGGTAGGGGGACTTCTACGAGACTGGATGAAGGATTGTCCAAGTCTCGTAGAAGTGAGTTTACCTAAATAACTTTGGAGCGAAATCTGCTAAATAAATCCTCCAGAGTTTCCAAATATGTCCTTCGCCTGTTTCGAGGTATTCGTATTTCAAGCCCAACGCATCTAGTTTTTTACGATAATCAACATTGGCTTGATACAGAAAATCGTCTTTTCCGATGGCGATATAATACAGTTTTAATCCGTTTTCTTTCTGAGCCTTCAAGGTTGCATCTATATTGCTGTACACTTTTCCCGTAGCATCTTCACGAGGAATTAAAGCCGCTGAAAAAAGCCCGACATAATCGAAGATATTCGGGTAATATCGGCTGATGTGCATGGTATGAAAGCCACCCATCGACAGCCCTGCAATCGCACGATTTTGTTTATCGGCTTT